>CADCDE010000033.1 GCA_902800065.1 uncultured Ruminococcus sp.
AATTACTTTGTAATGTGTCACGGCATTTCGGGAATTTTTCGGTGTGACTGCCATTTTTTTACGGTCTGTCGGGTGTCTGCCGATAGGGGCATCTATCGTTCCGGAATCGTCTTTGATATTCCCCATAACTACCGCCTGATATTTTCTTGTAAAGGAATGTTCCTTGATTTGTTCAGCGAGGAGATTATGCGAAAAGTCATTTTTTGCAACGATTAACAAACCGCTTGTATCCTTGTCGATACGGTGGACTATACCGGGGCGGAGAACTCCGTTTATTCCTGAAAGGGAATCTCCGCAGTGATATAAAAGTGCATTGACAAGCGTACCCGAATAATTTCCTGTTGCAGGGTGTACGACCATATCACGGGGTTTGTTGACGACAAGCAAATCATCATCTTCAAAGACGATATCCAGCGGGATATTTTCAGGCATTGCCTCGCAAGGTTCAGGTTCGGGGATATTTACGATAATTGTGTCACCACATTTCAGTTTCAGATTTTTGTTCGGGAAATTTCCGTTTACGGTGATATTATTTTCCTCGATAAGTTTTTGCACTGCTGAACGGGTAAGACTGTCGGCATTTTCGGAAATAAATTTGTCAATGCGTATATTGCTGTCATTTTCGGGGACTGTCAGTATGATATCATTCATCTTGCTTCACCTTGTTATCGCTGATAAAAATGGAAATTACAAACAGCACTGCACCAATAGTCACACAGTAGTCAGCGAAATTGCATACAGGCGGAAAAAACGATAGCTGAAGGTAATCAATCACAAAGCCTCTGAAAACACGGTCAATTAAATTTCCAATACCTCCGCCTATTATCAGAGCCGAACCGATATAAAAGAGCTTTCCCGAAAAATATTTTTTTATAATTAAAAATATCATGCCTGCGATAATAACGACTGTAAATATTGCAAAAAGCCACTGCATATTCTGGAACATTCCGAAAGCAACGCCCCTGTTTTCGACATAGAGAAGTGACAGCAGATACGGGATAACATCAACCGCTCCGCTTCTTGTAAGATTCTCAAAAACAAAATATTTGATAATTTGGTCAATACCGCCCAAAGCCAACGCTGAAATTATTACAAGAGTCAACGCCAAATAAATCAGACCTTTCTTTAAATTAATAAATGGGGGAATCGTATTTTTTCAGCGATTCCCCTCATAGATTCAGTTTCTTTTATTTTTATTTCTGTTTTTTTTGCGGTTGGTATTTGTATTTTGATTCACATAGTTTATTTTTATATTTTCATTTGTCAGCGAATTGAATACTATCTCAGCATCAGGCTTTTGGGGAGAGGCTTCACTGTTATTTTCCTTGTCACCGCTCATTTCTACCTTGATATCAGGCTCATCCTTTTTGGGGATAACGGCATTTTCTGCTTCCTGCTTGAGGGTTTCGATAACCTTATCGGCAGTAACAGGCTGTTCCGTGGGATATTTTTCATTCATTGATTTCTGATACTTTTTCATATCCTCGTCACGAGGAAGTTTTTCGATAAGCTCAAGCTGAGAATTGTACATATCAAGAATAGCCTTTTTAAATTTAGCTGCTTCATCCTGAAGAACAGTGATATAAATTTTCTGTTCATCAATGATCCTGTTATTTTCGGAAACACACTTTGCCGAATTGGCAAGAGCATTGTCAAGGAGCAGACGGGCTTTTTCTGTTGAATTGTACATTTCAAGCTCGGCTGATTTTTTGGAATCTTCTATTATTTTTGAAGACTTCTCGTTTGCCTCACTCATGATTCTCTCAGCCTTTGAAGAAGCGTCCTTAACGAGAGCTTTGGCTGTCATTTCCGCTGTAATGATGGCATTCTGGACACTGTCAGCCCTTTCTTCGTGTACCCTGAGTTTTTCTTCAAGCTCCCTTATCCTGTCATTAAGCTCAGAAAATGTTTCGGCAGTTTTTTTAACAAAGCCGTCAACCTCACCACAGTCATAGCCTTTCATAATTATTCCTGTAGTTTTGAAGCTGACATTTTTTATTTCTTCCGCTGTAAGCATATTATCACTGTCCTTTCAGCATAAAAATTCAGACTTCTGTTTTTTTAGAAGTAAACGTTGTCGCTTTCGACTTCGTCCATAAGATCATCACCCGAAATATCAACATGACTGGGCATAACTATATAAGTATCTTCAGCAACTCTGCTTATCTTTCCGCTGTGGGCATAAGCCACGCCTCCAAGAAAGTCTATTATTCTTTTAGCGACATCCTTATTTGTCTGTTCCATATTGAGGATAACAGTATCTCTTGCAATAAATCTGTCTGCCATTGTAGTAACTTCCTTGTCAAAGGTCTCAGGCTTGAAAAGAACGAAATGTACTTTTTGGTCATCATGGATACTCACTACATTATCACCTGTATTGTCCATAACCTCTGCACTCTTTTGAGGTTGTTCTTCCTGAGGAGCGGGTTCAGCCTGAGGCTGTTCATCTGCAGGCTCTGCCGGCGGATCATCATTATAGAATGCCTCTGTATCGCCTTCATCGTCATCTGTTCTCTGCATCCATGATCTGAATGCTTCTTTAAAATCTGCCATATTCCAAAATCCTCCAAATCATATTTTTTTATAAAAGCAATTCATCTGTATATCCTGGGACCAAAAAGACGTGAGCCTATCCTCACCATATTTGCCCCGGAAAGTATTGCCTGCTCATAATCATCGGACATACCCATTGAAAGGTAATCCATAGATACATTATCTAATGTTTTCGCTGAAATGTCAATAAATATTTTGTACATCTCGTCAAAAAATTTACAAACTTCGAGCTTATTCTCACATATCGGCGGAACTGTCATCAAACCTTTTATTTTTATATTATCAAGCTGTGATATTTTTCCGATAAGCTCATCCAATTCCTCTTTGAGTACACCGGATTTATTTTCTTCCCTGCCTATATTTACCTCAATAAGTATATTTGAGGTAATATTATTTTTAACGCTTTGCTTGGATATTTCATTAGCCAGCTTAAAGCTGTCAACGGACTGTATCAGAGAAACTTTATCTATTATCTGTCTGACCTTGTTTGACTGAAGATGACCTATAAACTGCAAATCGCAATTTTCAAGATCATATTCATCATATTTTGACAGAAGCTCCTGTACTTTGTTTTCTCCGATATATCTGAGTCCCAATGAAACCGCATAGTTTATAACAGACGGTTCAACAGTTTTGGTTGCGGCAAGGAAGGTTATGTCACCTGCCTGTCTGCCTGCACCTTCAGCCGCTCTTGATATATTTTCGAGTATTTCAAAATAATTTGCCCTGACATCGTCAAGACGTTTCTGAACCTCTCTGGACAATTTTTCCTGCATAAAGATTTGCTCCTTCCGTTACTATCTGATCATACATCTGCAGTAATGATGACTCATATGAAATAGGCACATCCCCCTGAGTAATACTGCTTATAACATAATCCTCACCCGAATATATAGGTATTATCTGTCTGAAAGATATTTCATTGCCACGCCTGATATATACACCTGATACGGTTTTTTCAACAGTTTTTTCATTCTCGCCGTTTTCATCTGTTTCAATAAACTTGAGAGTTTCATCGTGAACAGCCGTCTTCGGTACATATATGCCCGTAAAATCATCAAGTATCAGGGAAATATTTTCCTTTCTGATATTTGTCATCTGAGTATTCATATAAGTACCCTTGAGTATTATCACAGCATCTGAGGTCTTGTCCTTCTGATTGATACTCTGAAGCTCAACAGCGATATTTTTGCTTGAGACCACAGGTATGTTAACTTCAAGATAATTGGCATTTTTGATCCTCAGGGCATCTTCTGCTGAGACCTCCATGGCAATATACCAGTATACCTTGTCAATTATTTTTCCTATGACATTTTCATCAACGTTCTTCGGTCTTATCTTATCTTCATCAAGAGCTCCGGGCATCATGCTGTTCAGATTCGATATATCGAATGAGCTTTCAAATCCGTCTGTTCTTGCAGAGAAATATCCTGATACAGGTGCATTCACCGAGGTGACCTTCTGTATCGACGAATCAGCTTTTTTTATGGCATTTATCCTGTTTTTTATCTCATTTATAGAACTGCTGTAGCTTTTGACTTTTCCCGTAACAAGCTGACGTTCATTTATAAAGTAAATGATATTCTGTATATTTTTTTCTGCAAGGGAAATATCCTTGTTTACAAGACTGATATTTGACTGACAAAGCAGTGAATCAATATTCTCGTCAAGACTTCCGGGACTCTGCGAAAATGTTCCTATATTTTTTTCGAGCTGTTCAAGCAAAGCCAGCTTTTTTTCAAGCTCATCAAGCTCATGCTTTTTACCGGAAAGGTTGGAGCTTGAGAATACGTTTGCCACAGTTTCGCCCTTTGATATTTTATCACCGTCAGAGACAGTATATGATATCACTCCGTCCTTGTCGTATTTTACATATGTTTCACTTCGGATTATATATGCGTTGGTATCTATCGAATCATATACCGTTGTACGGTTTGCTTCAACGCTCCTTACCTGCGTAAAGCTCGCACGGCATATCACGAAAATAACGTATGATATTACCAGAAGCACAAACAGTACTGTAATTATCTTTTTAACTGTACTGTATTTTATCTTTATTTTTATCATCAAATCACTTCCCGAATATAGATTTTATCACTATGTCATAGGTTTGTAAACCTGTAGGATAAAATTTTTTCAGCTTCCTCAAAAACATCCTTGCATTTATCGGCATATATCCAATTTATATAACTGTCCTTTTTGAACCATGTTATCTGTCTTTTCGCATATCGCCTTGTTTCCTGCTTGAGATGCTCGACAGCCTGTTCAAGCGTCATCTCACCGTCAAGGTACGGCTTCAATTCCTTGTAGCCTATTGCCCCGACTGCCGTTTGACCGACATTATTTCCGTAAAACTCCCTTGTTTCATCGAGAAGACCGTTTTTAAGCATTATATCCACTCTTTTGTTTATCCTGTCATAGAGTATCTGCCTGTCCTGATAGGTTATCCCGATAGCCGTCAGATCAAACGGTGACGGTATATTTTTGGAATTCCTGACCTGTTCGGACATTGTTATACCTGTTGTCCTGTATATCTCAATAGCACGGATTATTCTCTTTGAATTTGACGGATGAAGACTTTTGGCTGTTTCGGGATCAAAGACTGCAAGTTCTTTCAATAATACCTCTCCGCCCTCTGTCTGGTAACGTCTTTGAAGTTCCTCACGCAGTGCTTCATCAACAGGCTGTTCGGTAAATTTTATATTTTCCACGAGTGAACGGACATATAAGCCTGTTCCTCCGCAGAGAACAGGTATCTTATTTCTTGAAAGAATATCATCAATTGCTTTATTCGCAAGCTCGACATACTGTGACACGGAAAATGTTTCTGTCGGCTCAAGAAAATCTATCAGATGATGAGTTATCCCGTCCATTTCCTCGATATCGGGTTTAGCCGTTGCTATATTCATTCCCTTGTATATCTGCATTGAATCGGCAGATACCACTTCACCGTTGTATTTTTGTGCTATTTTCACGGCAAGTGCCGTTTTGCCCGAAGCCGTTGCACCTACAACCGCTATTAAAGGTTTTTTCATTTATTATCCTCACTTATAAGAATTTTCAGAGCGTCAACCGCTGTTTTTACAGCCATGTCCGTATCAAAGTTATCCCCGTCTTTATAGCCGAGTTTTTTTCTTTCCTGATTCCACAGTGAATGTAAGACACAGCCCATTCTCACACCTCTCACAGCACCTACTGTAAACAATGCTGCTGTTTCCATTTCAGAGGCAAGTACACCGAGCCTTTTCCATGCCTCCCATTTATTCAAAAGCTCATGCGAAACAGGCATACTTTCGGGAGAATGCTGTCCGTAAAAGGAATCCTTACTTTGCACTACCCCCGTATGATAACGGAATTTATTTTTCAAAGCCGCCTTTGTCAATGCACAGGTCACATCAAAATCCGCTGATGCAGGAAATTCTATTGGTGCATATTCTTTTGAAGTCCCCTCCATCCTGACGGCTGATGTCGCTATGACTAAATCACCAGATACGACTTTTTCCTGAATACCTCCGCAGGTACCTATTCTTATGGCAGTTTTGAGTCCTGCCATTGAAAGTTCTTCAAGTGCAATAGCCGCTGACGGTCCGCCGATACCTGTGGACATGACTATAACTCTTTTTCCGAGAATTTCACCTGCATAGGATATAAATTCCCTGTTCTGTGCAAGAAGCTGTGCGTTGTCAAGATATGCGGCAATTTTTGGCACTCTGCCGGGGTCTCCCGGTAAAATGGCATATTCTGCACCCTGTTCACGGGTAATGTTTATATGAAACAATCTTTCATCATTCATAAAATTTTCTTCCTTTGTATCATGAAATAAAAATGGGGAGTATAAATTCCAAACTCCCCGAAACTGATTTTTTTATCCGTATCAAAACATATCTTTCTTTTTAAGTATCATATACATGATAAGCATAAGCACTGCCGAAAGTGCCATCGGAAACCACCAAAATCTGTCAAAAGGCAAACCGCCTATGATATTCATACCGTAAAAGCCTGAGATAACTGTCGGAACAGATACCAACAATGTCAGTGAAGCCTGTATTTTCATGACTATATTCAGGTTATTTGATATAATAGATGCAAAAACGTCCATTGTATTTGTAAGGATATTGAGATGTATCGCTGCCATATCAACAGCCTGTTTTATCTCTATAAGCACATCCTCCAATAAATCCTGGTCTTCGTCATACAGCTTTATGAACCTGCCACGCATTATCTTTTCAAGTGTCAGTTCATCTGCTTTGAGTGATGACGAAAAATACACAAGGGATTTTTCGATATCCAGAAGCTGATGAAGCTCCTTATTTTTGGCTGAACGCCTTAATTGTCTTTCAATACGGTTGCTGACCTTATCTATCTGTTTAAGATACTGAAGATATTTGGTAGCCATTTTAAGCATTATATGGAGAACAAAATGTGTCTTATAATCTGTACGGACATTCTTCACGACACCCTCCGAAAATTCACTCAGAATAGTATTTTCGTGAATAGCAACTGTAATCACATTATTGTCAGTTATCATTATACCGATAGGCATTGTCGAATAAGTTACAAATTTTGATACCCTTTCGACAACAGGTACGTCTATGATAATGAGCGTAGTATTGTCCTCGCTGTCAACGTGTGACGATTCCTCGTCATCAAGTGCTGAACGCATAAGCTCGGGCGGTATCTTCAGGGAATCCAGAAGATACTGCACTTCATCATCCTCAGGGGCAATGCAATTTATCCAACAGCCCTTTTCATATTCCTTTATTTCCTCAATTCTCCCGTTGATCGTCTTGTAATAATTTATCATAACAAAAAAACTCCCTTTTGCACAGAGGACAGTTTTATCATTACAACAAACAGTTCTGTCCCCCGAATGATTCTATTTTTATACATCGTTTGACATAAGGGTCAGAACTCACACGATCACCGCCTTTTCTTCAATAATAGTAAACGACAAAATAAATTGCTCTATGTCATTCCGAGCAAAGCGAGGAATCTTTGAAAGATTCTTCGTCACTTCGTTCCTCAGAATGACGAAAGGAAATTTTCATTGACGTTTACTATAGCAATGTACAATCAGCAATTATTATATAAAATTGCCGAATGCCAATTAATATTATAAGCTTTTTTCATAGAATAATCAAGACAAAAATCAAAAAAGGCTCTCAAAAAACGAGAGCCTTGAAAAAATTTATTTTTATACGAAATTTTTGACAGTGACTGATGAAAATTTCTGCATAGTTTCATCTGTATATATGAAGAATTCAACAGTGCTTGAAAGGTCTTTTTTATAACGCAGTGTCACATAATTATCATATATATGCTCTGATTCGGGTTCACCGTACTGTTCTTTTATCGCATCAGGAGTAACATCCATATCAAACGAAAAATCACCCGGAAGAACTACATTCATTTCTTCACCCAGCTTTATTTCTATCGAGCCTACCTTGCATTCGTCATAATCCTTGGTCTCATCTGTGGGATTCCAGAGCTGAACGGATATTTTATGACCATTATTATCTTTCCAGTCAAGACTGCGTGTATGGGTATCAGGTTCAACAGTGCCTGACTTTTCAAGATAATATCCTGCCTGATTAAGCTCACCGTAATCAAACGGCACCTTGTATTCAACATAATTCAGCCACAGTCTGAAGCTGAAAAGGCTGTCGTCCTCCTTTGAGGTTTCCTCATCGGAACTTTCTGTTTCTGAGCTTTCATCATTTGACGTTTCATCTTCAGATGACTGTTCTTCATCCGATGAACTTTCGTCTTCGGAAACATTCTCAGATGACTGTTCAGCTTCGGAGCTTTCGTCCTGAGAACTTTCTGCTTCGGAATTTTCTTCTTTTGAGCTTTCTGTTTTGGAAGCATTTTCCTTTGATGACTGTTCGGTTTTTGAACTTTCCTGTTTTGATTCAGTACTTTCTGTTGCAGACGATTCTGCAGAAGCTTCTATATTTGATGACGGCTCAACATTACTTACAACAGTCGGAGTACTGTCACAGCCTGTAAGAGCAGATGCCATAAGCGAAAATAAAATTACAGATAATATCTTCTTCATAATTTGACCATTCCTCAAAAATTAATATTTTTCAAAAATACTGACTATAATTTTAAACCATATCCATACCATAAGTCAATATCTTTACAAAAATTTAATATTGTCATCTAAACAAAACAGAGGAAATCAAGTAAATTTTAGGCAATTTACTCCTGAAATGAAACATTTTCTTCACCAATGCGTCTTTTAAGCTCCCTGAGCATCACATCATTGACAGACACCCATTTTGAAAACGGTGTGCGATAGAGTGTATTTAATTCCGTGAAATACAGATACAGCGGTGTATTTCCGCCAAATATCTCTGTTATCTGCATTGCCTTCTGATATTCCTTTCCGTTGTCATTCGGCAGTCTCAGATACAGTCCTTTATTCTTGACTGTCTTTTTCTTCGGAGCTGTATTCGTATCAGCCGACTGCACGGAATTGCATATCAGCTTTGTTTCATCATCCTTTGTACTTACAGATGCAAAAAAACGCAGTATTTTATTTTCTTGTATAAGTCCCCCAAATTCCTGCAATGTATTCGGAAAAACTATCAGCTCAGCCGAGCTGTACTTATCCTCCAATGTAACAAATGCCATCTGCTGATTATTTTTGGTCGTTATGACACGCATCTTTGTTATCATCGCAAAAACATCTATTTTCTGACCGTCAGCGTAATTCCCGATATTGTTCAGTGTCACTGCATTTACAGATTTTATGACATTATCATACTCTGCCAACGGATGTCCCGAAAAATACATACCGACAGCTTCCTTTTCCATTTCGAGAAGTTCAAGCCTTGAAAATTCCTTGACATTCGGCAATTCAGGCTCAGGTCTTGAAGAATTGTCCGTTATTGCACCGAAAAGGTCAAGCTGACCGTCAATAGCTGTTTCCCTGTTTGATGCAACTATATCAAGAAATTTTTTTGATGCTTCGAGCATTTGTCTTCTGTTTGCACCGAGACCGTCCAATGCACCGCTTTTTATAAGATTTTCCAAAGAACGTATATTTGTATCACGACAGTATGAACGGTTACAGAAATCATAGAATGAAGTGAATTTTTTCTTGTTTCTCTCCGTTATCATACTGTCTATAAAGCCTCGACCAAGATTTTTAACAGCCTTCAGACCGAATCTTATCTCATTGTCATGAACCGAAAAACCGACACTGCTTTCATTGACATTCGGCGGAAGTACACTGATATGCTTCTGTGTACATTCATCTGCATATACGGCAATTTTAGCCCTGTCTCCCAAAACACTTGTCAAAAGTGCCGCCATGTATTCACATGGATAATAACATTTCATATAAGCTGTCTGATACGACAATACTGCATAACAAGCCGCATGGGATTTATTGAACGCATACGAGGCAAAACTCTCCATTTCGGCAAATATAGATTCCGCTATATCCTGAGGAACTCCTCTTTTTATACAGCCGTCAACTTCTCCCTCTATTCCATGAATAAACACTTGTTTTTCCTGTTCCATAACGGATTTTTTCTTTTTGGACATGGCTCGTCTTACTATATCAGCCCTGCCGAGAGAATATCCCGCAAGTGAACGGAATATCTGCATGACTTGTTCCTGATACACTATACAGCCGTAAGTTACTTTCAATATAGGTTCAAGCAACGGGTGTTTATAAGTAATTTTATCAGGGTGATGACGATTTTCAATATATCTGCCTATTGACTCCATAGGTCCTGGACGATAAAGAGATATTACGGCAATTATATCTTCAATATTTTGCGGTCTGAGTTTTACGAGAGTATCTTTCATTCCAGCCGATTCAAACTGAAATACTCCCTCTGTATCGGCTCTTGAATACAATTCAAACACTTTTCGGTCATTATCGGGAATATTATTTATATCAAAACCGGGATTCTTTTGTTTTACAAGATTCTGAGCATCATTCAGTACAGTAAGATTTCTCAGTCCGAGAAAATCCATCTTCAGCAAACCTAATTCATCAAGCGTTGTCATATCGAACTGCGTTACGATTATATCATCATTCTTTGACAACGGCACATATTCACTGACAGGTCTGTCTGTAATTACTATTCCTGCCGCATGAGTCGTTGAATGTCTCGGCATTCCCTCAACTTTCATTGCCGTATCAATCAATTCTCTTATCTGTCCGCTTGTATTATAAAGATGTTTAAGCTCAGATGAAATTTCAAGTGCCTTTGCAATGGTCATTCCCAAATCACTTGGAATCAATTTTGCCACTTGATCACAAGTACTGTATGGTATATCCAATACTCTGCCGACATCTCTTATCGCACCCTTTGCCGCCATTGTTCCGAATGAGATTATCTGTGCAACTCTGTCACTGCCATATTTATCAATAACATAATCTATGACTTCCTGCCGCCTGTCCTTACAAAAATCCACGTCAAAATCGGGCATACTTACTCTTTCGGGATTCAAAAATCTTTCAAACAGCAAATCATATTTCAGCGGGTCAAGTCCTGTTATTCCCATACAATAAGCCGCAAGACTTCCCGCACCCGAACCTCTGCCTATTCCTACGGGAATATGCTTCGACTTCGCATAATTGACATAATCAGCCACTATCAAATAATAATCCGTATAGCCCATTTTTGAGACAGTATCAATTTCATATTCAAGCCTGTCCGTCAAGGTTTTATCTATATTTGCATAACGCTTTTTCAGTCCGTCATAGCACCTTTCACGGAAATATTCAAGATGATTTTTGTTATCAGGCACATCAAATGCAGGCAATTTGAGTTTGCCAAATTCTATCTCAACATTGCACCTGTCGGCTATTCTTTGAGTATTCTCAACAGCTTCCTTATCAAAAAGCATCAGCATTTCATCTTCACTCTTGATATAAAACTGATTTGTCGGAAATGCCAACGGCAATTCATCTTTAATAGTTTTAGCCGTCTGTATACACAGCAAAACATGATGTAAATGGCTGTCCTCCTGCCTGATATAGTGACAGTCGTTTGTAGCCACAAGGGGAATATTACATTCCCTTGACAGCTTTATTATACCCGATTCTATCAAAACTTCCTCTCTTATGCCGTGATTCTGAAGCTCAAGAAAGAAATTATTTTCCCCGAAAATATCCTTGTATCTCAGGGCAATGCTTTTAGCCTCTGCATAATTATTATTTATCAGAGCCTGCGGTATCTCACCTGCCAGACATGCCGAAAGACCAATAAGACCTTCATGGTATTTTTTAAGAATTTCAATATCTATCCTCGGCTTATAATAATATCCCTCTGTCCACGATAAAGACACTAATTTCATCAGATTCCTGTAACCCGTCTCATTTTCACAAAGCAGGACAAGATGATTATAATGCCTGTCAAGAGCAGGAGTCTTGTCAGACGCCCTCCTCTTTGCAACGTACACCTCACAGCCGATTATCGGTTTTATTCCCTCTTTTTTACACGCTTTATAAAAATTTATGACACCGTACATATTTCCATGGTCAGTTATTGCAACGGCATTTTGTCCGAGTTCCTTTACCCTTTTCACCAAGTCATTTATCCTGCACGCACCGTCAAGCAAGCTGTATTCCGTGTGCAAATGCAAATGTGCAAAAGACATAAATTTCACCTCTCCCTTTTACATAGGCTCTCCAAAATCTCCCACTGTTTCTTCAAGTTTATTATATGATTCCTCACTCACTGCACCATACAGCACCTGCATATCATCTTCATTGTATTTCATCACAACATACAGATTATCACTTGCATTATAATAAAAACTCATATTAAACGGATAATCCTGCTCATCATTTTTCAGCTCAAAGGGATATTTATTCAAACTCTGCTCAACTGTTTTCAATTCATCTTCCGTAATGCTGTAAAATTCTTCGGGAGAATACTCAAATGTAAACACCGACTGATATGCACTCTGACAAAACAGAAATTCACTTAAAGTATCACAGTATTTTATGATACTTTCGCCGTCAATATAATAAACAGGCGGATTCGATTCATTCATATCTTCCCTGCGTATGCCCAACTGAAATACTCCCTGATTTTCATTCATCAGAATATAAAAATCCTTTTCTTCTTTCAGCCAATTATGATTTTTATAATGTTCGGGCAATATCCATTCGTCCTGCAAATGCCTTAACGCTTCAGTCATGCCTGCTTTTCTGTAATAATCCTCCAAAACCTCAGGCAGATTCCCAAACCTTTCCTTTAGAAAAGCAATATCCTCATCGGAATATCCCGCAAGTTCATCAATACCATACAAATTTTTTATCAATTCATATACATTCATTTTATAACACCTCTGATTTCATCTTACATCAAATCAAGTACAATTTTTTGTATATTTTATCTGAAATACATATGAAGCTGACATTTTATCATGCCGTTATAAAGCTTTCTTCTTTTATCCGACTTTCTGCCGAAATACTGTTCAAAGTTATCATCAGGCGTAATGATACTATATGACCAGCCCTGTTTCCTGACAAACTTCTCTCCCATTATTTTATACAACTCTCTCGCCTGCTCCATATCCAAAAGTCTTTCACCATATGGTGGATTACATAAAACCAACGCTTTTTCAAAGTCCTCCGAAAAATCCCTTATATCCCTCTGCTGAACGACTATTCTCTTTTCAACTCCCGCTTTTCTTGCATTTTCACGGGTCAGTTCAACTGCGTTTTCGTCAATGTCATAGCCGTATGCCATGAAATCACAGTCTGTTTTTATATTGTCCTGTGCAGACATCCTTTCCTCTCTCCATACATTTTCTGGAACAACTCCCCATTTTTCCGCTGAAAAGCTCCTTCGGAGTCCAGGGGCGATATTCAGTGCTTTCAATGCACTCTCTATCAAAATAGTACCCGAACCACAGAACGGGTCTATAACTGTGCTGTAATGTCTTACATGAGAAGCATCAGCCATTGCACACGCAAGTGTTTCTTTAATTGGTGCAATAGTCGAATTTGCACGGTAGCCCCTTTTATGCAGACCTGCTCCCGATGTATCAAGCATTATACTGCACTTATCTTTCATTATAAGAAACTGTATCTGATGAAGTGAGCCTGTTTCCTCGAACCATGATGTATGATATTTTGCACCAAGCCTGTTTACAACAGCTTTTTTGATTATCTTCTGACAGTCGGGTATACTTGTAAGCTTTGAACTGACACTATGCCCCTTAACAGGAAATGCGTCATCTTTGCCTATCCAGTTTTCCCACTGAATTTTACCGACACCCTGAAACAAGTCATCAAATGTATATACGGGAAATTCACCAAGTAAAATCTGTATTCTTTCGGCATATCTCGAACAGATATTCGCCTTTGCAAGTGTATTGAAATCTCCCTCGAATAATACTCTGCCGTTTTCAGCCTGTACTCCGTCTATGCCTAATCTCTTTAATTCATCTATTCCCAAAAGACAAGGTGCGGAAAATTTTATTTTTTCCATTATATAACTCTCCCATTGATTTTATAGTACATATATTTTATATTATCGGCAATGAAAAATCAATACAGCACTTTGCACATAAAAATAAAAAATGATTTTCGGAATAAGCATATTGAAATAAATCCAAAATAATGTTATAATCTTTTTGCGGTTGAGCATAAAAGTTTCGTACTGTATGCAAAACCTTAAACTTATCTGACACAAAAGATAATTTTTTCTGATGTGAAAGGCTGTATTTTTTCATGGAATAACTGCACCCTTTTATTATCGGAAGGGTGCTTTTTTTGTTTTCTCAAAGGAGAATGATATGGAAAACAGAGTTTCTATTATAGGAATTATCGTTGAAAATACAAATTCCGTTGACAGACTTAATGATATTCTGCACGATTACGGAAATTATATTATCGGAAGAATGGGTATCCCCTGTCATTCAAAAAATCTCAATGTCATAAGCATAGTTCTTGACGCTCCTTTAGATGTGATAAACAGGCTTTCGGGAAAGATAGGTATGCTTGACGGTATCACATCAAAGGTGGTGTGTTCAAAAAAATGAAAGGGCTTATCGATAAACTTCATCAAAATACCGTTCTTTCCAAAGAGGAATATAAGTATCTTATAGAGAATTTCACACCCGAAATATCGGAGTATCTCTTTGAAAAATCCCGTGAAGTCCGTCAGAAATATTACGGCAATGACGTATATATCAGAGGATTAATCGAATTTACAAATTACTGCAAGAATGACTGTTATTACTGTGGGATACGCTGTTCAAACAGGAATGCCGAAAGATACAGACTTGATAAAAGCGATATATTGAAATGCTGTAAAGAAGGATATTCGCTGGGTTTCAGGACATTTGTATTACAGGGCGGTGAGGATAATTATTTCACTGATGACAGAATGACGGATATTATCAGTGAGATAAAAAATAACTATCCCGACTGTGCAGTAACGCTTTCAATCGGAGAAAAATCCCGTGAAAGCTATCAAGAATTTTTCAATGCAGGGGCTGACAGATATTTATTAAGACATGAAACAGCCAACAATGAACATTATTCAAAACTTCACCCTGAAAGGCTTTCACCCATCAATCGTAAAAGATGTTTGCGTGACTTGAAAGAAATCGGCTATCAAGTAGGCTGTGGCTTCATGGTAGGCTCACCATACCAAACAAGCGAAAATCTAGCCGAAGATATGATTTTTCTCAAAGAATTTCAGCCTCATATGGTCGGCATAGGTCCTTTTATCGCACAGCATGATACACCATTCAAAGATATGCCAAACGGTACTCTTGAACTTACACTTTTCATGCTTGGTCTGATAAGATTAACTTTACCGTATGTGCTTTTGCCGTCAACGACAGCACTTGGAACAATACATCCTCTCGGACGTGAAAAAGGTATTTTAGCAGGTGCAAACGTAATCATGCCGAATTTATCACCTGTTTCCGTGAGAAAAAAATATTCTCTTTACGACAATAAAATTTGTACAGGAGATGAAGCCGCTGAATGTAAAAACTGCCTGCAAGCCCGTATGAAATCAATCGGCTACAATGTAGTCACCTCCCGTGGAGACTGCAAACAATTAGCAATTAGCAATTAGCAATGTGCAATTATTTGTACTGTCTATATTCTATAATTTATTTATTGAAAGGAAGTCTTTTTAAAATGAAATACGATCCGAAATCACCTCATGCCGAGGAATTTATCAATGACGAGGAAATAAAAGCCTGTCTTGAATATGCAGAAAAAAACAAGCATAATGTTGAGCTTATCGACCAGATACTTGAAAAGGCAAGACTTGAAAAAGGTCTTTCACACAAGGAAGCTCTTGTTCTTCTTGACTGCGATATCGAGGAAAAAAATCAGGAAATTTATGCCCTTGCCGAAAGAATAAAGAAAAATTATTACGGCAACAGAATAGTTATGTTTGCACCACTGTATCTCTCAAATTACTGCGTGAACGGCTGTCTTTACTGCCCTTATCATCTCAAAAACAAGCATATTGCCCGTAAAAAACTTACTCAGGATGAAATAAGAAAAGAAGTTATCGCCCTTCAGGACATGGGACACAAGAGATTAGCCATTGAATCAGGCGAAGATCCTGTAAACAATCCCATTGAGTACATTCTTGAAAGTATAAAGACAATTTACAGTATAAAGCATAAAAACGGTGCTATCAGACGTGTAAACGTAAACATTGCCGCAACCACTCACGAGAATTACAAGAAACTCAAGGATGCAGGAATAGGCACTTATATTCTTTTCCAGGAAACTTATAACAAGGAAAGCTATGAAAAACTTCACCCCACAGGTCCGAAGCACAATTACAATTATCATACCGAGGCTATGGACAGGGCTATGGAAGCCGGTATAGATGATGTCGGCTGCGGTGTATTGTTTGGTCTTGAATTGTACAGATATGAATTTGTCGGAATACTCATGCACGCCGAACATCTTGAAGCACGTTTCGGTGTAGGTCCTCACACAATAAGCGTTCCCCGTGTAAGACGTGCTGATGATATTGATCCTGATGTATTCGACAACGGTATTTCAGATGATACATTCGCTAAAATAGTTGCTTGTATTAGAATAGCTGTTCCTTATACGGGAATGATAGTTTCGACACGTGAATCTCAGAAAAGCCGTGAAAGAGTACTCCATTTAGGAGTATCACAGATAAGCGGAGGCTCAAAGACAAGCGTTGGCGGATATGCTGAACCATGTGATGATGACGAGGATTCCGCACAGTTCGATGTAAGCGACAGAAGAACTCTTGATGAAGTTGTAAAATGGCTGATGGAATTGGGATATATACCGAGTTTCTGTACAGCTTGTTACAGAGAGGGCAGAACAGGCGACAGATTCATGTCACTTTGCAAGGCAGGTCAGATACAAAACTGCTGTCACCCCAATGCACTTATGACACTCAAAGAATATCTTGAGGATTACGCTTCACCCGAAACCAAAGAAATAGGTGAAAAGCTCATACTTGCAGAACTCAATAATATCCCCAAGGAAAAAGTACGTGAAATTACAAAAGAACATCTTGCTGATATCGTCAACGGAAAAAGAGATTTCAGATTCTAAAATTAAGTTAGAAATGAGGAGTGAGGAGTGAAAAGTTATATTTCACTCCCCACTCTAAATTTTAAATCGAGGTTTTTTATATGGAAATAATAGAGTACAACGATTATGAAAGTGTCAAAAATGCCCGTGAAAAAGATGAACCTTTGATGGCGGTCATATCCTTTGACGGCTCAAAAGCCTATGTATGTCATATAGATGACGGTGTAGAACATCATATTTTATTGATGAAGGTCGGCTATAAGGGTACGGAAATAGATGAATTTTTCAGGATAATATTTGATAAAGACGGTGCTGACTGGAATTTTATATGTCCGCCCGATTATAAAAACATCAAATACAAGTCAAAGCGTATAAAACAATTTTACAAAGACGGAATAAGTACAATATCTGAATTTTTGGCAGATTTCGGATATCTGTGCGATATAAAAATACCAAAAAGATACAGCCGTCATCTTAATGCCATGCTTGAAGATGAATGAAAGGAATGAAATTTTATGTCACTTAACAATACACCAAGTGCCGAAAGAGTACACATAGCCTTTTTCGGAAAGAGAAATTCGGGCAAATCAAGTCTTTTGAATGCCGTTACAAATCAGAATATCGCAATTGTATCTGATATTCTCGGAACAACTACCGATCCTGTATTCAAGGCTATGGAATTACTGCCTTTGGGTGCCGTTATGATGATAGATACAGCAGGAATTGATGATGAGGGCGAACTCGGAAATATGCGTGTACAAAAAACTCTCCGCATACTCAATAAAACAGATATTGCCGTTTTAGTCGTTGACAGTACAAAAGGCTTGACTGATTATGAAAATGATCTTATCGAAAAATTCAGAAATAAAAATATTCCGTATATAATTGCATATAATAAAAGCGACCTGAAAAAAATTCCCCCACGAAATGAAAATGAACTGAATGTAAGTGCCGTTACTGGAGAAAATATTAACGAACTGAAAGAACTTATCGCCAAACAAAGCAATAAAACTGAAGATAAAAAAATTGTTGCACATCTTTTGAATAAAAATGATTTTGTTGTCCTTGTAGTGCCGATAGATGAATCTGCTCCGAAAGGTCGTTTAATCCTTCCACAGGTACAGACTATAAGAGAACTCCTTGACAATGAGATGATACCCGTTGTCACTCGTGATACTACTCTCAGGGAAACTCTCGCTTCACTTGGAAAAAAGCCTGCTCTTGTCATCACAGACAGTCAGGTCTTCGGCAAAGTCAGCAAAGACGTTCCCCAAGATATTTTACTCACTTCTTTTTCTATTTTAATGGCAAATTACAAGAGTGATTTGAAAACACTTGTTCGTGGAGTAAAAGCCATTGATACTCTAAAAGATGGTGACAGGGTACTTATATCCGAGGGCTGTACACATCACCGTCAGTGCAATGATATAGGCACTGTCAAACTTCCAAAACTTTTACAGAAATATACAGAAAAATCCCTTGACTTCAAATGGACTTCGGGTACTGAATTTGAAGAAGACCTGAGCGGATATAAGCTGATAATCCACTGCGGAGGCTGTATGCTCAATGAAAGAGAAATGAAATACAGGCTCAAATGTGCTGTTGACCAGAATACGCCAATGACAAACTACGGTACAGCTATCGCTTATATGAACGGCATTCTCAAGAGAAGCCTTTCCGTTTTCACTGATATTTCCCGAATACTCGACAATTAAACAGCTATAGTAAACAACAAAATAAATTGCTCAATGTCATTCCGAGCAAAGCGAGGAATCTTTGAAAGATTCTTCGTCACTTCGTTCCTCAGAATTACAAAAGGAATTTTTCATTGACGTTTACTAAATATTTTTTATGCAAAAATTTTTATAACTTAAACCTTGATAAAATATGCAATATGTTATATAATAAATACTGAGATAGAATTTTTTTATTTAAATAAAATCAAAAGGTGGTATGGATAAATTATGAACGATAACAATAATACTAAATTCACTGACAAAACGATGATATTTTCGGTTTCAGAGGCAAAGGAAGACTATATACGATCTGTTATTACAACCGTTTACGATGCTCTTGAAGCAAAGGGCTATAATCCCATCAACCAGCTTGTAGGCTATATCGTCTCGGAGGATCCTACATATATCACAACGCATCTCAATGCACGTTCACTGATACGCAAGATTGACCGTGATGACCTGCTCGAAGTCTTACTCAAAAACTATATCAAAAAATAAACAGAAGCATAGTCAAATATATGCCTGACCACCCGTCTTTATATCTATTTTCAGAAAGGATGCTTTTTATTATTATGGAATTTTTAAATTACAAAAATAAACCGCTCGTAAGATGTGGTGATATTTTATACTACGGTGATATGCACGACAAATATATTGCAAAACTCACGGTAAGATCATCAAAAAAAGATAATGATATTTCCATGTCGGAGGAAGTATTTATACAGATACTCAACAATGATCCGAAGGGCAATGAGCAGCCTATTTTAAAATACGGCAATGAAACAGGGCTTTTCTCTGCTATCGACAGGGCTTATGTATGGCTCAAAAAGGCTCAGAAAAAATGAAGGTAGATTTATGAATATTTCTGATGAAGATTTCGCCAAATTTTGCTCATATGTTCAGGAAGGTATGGAATCTCTTGCTCAAGCTATCGAAAACGGCAGACATCCGCAATATGCCAGACCAACTGCTGTTTATATAGGCATTCCCGAAGAAAAAAATAATTTTTGCCGTCTTACTTACAGTTGCTTTAACAGCGACAAAAAAGATATTCTTACATTGTCTGTGGGTGTGATTCGTAAAGGTGAAGATGCACTTTTTGAGTCATTTTATTTTAACGGCACCGAAAAGGAATTTATCGATTATGTACGCAAACCGTCTTACGACTGTAAAGCTCTCACAGAACATCTCATTAAATTATCTGATAAATGTAACAAATATTATGAAGACCGTGACTGAATATTACACGGAAATCAATTTTTAAAATATAAGCATCCCGATTTGTCATTCTGAGGAGCGAAGCGACGAAGAATCTTTGTCTTCGTGATACTTTTGTGACAAAATTACAAAAAATACTATCATTGGAGATATCCTTGATATTGATGAAACTACTGCTCCTCTTTTCCTCTCAATAGGAATGCACTGCCTCGGCTGTCCTGCATCAAGAGGTGAAACTATCGAACAGGCTTGCATGGTACATGGTGTTGATCCTGATATGCTTGTAAAGGCTCTCAACGACCATATCAACAAAAAAGCATAATGTTCAGTCTCGATAACAGACTTGCTCTCTGTGCCGATTTCGTGCGTGAAAACTCAAATCTTGCTGATGTCGGCACAGACCACGCTTATCTGCCCGTATGGCTTGCAATCAATCATAAGATCAATTCAGCTGTTGCCTGTGATATACGAAAAATGCCTTTGAAAAATGCACAGTCAAATATTGATCTTTACGGTGTCGGGGATATCGTTTCAACAGTCCTTTCAGACGGTCTTGATGAAATTCCCCCTGAATGTGCCGATGATATCGTTATTGCAGGCATGGGCGGTGAGCTTATATCCGAGATAATCTCAAGAACGCTTTGGCTTCGTGACGAAAACAAAAGGCTGATATTACAGCCGATGACTCGTGCGGATTCATTGCGTTTGTTTTTATGCCGTAACGGATTCAGGATAATCGATGAAAAACCATGCATATCTCTCGGAAAATCCTATTCCGTTATATTAGCCGTATATGACGGTGTAATCCGTCCGTGTGACGATATTTTCAGATACACAGGCTTGCTTCAGTTCGATAATTCCATTGAATCAAAAAAATACATATCCGTCATCAACGGAAAATTAAAGAAAAAACTAAATGCTTTTGAAAAGAATTCAGATGAATTCAAACATCTTCTTGAGCTTACAGAAAAGCTTGACTCTCTTTCAAAGGAGAATTCTCAATGACAACTGCCAAAAATATTTTTGATTTTATAAACTCCTTCGCTCCGTTTGAAACTCAGATGAGTTTCGATAATTCGGGGCTTCTTATCGGTGATAAAAACGCCGTTTCAGATAAAGTCATAGTTACACTTGATGTTACCCGTGATGTTATCGAACAGGCTGTTTCTGAAAATGTAGGGATAATAATATCCCATCACCCTGTTATTTTCAATCCCATCAAATCTCTTTCAAGCACTTCCATACCTTTTTTATGTGCCAAAAATAATCTTACGATAATTTCCGCCCATACCAATCTTGATATTGCTCCGAATGGTGTCAATGATACTCTTGCAAGGCTCTGCGGTGTCGTTCCAGACAAATATATCAATGAAGAATGTCTTATCTTCGGACATCTCTACGAAACTACTGACTGTCCGACATTTGCCGAATATATCAAAAACACTCTTGATATATCGGGACTGCGTTTTTCCGATAACGGTAAATATATAAGCAAAATAGCCGTTGCGTGCGGTGCAGGCGGAAGCAATGTTTTCCTCGCAAAAAAATATTCCGCTGATGCAATTATCACAGGTGAAATAAAGCATCACGAAATTATCTTTGCCAATGACAATGACATTGCCGTATTCGATTTAGGTCACTTCAATTCCGAGAATATCATCATTCCCGAACTTATCAAGAAATTATCCGAACAATTCCCAGATATCAATTTCATAAAATCCAATTTCACAGATAAAATGAAATATGTAAATTAAAACAATTACTCACTTCTCACTCCTAACTCCTCACTTTTAAGAAAGGGTGATATATTTATGGCTCTTGACGGAGCTTTTTTGCGTCTTATAAAAAATGAACTTGAAGCCCAACTATTGAATACCAAGGTTGACAAAATTTATCAGCCCTCAAAATTCGATTTTATTCTTTCAATGCGTTCCCGTGACGGTGTCAAAAAACTCCTTATATCCGCAAGTCCGAACAGTCCACGAATAAACATAACGTCTTCATCTTATGAAAATCCGCAGACTCCCCCCATGCTCTGTATGCTTTTAAGGAAACGTCTTTCAGGAGCAAGACTTCGTACAATACGCCAGCCTGATTTGGAAAGATTATTATTCCTCGACTTTGAAGCTGTAAATGAACTTGGCGATACCGTTATGCTTACACTTGCCGTTGAGATAATGGGACAGTACAGCAATATTATTTTCATAGACTCTGACGGAAATATCATTGACGCTGTAAAGCGTGTAGATGTTTCAATGTCATCTCAAAGACTTGTTCTGCCGGGCATAAAATATCAGCTTCCGCCCAATCAGGCTAAAATATCTATGCTTGACTATTCCGCTGATGATATAATTGATTCTGTTCAAAGCATTTCCAAAAATATGCCTCTTTCAAAGGCTCTGCTTTCGACTGTTCAGGGTATCTCTCCTATCATCTGCCGTGAATGGGAATATCTCACAGGTCACGGAAGGGACATCTTCATTTCAGACCTCAATGAAGAAACCATTTCCCGTCTGAGATTCTTCCTCAAGCGCACTATAAATACCGTGCGTGAATTTCAGGGAGAACCTTATATTATCAATGACAATAGCAAAAAACCTATCGACTTTACTTTTGAATATATCCAGCAATACGGTACAGGTCATGCAACAAAGCAAAATTCCTTTTGCGAACTCCTTGATAATTATTATTCCAAGCGTACAATGCTTGAAAATATCCGTCAACGCTCTGATGACCTGAGCAAACTTCTGTCAAATACAGCTTCCCGTCTTATCAAAAAGATATATCTGCAAAATGAAGAACTTTCCGCCTGTGCCGACAGGGAACATTTCAGAATATGCGGCGATTTGATTCAGGCTAACCTCTATCAGATACCCAAAGGCTCATCTTCATGCAAGGTGCAGAATTTCTATGACGAAAATCTTGCTGAAATAGAAATTTCTCTTGATCCAGCCCTTTCACCTGCCGTCAATTCACAGAAATACTACAAGAAATACCAGAAAGCCAAGACTGCCGAACAAGTCCTAAAAATCCAGATAGCCAAAGCCGAAGATGAACTTGATTACATTTCCTCGGTCATGGACAGTCTTTCCCGTGCAGGCTCTCTCCGTGAACTTGACGAGATACGCTTTGAACTTGCCGAACAGGGATACATAAAATCAAAATCCAAAAAAACAAAAACTATTTCGTCGCTTCCCCCTATCGAACTCACATCAAAATCGGGATTCAAAATTTTAGTCGGCAGGAACAACAAGCAGAATGACACTCTTACCCTGAAATTCGCCAATAAAAATGATATATGGCTCCATGCAAAGGATATTCCAGGTTCTCACACAATAATAATTACAAACGGTCAGCAGCCTGATGATGAAACTATCCTGTTTGCCGCACAGATTGCCGCTGCACATTCAAAAGCCAAAGGCTCAAGCAAAACTCCGGTTGACTATACAAGAGTCAAATTCGTTTCAAAGCCAAACGGTGCGAAGCCCGGCAAGGTCATCTATACAAATCAGAAAACACTTTTTGTTTCTCCGTATAATGAATAAAGGACAGCCTTACCGACTGCCCTTTGTTTTTTATACTCTTATCATTCTTTTTATATTTATCTTGTCAAGTGATGCTCCCATTGCAACAAATAATATACCGCTTGCAAGACTCTGTATAGTATTGGTCAATATATCCGCAACTGCTCCGCCAAATGCTGCACTGACCGCCGAGCCTGATATTATTGCTACCAATACGCCCGAAACATAATATCCTCCGACACATATCAGACCGGCAGGTATCACTCCGAACAGATTTCTCTTATTTATTATTCTGTTATTCTTGTTTGTAAATGTGAGTACTGTCAGTGATTTTATTATAACAGTCGGCAAAACCCATACAGCATAACCCGACAGATAATCTGACAATCCAGCTCCTATTGCCGAGGCTGCCATTGCATACGGCACAGGCAGTATTGCTGCACTCAGATATATTATACCGTCACCGACATGGACATAACCCTGATGTGTCGGAATATGCACAAACGCCGTCAATACATATATCATTGCCGCAAACATCGCTGTCATTGCCATATTTCTGATATTTTCCTGTACTTTTCCCCTATTCATCTTTGTCACTTCTCCTTATATAACCTACTATTATGATAGGCTTATATTATATCAAACATTCTGTCATTTGTCAATACAAAAAAAATAAAATATATTTAAAGGTATATAAAGATTTTTTGCGTATATATTTATGAAAGGATTTTTACGGAGGTGATATCGTGAATATCAGAGAACAAAGTGAACTTATCGAAAAACAGACTCTTTCAAAATATGCGTGTTTGTCGGAAAATTCAAAAGGCAGACTTCAGCCTGAGGAAAAATGTCCCATAAGAACAGATTTTCAGCGTGACAGGGACAGGATAATCCATTGCAAGGCTTTCAGAAGACTCAAGCATAAAACACAGGTATTTTTATCACCCGTTGGTGACCACTACAGAACCCGTCTTACACATACACTTGAGGTATCACAGATAGCACGAACTATTGCAAGGGCATTGAGAGTAAACGAAGACCTTACAGAAGCAATAGCACTCGGACATGACCTCGGACATACACCATTCGGTCATGCCGGTGAAAAAGCTCTGAACGATATATTCCCCGAAGGCTTCAGGCACTTTGAGCAAAGCCTGAGAGTTGTCGATGTACTCGAAAACAACAGTCAGGGACTGAACCTTACATATGAAACGAGAAACGGTATTTTAAGGCATACAAGAGGAATTGAAGCCGAAACTGTTGAAGGCAGGATAGTTAAAATTGCCGACAGGATAGCATATATAAATCATGATATAGATGATGCAGTCCGTGCAGGCGTTATGGATATCTCCGATATTCCCAAGGATATACTTGAGATTCTCGGCACAAGGCATTCAGAGAGAATAAATACACTTGTTCTTTCTCTTATCGAAAATACTTCTGACGGAAATCTGAAAATGGAAGAAAACATACAGAGTGCATTTGACCAACTCCATAAATTCATGTTTGACGAGGTTTATTTAAAAGGTCATGCAAAGTCCGAAACACAAAAGATACCTGAATTCATAAACTCACTGTATAAGTATTTTGTCAGAAATCCAAATGAGATGCCCAAAGAAATGCAGGATATTGCCCAGAGATATTCCGTTGAAAGAGCAGTATGCGATTATATTTCCGGAATGACCGATAAATATGCGATAGAGATATTCAACAGTATTTTTGTACCCCACTCATGGAATGTAAAAATTTAGGAAAGGAAAGTTTATGTTTATATCCGAGGAATTCAAGCAGGAACTCAAGAGCAGAACCGATATAGTGGATGTGATATCAAGCTATGTTCATCTGAAAAGAACGGGCAGAAATATGCAGGGACTTTGTCCTTTCCATAACGAGGATACCCCCTCATTCAGTGTTTCACCCGAAAAGAATATGTTTCACTGCTTCGGCTGCAAGGCAAGCGGTGATGTAATTACTTTTATAATGCGTATCGAGAATATCGAATATCTCGAAGCAATAAGACTGCTTGCACAAAGAGCAGGTCTTGAAATACCCGAAAGCAGTGCACGAGATGAAGGAATATCAAAATTAAAAAACAGGATATATGAAGCCAACCGTGAGGCGGCAAGATTCTATAATCAGCAGCTTTATACTCCACAGGGAGCAAAGGCTCTGAAATATCTTTACGGAAGGGGACTTACTGATACCTCTATAAGACACTTCGGTCTCGGATATTCCCCGTCATCAAGATTTGAGCTTCTTAATCATCTCAAAGGCAAGGGATTTAAAGAAGATGAGCTTGTCAAAGCCAATCTTGCCAACACATCAAAAAACGGCAGGGGCTGTTATGACAGCTTTTCCGACAGAGTGATGTTTCCGATAATAGACCTTCGTGGAAATGTCATAGCTTTCGGCGGCAGAGTAATGGCAGCCGATATACAGCCAAAATATCTGAATACATCCGATACTCCTGTTTTCAGCAAAAAGAATAATATATATGCCCTGAATTTTGCAAAGAAAAAAATACGCAATGACAGAATAATACTTGTCGAGGGATATATGGATGTCATAGCAATGCACAATGCAGGCTTCGAGGAAACTGTTGCCACTCTCGGTACGGCTCTTACAAAAGAGCAGGCTAAAATAATAAGCCGTTACTGCAAGGAAATTGTAATATGCTATGACTCGGACAATGCAGGTCAGCAGGCTACCGAAAGAGCGATAGATATATTCAGGTCTGTCGGCTTGAATATAAAAATACTTACTGTACCCAACGGCAAGGATCCCGATGAATTCATGAAGACATATGGTGATGAAGGACATTCAAGATTCAGTTATCTTCTGAGCAAATGCGGGAATGATATAGAATACAGGATAAATAAGCTTCGTTCAAAATATAATACCGATGACACCGAACAGAAAGTACAGTTTCTGACGGAATGTGCAAAGCTGTTCGCCTCCATTGAAAATACAATAGAGAGAGATGCCTATATACAGCGTCTTTCAGATGAATGTCTGATAGAAAGAAATGCTGTATATGAACAGGTACAGAAATATGTAAATAATAATAAAACAGAAGAAAAAAAGCAGTATAAAAGAGAAATGCAGGCAATATCAGCCAAAAACGATAAGATAGAGGCTGAAAGAGCCGTCAATTTACGAGCGTGTAATGCAGAGGAAGCACTGCTTTCCATCCTGCTTACAAATGCAGACGCAAGCCTTAATGTATGCAAAACTCTTACATCGGATATTTTTATCACACCATTCAACAAAAAAGTTTATGAAAAGATAAAGGAACGTGCTGAAAAAAATCTTCCGACAGAGGCTGTTGATTTGTCAGGGGACTTTTCCATTGACGAAAACAGCCGTATAAGCGGTTTTGTATATAAACATATAAAGGAGCGTGATCCGTTTCTTGCAGTAAAGGAATATATCGAAATATTGGAGGAGGAATCGGAAAATCAAAATTTCACCCCTGACAGGATATTAATGCAGGATGATGAGGCTATCATGGAACAGATCAGAAAGAACATGGAAAGAAAGAAATAAACAGGAGGAATTTTATTATGATTACAGCATCACAGCCGGATAAAAGAACAGTTCTCAAAGAACTTATGGAGCTTGGAAAAAGCAAAGGTCAGCTCACAAACAAAGAGATTCTCGATGCGATAGGTGAAATGGACATTGATCCCGAGCATCTCGAAAAATTCTATGACACTCTTGAAACAAACGGTATAGAGATCGTTGAAACTCTTGACGATATAATGCTGAATGATGCAGAGCTGTCATCTATAACATCAAATGACATGGGCGATGATGATCTTGAGTCCGAACCGATAATGGACAATGTTGCAATAGATGACCCCGTAAAGATATATCTCAAAGAAATAGGCAGAGTACCGCTTCTCACCCCTGATGAAGAAATGAGCCTTGCAATGAGAATATCAACAGGTGACGTTGCCGCAAAGAAAAGACTTTCGGAAGCCAATCTCCGTCTTGTTGTCAGCATTGCAAAGAGATATCTCGGAAGGGGTATGCAGTTCCTCGATCTTATTCAGGAGGGCAATCTCGGACTTATAAAAGCCGTAGAAAAATTCGACCACACAAAGGGCTTTAAATTCTCTACCTATGCAACATGGTGGATACGTCAGGCAATCACAAGAGCCATTGCAGATCAGGCAAGGACTATACGCATACCCGTACACATGGTTGAGACAATCAACAAAGTAAAGAAAGTCTCCAGCCAGCTTTTGCACCAGAACGGACATGAACCGACTGCAGAGGAAATTGCAGAGGTCATAAATATGCCGACAGATAAAGTCCGTGAAATAATGAGAGTTGCACAGGAACCTGTATCACTTGAAACTCCTATCGGTGAGGAAGAAGACAGTCATCTTGGTGACTTTATCCCTGATGATGATGCTCCTGCTCCGCAGGATGCAGCTTCACATACATTGCTCAAGGAACAGCTTGCAGAGGTTCTCGGAACACTTACTCCCCGTGAGGAAAGAGTATTAAAACTCCGTTTCGGACTTGAAGACGGTCGTTCAAGAACTCTTGAGGAAGTCGGCGAGGTATTCAATGTAACCCGTGAGCGTATCCGTCAGATAGAGGCAAAGGCACTCCGCAAGCTCCGTCACCCCAGCCGTTCAAAGAAACTTAAGGATTTCCTCGACTGATAATTTTTTGTCATTCCGAGTGAACTTGTCATTTCGAGCGAAGCGAGGAATCTTATCGTCATTCCGAGTAAAGCGAGGAATCTTATCGTCATTCCGAGTAAAGCGAGGAATCTTTGAAAGATTCTTCGTCACTTCGTTCCTCAGAATGACATGAACGTAATAAAATAATCATGCCGAAATAGGCGGATAAGTCAATTATATATTGCTTATCCGCCTTGCTTTTTGTATAACTTTTTTGTTAAATTAATTGAAAAGAAATATAAAATATGCTATAATACTTTCAAAATTATTAATCAGGAGGAATCTCGCAAATGAAATCAAGTATTCTGAGAAAAATCCTTGCAGGCTCTATGGCAATTGCTATGGTCGCGGGTACAGGCGTAAGCGTTTCAACAGGAAATCTTGTTGGCACAAACATTTCCGTAAGTGCTGCCGAGACTCTCACAGAGGGTGACTATGAATATCAGATAAATGATAACGGCACAGTTACCATCACAAAGTATATCGGTGAAAGTCTTACTGTTACTATCCCCTCAAAAATTGCAAATGCCACCGTTGAATCAATAGGAAACAATGCTTTCAGAGAGTCAAAAATAACATCAGTCAAATTCCCGTCAACTCTTAAAACTATCGGTGATGCGGCTTTTTACAGATGCTATTATCTCAAAGATGTTACATTCCCATCAGGTCTTGTAACTATCGGTCAGTCGGCATTTGAGCAGTGCTATCTTTTTACCAAAGTTGTACTCCCCGACACAGTTGCCACTCTCGGCAGCTATGCTTTCAAAAATTGTCCTGGCGTTACCTCGATAACTCTTTCAAAAGCACTGACAAGTCTTCCGTATGAGGGCTTCTCATACTGCAACATCACTGAAATAACAATCCCCGATGCAGTGGAAACTCTCAATAATTATGCTTTCTATTCATGCCGTAATCTCAAAAAGGTCAACTTCGGCACAAACTCCGCTTTGACCAAAATAAACTATCAGGTGTTCTATAACTGCTCGGCTCTTGAGAGCTTTACCTGCCCCGCAAGCCTTGAAGCTATCGGTCAGGACGCATTCTATAACTGCCGTTCACTTGCAACCGTTACATTTAACGACACCCTCAAAACTATCAGTTACAGTTCTTTCCAGAACTGTGTAAGCCTTAAAACAGTGACTTTCCCCGCTAATCTCGAATATATCGACAACAACAGCTTCAACGGCTGTACAAGCCTTGAAACCGTAAGAACAGGCGGTCTGAAAAGAATCTGCAACAGCTCATTCAAAAACTGTACTTCACTTAAAAATGTCTATTTCGGTGAAAACTTTGAAAGAATTGACAATGAGGCTTTCTATAATACTCCGAACCTTACAAATTTCTATACAGTACCTCAGAAATATATCTATATCGAAGACCACGCCTTTGATTCAAGCGGCTGGATGGAAAAACAGCCTGACGGTATCGTATATTTTGGCGGTGTTACCATTGCAGTTAAAGGTAATGTAAAGGATGTTGTACTCAAAGACGGCACAAAATGGATAAACGACACTACTTTCAAAAATACAAGCGGTATCAAGAGCATTACCATTCCTGCAAGCATTATTACCGACAAAACTCCGAACTTCTTTGATATATTCGACAAATGCGGAAATACTCTTGAAGCTATAAACTTTACCGAAGACGATACAAGATACACCTCCGTTGACGGTATTGTATATTCAAAAGACAAGCAGACACTTATCTACTGTCCGAGAGCAAAGTCCGGTACTGTTAATGTTGATGATGAAACTGTAACTATCAATAGCAATGCTTTCACCAACTGCAACAATGTCAAGGTCCTTAATTTCGGTGTGAATGTAAAAAGCTTCAGCGAATATGAGATAGGTCTGCATATGGAGAATCTTGAAGCTGTCAATGTACCATCTGCAAACATCAATTTCAAATCCGAAGACGGTGTTATTTATAACAAGACAAAGACATATCTCTATCTTTATCCGAATGCCAAAAAGGGTGCCTATACAATGCCCGATACACTTGAGAGTGTTTATTACTATGCTTTCCAGAATTCAAGAGGACTTACGGAAATAAACGTCAGCGATACAATGAAATCGCTTAATCCAAGTTACAGCTTTATAAACAATCCTGCACTCAAAGCAATCAATGTTGACGAGAATAACCAGTGGTATACTTCAATAAACGGTGTACTCTACAACAAGGATAAAACAAGACTTTATAAAGTTCCTGATGCTTATGTCGGTGATGTTACAATTCCCGATACAGTAACAAATATTGACGGTCAGTATACTTTCAACAACTGTACAGGCATTAAAAAACTGACTATCCCTGCCGCAACAAGTGTTGGGGACAGTACCTTTGACTATGTCAAGAGTATAACAGAATTTGTCGTTGATGCTGAAAATACAAAAGTACAGGCTTTAAACGGATGTTTAACAAACCTTGCAAAAGACTATATCTACGCAATTCCAAAGGGTGCTGCAACTGTTACTCTGCCCGAAAATATCGTATCAACAGACCGTATCAGAGACCGTGCCTTTATGGGATGCCCGAATCTCGTGACACTCAATCTTTCAAAGAACTTCAATTCATTCAGCATCTACTATAAATTCGATGATTGTCCAAAGCTTGCAGCTATCAATGCAAATGCGGATTGTCCCGATTTCAAGACAGTTGACGGTGTACTCTATAACAAAAATGTTACAAGAATAATATTTGTACCAGGTGCAAAAACAGGTGCATATACTGTTCCGACAACTGTAAATGAGATTTATGACTATGCTTTCAAAGATGCTAAGAAACTTACTTCAATAACTTTCCCGAAAAACTTCCTCAATACATTTGATATAGATGACAGACTTGGAAACTGTGACAGTCTGACAAGTCTTAATTTTGCAGATACAAACAAGAATTATACAACAGTAAACGGCATTGTTTACAGCAAGGATATGTCAAGCCTTTTGTATGTTCCGAATGCAAAATCAGGCTCCTATACTATTCCAAATTCTGTAAAAAGCATTGAAAGCAGAGCTTTCTATAATTGCTCCAAACTGACAGAAATCGTATTCCCCGAAAGCATTACACAAATCAACTTTAGCACAACGGGAATGACCTCTCTCAAGAGCATAACTATCCCTGCAAGCGTTACAGAAATAGGCAGCAATTTCTATAGTAACTTCCCGAACCTCACTATTTCAGGCTATGAGGGCAGCTACGCAGAATTTTATTCTAACTACAATGATATTAAATTCAACAAGCTTCCAAACAGCATCTCCCTCAACAAGAGCCTTATTCAGACAACTGTAGGAAAGACTGCTGCAATCACAGCAACGATAGATACAACAAGAACAACTAACAAAACTATTACATGGAAGAGCAGCAATACAAATGTTGCAACCGTTAAAAATGGCACTGTAACAGCAGTTGCAGCAGGTTATACAAAAATTTCCGCAACAACCGCTGACGGTAAAGTAGCTTACTGTGATGTTTCGATAAGCCCTGCACTTACAAATGTTTCGACAGTTTCTTCGGATAATGTCGTTCTCGGTGATTCTGTTACAATGACAGGTGCATACTACGGCGGTCTCGGTACTGTAAAATACAGTATGCTCTACAAGCTTTCATCAGATACAAGCTGGACAACACTTTCCGCTTACAGCACGACCTCAACTGCAACATTTACTCCCGAAAAAGCAGGCACTTATGACCTTTGCATAAAAGTTAAAGACGGTGAAAGCACAGAAGTAAAGAGCTTCTTCACACTCAAGGTAAATGCAGCACTCGAAAATACTTCTTCCGTTGCCGATAATTCCGTCACACTCGGTGAAAGTATCGTAATGCTCGGCAATGCAACAGGTGGCAAGGGCGATATAACCTACAAGTATGAACAGAAGCTCTCAACTGCAACTACATGGACAACTGTCAAGAATTACTCTTCAAGCGGTGCGGCTGTGTTCAAGCCTTCAACAGCAGGTACTTATAATCTCCGTATCACTGCAAAGGACAGTACAGGCAAAACCGCTGCAAAAACGCTTAATGTTGCAGTAACAGGTGTGCTTGCAAATACATCTGAAATCAGCACAAACACAATAAATCTGGGTGACAGCGTTACAGTAAAAGCCTCTGCAACAGGCGGTCAGGGCAGCTACACTTACGCTTATTTCTACAAGAAATTCACTCAGAAAAGCTGGACAACAGTTGCTAATTTCAGTACTACTGCAACAGCAACAGTTACCCCGAAGGAAAGCGGATATTATCAGATATGCGTAAAAGTTAAGGATTCCGACGGCACAATCGCAAAAGAATACTACAATTTAATTGTAGGTGAAGAACAGCCGGCACAGAATGAATTGAAAAATACTTCTGCCGTTTCTCCGACACAGATAAAACTCGGTGAAAGAGTATCCGTAAACGCATCTGCCGAGGGCGGAAAAGCTCCTTACACATATGCAGTATTCTATAAGAAAACTACCGATACAAAGTGGACTACAAAGCAGAATTTCAGCACAACCTCAGAAACATCTGTTCTTCCCTCAAAAGCCGCTGATTATGAGATATGCGTAAAAGTAAAAGACGCTGACGGAAATATTTCCGAAAAGACTTTCGGTGTAAAAGTGACTTCCGACCAGGCAGCTTTGCAGAACAATTCAACTATCGCATCTGATAAAGTTATCCTCGGAAATTCTCTTACAGTCAATGCAAAAGCCACAGGCGGTGCAGGTGATTACACCTATGCAGTCCTCTACAAGAAGAATACCGATACTTCATGGGTAACAAAGCAGAACTTTACAACTAATACAACCGTTACCGTAAAACCGTCAAAAGTTGCTGTATATGACCTCTGTGTAAAAGTAAAGGATGCTCAGGGAAATATCGTTAAGAAATTCTTTACCTTCAGCGTAGTAGAGGGTGTTCAGAATACCTCGACTATCAGTGCAACCACTATAACCCTCGGTCAGACCATCACCATGACAGGTTCTGCAAAGGGCGGTACTTCTCCGTATACCTACGCATTCTACTACAAGAAAAAGAGCGATGCAAACTGGACCGAAAAACAGTCTTTTGCTGTAAACAACACCGTATCTATCAAACCTGCCAAAGCAGTTGAATATGACCTCTGCGTAAAAGTTCAGGATAAGAACGGTATCGTTGAAAAGAAATATTTCACAGTCACTGTAAAGTGATAAGTAACAAATAAAATAATAAAGTAAATTTTCAGCCGTTTCACAAGTCAAAAAACTTGCGGAACGGCTGATTTTTTTGCTAAAAAATGCTTGACAAATCATAATAAATATGTTATTATACTTGAGTAGTCCAAAGGGGTATAGCTCAGTTGGTAGAGCAGTGGTCTCCAAAACCACGTGCCGAGGGTTCAAGTCCTTCTGCCCCTGCCAATTTAAAAAACAAGGTAAGAATTTTATCTTCTTACCTTGTTTTTTTACAATCAATTTCAAGCGGTTATAATATTCAAAGGCTTCATATCAGGATGACATAAAAGGATTACATATTCTCCTCTACCCCATTCTCTGTGAATTTGAGTACCCTGTCACAGATTGTCAAGGCAGCAGGACGGTGCGTTACTATGATAACCGTCTTGTCTGTCATCTGCCGCAGATTTTCAAGCAATTTCTTTTCAGTTGCTGCATCAAGGGAGCTTGTGGCTTCGTCAAGTATCAGAACAGGGCTTTCGGAAAATATAGCTCTCGCTATGGCTATTCGCTGCATTTGTCCCTCTGAAAGACCTGTTCCTCTCTCTCCGAGAAGTGTATCAATATTATTTTCAAGCTCTGACACAAATTCATAGGCACAGGCAATTTTCAGTGCCTGTGTTATTTTTTCGTCATTCTGCATTTGTGCTTTATCCGCAAAGGCAACTGATTCTCTTACAGTTCCGGTCATCAGCTTGTTGCCTTGGGGTACATAAGCAAACAACCGATGATAACGAGAGGTGAGTATTTCTGTGCTGTTTGCAGTACGATAATAACATTTTCCTGCATCAGGATAATAAATACTCATCAGCAGTTTTATTACCGTTGACTTGCCGCATCCGCTATTTCCTGTAAATGCTACATATTCGCCCTTTCTGACACTGACATTGATATTATCAAGTACAACGGGCATACCGTCCTTGGTAAGCTCTGTTACCTTTTCAGACGGGGGATAGTATGTAAAGCTGACATTTTTCAGACCTATCTCCTGCAGGCTGCTGTCATATAATTCTTGTACTTCTTCAAGCAGCAAAGGTGGCTCTGTGTTTTCTTCATCAAAACCCTCAATTTCCATAAGCCTTTCGGCACTTGCTGTCATAGCATAAAATCTCGGAAGATAGCCCGTAATATTTGCAAATGGTGACTGTATCTGTGAAATGAGCTGTGTTACTGCCGTCAGCGTACCCAGAGTGATAGTTCCCATAAGTATTCCCCAGCCGCACCATGTCACACCAAACAGGTACATTCCCTGAATTGCCGTACCAAAACCGATATTACAGAAATTTGAAAACCGGTTTTTTCTCATTCGTGCTGTCTTGTGTTCTTTTGCTTTATCAGTCATTTCCTGCTCTGTCTGCTGTTCGGCTGCAAAGGAACGTATCATCATCATATTGCCGAGTGTTTCCTGCAGAAATATCCTCAGACTGCCGTCTTTTTCCTGAACATTCTTATGAAGCCGTTTCAGCACCTTGCGGAAAGCATATGTCAGGATAACCATTACAATACCTCCGGGGAGTATTATCCATGTAAACCAAGGCTGCAATATGATTATCATTATGACAGCACTTATCATTTTGACCGCCATTCCCGCAATTCCCGGAATTATCTCCGTATAGCCGTTTGCAACAACGGCTGTATCATTTGTGAGCCGATTGAGCCATTCTCCCGAATGTACAGCATCCACTGCAGCAAAACTCTTGTTGAGCAGATTTTTCATAAGGCGTTCCTTGAATATATTTTCAAGCGATGATCTTGACAATTCGTTCAGAAACCGTATTACTGCCCTCATTGAAAGCTGTGCGATCACAAGAAGAATTATCAGACATACATTCCATACAAAAGTATTTGTATCCTTTGCAACAGCACTATCCACAATATTGCGAAGCAGCAGAGCATAAAGCACACCGCTTGCTCCGTGTAATACCTGTATCAATATAAGCAGCAGGATATATGCTTTTTTTCGTTTTGGAACCGAATAAAGCCATTTTATAACATTGTTTTTCATCGTTTCAGTAATTTTTTTCACCCTTACTCTTAACAGTTTTATATCTCTGCTTGTCACCCTGAACCAAGTGAATGTTCTCAAAAAGATTCCTTACTGCGTTCGGAATGACAGATTGTTTGTACATTTTTCAGATTTGCTCATTTATAGTTTTTAAAATGTTTCATTTTGCTCGAAACGACATAGAGCAATTTATTTTGTCGTTTACTATAGTTCGTAAATCATTGCATTCCCTCATAAGCGATCTTTGCCGCTGAAATATCCATATTACAGCCAAGTCGGTAAAACTTTATACTTTCAGCAAGCATATCTATAAGCGACAGTGTTTTTGTTATTTTAACAACATCCCCAGGACGATACACCTGTTGCAGCATGATAGGATAAGCTTGTTTTGCGTTGATTGGCTCGATATGGTTTACGGTTGAACGTGTCAGAATACAGATCGTTTTCAGTGGGACGGAAATATTATTGCCAAGCCGATGCTTACCGTTATATGGAGTACCGTAAACAGTCACACCTTTTTCTGTGATATGCAGTAACGGCTTATCGTCATTTACCATAACTGCCTGTTCTCCGAAATACTCACGCCATAGCCTTGTATGTGTGGATTTTCCTGTGCCCGATTTTGCTGTAAACAGATAACCTATGCCGTCAACAGCTATACACGAACCGTGAAACAGTACTGTATCATATTCGATCATTTTCTCTGCTATCTTGCGGTAAACCGCCAATTCCTCAAGGTAGCTGTCAGAGGAATTATAAGGAGTTCTACCCTCCAATACAGCCGATCTTGCATTCTTTTTACGCTCATATTCAATATCTTCCTGTGTAGTAGTCACAGAATAATCGACAGGCTCATCTGTAAGGTAGTCGATACAGTATTCGTGTACCTCACTATATATAGAATTTATTTCTGCCACTTTATCCGCTATCTTATATTTATTTACCATAATTTTCACAGCCTTTTTGTATGCCTGATCTATAGTAAACATCAATGAAAATTTCCTTTTGTCATTCTGAGGAACGAAGTGACGAAACATATTTCAAAAATGTTTCGCTTTGCTCGGAATGACATAGAACAATTTATTTTGTCGTTTACTATAAAAGGTCATTTTTTATATTGTAATATAGTTTTATGGAAATTGCAATATTCATTTTATTAGACTCAATATGATTTTATAAGAATATTTGATTGATAAATTCTAATAAAATGCCAACCAGTTGTACAAATTTACTTTTTGAATGTCATCATGATTTTTGTACAAAAATACCATTTGATTTTATCGAAATAAAATGATATAATACAATAAACTAACGTGTTGCAAATCACTGCGTAAATCCAGTTGTTTGCGGCACGTTTTATTATTTTTGGAGGTGCATATTTTGAAAAGAATCAAAGAAGCCTGTATTTGTCAGACACTTCATTTTATGCTCAGTGAAAATGTCGAACGCACTCTTGCTGTAAAGTTTGTAAAGGACGAGGTCGAAAAATACAAATCTTCACTGGAAAGAAACAATACAAAGTACAAGATTATTGAGGAAACAATTCAGCCTGACGGTTCTGTAATAATGAAGATTAAAAAACAGTACAATTACAGTCCGGTAGGCTCATATCTTGACTAATACCTTGTTGAATCTAAAACTTTTATGTATTTGTCATTCCGAACGCAGTGAGGAATCTTTGAAAGATTCTTCGTCGCTGTCGCTCCTCAGAATGACAGT
>CADCDE010000034.1 GCA_902800065.1 uncultured Ruminococcus sp.
AGAGGATTTCATTTTACGGGCATCAGTTTCCGAGGCTATGGGTTTTTTATGAGGCAAACCCTTCCCGTACTCCCTACGGTACTGCTGTCTTACGGACAGTTTTTGGAAACCTTATATATGTATTTTAGCAACATATCTTGATGTTGTCAAGGGAAAAAAATCATCCCTTACGGGCTGGCAGCAATTCATCCACGACCTATAGAGGTGGGAGTCTTCTTGCCGCATTAGGATAAACGCTATCAAAGAAAAGTTCAGACAATTTTCGATTTGAAAGTTCTTCTTTGGTTTTATCCGGAATATCCGTTGCGGCACGGTTAAAGTATTGAAAACTTCCATTCAATCCAATTACCAAAATACCCTCTGATATATCCGAAAAAAATCATTTAATCGTCATAATTTCATTAAAGCCTGTTATCTCAAATATCTCCATGATCGTGTCGCTGACATTGATAACTTTCATTGAACCCTGACCATTCATTGTTTTTTGTGCCGAAAGCAACACTCTGAGTCCTGCTGAAGATATATATTCCAGATTTTCCATATCTATCACGAGTTCCTCTACACTGCCGATATTTTCCTTAACGGCTTTTTCCATTTCAGGTGCTGACGTTGTATCAAGTCTGCCTGCAATTTTCAATGTAAGACTTTTTTTCTCTTTTTTCATTTCGATTGTCATAATTATCTTCTCCTTAAAAATATTTTTTAATAATTATACCGCTTTATGCGGTGCTGTGTCAACTGTAAATCAACAAGAATCTGTACACCGCATAAAGTATCATTGTTTGTAATAATCTCTTATTGTGTACGCAAAACATCCAGTTTTCCTGCATTTTCGCCTAATGCAGAATATGCTACCATCGTAAACAGTAAGTCTGTAATTTTCTGCTCTTTCACAAAATTGACAAGATTCAAATCGAAATATCTCATATCAATTACATAAATTTCTTCATAAGAACCAAACAAATATCCGGGTATCGCATTGCCGTAGCTGTCCTTGACAATGGCAAGCTTTCTGCCGTTTTTGACATTTGTTTTTACTCTGACAACCTGTTCGTCACCACCCATGAATGTAAGATAAGCATTGTGCTGAGGATCGCCTACGTCAACAAAGAAATCCCATTCACTCATATTTGTGAAAGCGGTATCATAGTGTTCAGTTGTGCATTTGTCCATGTTTGACGGAACATAATAAGTGAATGTTTCGGGATCGTTATTGATATGCGGGTCTTCCGTAAAGGCATACATTGTGCCTACAAAGCCCTCTATATCATTCTTTTGATAAGTGGAAAGTTCCTTGAAGTCAAGATTTGCTACCTGTGCAAATTTCTGAGCCGCATAATACGCTCCCAACGGTGTCCAGTGATGGTCTGTGCGGAAATAAATATCTTCTGCTGTATGTTGTGCCAGAACAGTATCTATATCTATGCTGACAATGCCGTCATCAAGTCTTGATGCTATACTGTCAAAACATTCTTTCTGATTGATGCTGAATCCCGAATAATTATTCGGCAGATAATATTCACTCGCAAGCGGGGCTATCATAGAATAAATCTGTACACTGTCGCCCAAATCTCTATGGAAATTATTGAGAGCTTCAACATAAGTATCTCCCGTACCGCCTCCCAACAGTTCCAATGCACGGTAATGTCCGTTATGATTGACCACAATTATACCGTTTTCAACCGTATAATCCGCCTCTCCCATCTGACTTGTTTCGGCTTTGGATTCCTGCGGAGTCTGTGAAACGGCTGATTCCTGTTTTGAAGTTTCCTTTGATGTTTCAGACGGTTTAGATTCCGCTGATGGCTTTGAAGTTTCAACAGGTTTCGGATTGTTTTTGTTGATCTCTTTTGCACCGACAATTTTTACTTCGTCAGCCGTATGCAGTCCGAAAATACTTTTAAAATTATATCCTGCCGTCTTGAAACTGTCACGAAAAGGCACTGTGTCATCATAAAATTCTGCTACGTTTTTGGTGAACTCTCCCGAAAAATAAGAACTGAATGAAAATTTCGGAAAAGTCGCCAGTTTTCTTTTTTCAATCTGAGATTCCGTTGACCTCGGAAATACAATAAGAAACAAGGAAATCAATCCGAATACAACAAGCAGAATAAGTACAGACAAAGCACCTGCCAATTTTTCAATGTGTTTTCTCTTGACACGATTAAAACGATAAAGTTTTCCTTGATTTTGTGTAGGTTTATTTTCCATTGCAAAGCCACCTCACCTTTCAGAAACGGAAATACAAAAACGGATTGTTTGTGCTGTCAACTAACAGAATACTCGACATTATCAAGAGATAACAGCAAATTGCCGTTCCGCCAAGCTTGCCGACCATATATACAACATTGTTGCCCCATTCGTTGAAGAAATATTTGATTTTTTGCAGTATCGGCATTGACACAGCTATGGCAAATATTATCAGGAAAAGATTATTCAGCAATGTATTCCATGTTGCAATATCCCAAAAAGCACTGCCGTTTATTGCCATTCCCAATCCTGTGATATTTATGAAGAAATTTCCCAACTGTTTCATATCGGAGAAACAGAAAATGCCAAAGCCTATTACAATAATCAGCTTGCTGTAAATATGTGTCAGCACTTTGTTCCACTTTTTCATACGTTTTTTTCCGAGTTTGGTTTCTATAAAAATAAATATTCCGAAATACAGTCCCCAAAAAATGAAATTCCATGATGCACCATGCCAAAGCCCCGTGCAGAACCATACCAAAAACAGATTCAAATATTTTCTCTGCTTGCCCATTATCGGCACATAAAACAGATAATCCCTGAAAAATGAACTCAATGAAATATGCCATCTCTGCCAGAATTCGCTGATTGTTTTGCATATAAACGGATAATTGAAATTTTCGTTGAAGTGGAATCCGAACATTCTTCCAAGACCTATCGCAATATCGGAATAGCCGCTGAAATCGAAATATACATACAGCGAATAGCAAATCACAACAAACCATGTTCCCAAAAATGACATTGAGGAAATGTCATTGTAAGGCTGTCCGTTGAGAAAATCTCCAAAATATTCCTTTACGATATCATAAAGACTATTGGCAATAATAACTTTTTTTGATAAGCCGATAATCGCTCTGACTGCTCCCTCACTGATGTCTGAAACAGTTGCCTTGCGGTTGTCAATTTCCTGTTCAATGACGCTGTAACGTACAATAGGACCTGCCACAAGCTGCGGAAACAATGATAAATACAGTAAAAATTTGTAAAAATGCTTCTGCGGCGGAACAGTTTCCCAATAACAATCCATAATATAGGAAATTGCCTGAAATGTGAAAAAGCTGATACCGATAGGCATTACAATATGTGGTACAGGTATTCCGATATGAAGCAACCCGTTGATATTCTCCACGAGAAATCCCGTATATTTGAAAATTACAAGCAGAAGAATATCCACACCAATCGCTATCCCTGCAAAAAGTTGAGCTTTTGGTGTTTCTTTATGCTGTGCAATTTTCAGAGCCATAAACCAATTCAGATACGCACTGAATAACAGCAGGATTACCCATACAGGTTCGCCCCAAGCATAAAATATCAAAGAGGCAACAATAAGCACAATGTTTTTCTGTTTCAGGCTTTTTCGGGTATAGTATGCCAAAAATACCACCGCCAAAAACAGATACAAAAAATACAATGATGAAAATACCATTATAATTTTTCCTTTCCTTTTAATTTTCTTTATATCAGTTTACGAGCGACTTCAATTCCTCACATCTCTGATAAGTAGCAGATGCCATTGCATTGTTGATAAAAATAACTTCATCAATCTCATTATCCGCAAGATACTGATTCAAATTAAACTCTGCATAGCGGGAATCTATCATATGAGTTTCGCTGTATGTATAGGCAATGAACGGACAAAAGGCATTTCCGTAGGATTCCTTTACCACTGCAATTTTTTTGCCGTTGCCGTCACTGTTCTTTGATACAATAAGAGGCTGGTCTCCGCCCAAAAATACACCATAGGCATTCACACCCTCAGCATATTCATGAATCAGGCTGTATTCATACAATTCATTACCCTCATCATCATACAGTATGGTATCAATATCCTTGTCAACCATGAAATATTCCACATAATCTTCTTTCAAATTATTCAATCCGTCAACGTCACTGTCTGCAAGACTACCCTGATAACCCTCTATTTTCTTTGCAGTCATACTGTCAAGAGGTATGGCATCGACACCTGCTGTCTTGCAGAAATCCTCATAAGCATAATAAGCCGCCCTGCCTGTCCAGTGATGGTCAGTGTTGAAATAAAGATATTCATCTCTGTGCTGCATGAGCGTATTATATGTATTCACGGGGATAATTCCGTCAGCGGAATAGCTGCTTGTAATTTTATTAAGATAATCTTCCTGTGATGATACAGTATCTTTAAATTTATCGGGCAATGTAACACCGCAGTGTGTGGGGACAAGAACATTATATATCTTTATGCTGTCATCAAGACTGTTTCTTATATCTGACATAACATCGGCATAATTTTCAGCCATGTCATCATTTCCGAAAAACTGTTCATAAGCAACTCCATTATAGACAAGCAAACCGTTGATATATTCCCCTTCATTATCAGGTGTAGGATCGTCAAGGTCGGAAACAGACTTTTCTTCTGTACTTTCTTCAGGTTCATCACTTGGCTCTGCAATGCTTTCCTGCTGTTCGTTTGATACAACAGATGATGTATCATTATTTTGATTTTGTTCCGTTGAAACAGACGGTGCAGCATTCTCACCGCAACCTGAAAGGCATAATGTTGATATCAATATTGCCGAAAACAGAATCTTAAAATATCTTTTCATATTCTTTCTCCCTCAAATTTTTTTGTATAAATACAGTTTATTGCAATTATCCTGACGGGCATATTCCACCTTGTCCATCAGCTTTTTTACCATAAAAATTCCCAATCCCCCAATTTTTCTTTCATTTGCCGTCAGAGATGTATCGGGGTTGGTTCTTGCAAGAGGATTAAACGGCTTTCCTCTGTCAGTCAGTTCAATGCAGACCGTATTATAATTTGTCAGATAAATGTCAATATCCGCTGTTCCCTTACCTTCGGGATAAGCATAGCTTGCAATATTCACGAATATTTCCTCAACAGAGGTATCTATCTGCATTTGTGCCTTTGGAGGACAATTCACGCTTTCAAGAAAGCTGTCGATAAATTCCATAACTTCCGAAAGATTTTTTACATCTGCATCTGTTTTCACGATAATTCCTCCAATCTGATACAAAGCATTGTAAGGTCATCAAACTGCTGGGCACCGTCTGCAAATCTGTCCGTTTCTCTACGCACATTTTCAAGTATCTGTTTCGGAGAACCGTCTGGAGAAATATTCAGTGCTGCAAGCATTCTTTCCGTACCGAAAAGCTGATTATTTTTGTCGGTTGCTTCGGGAACACCGTCTGTATATAAAAACAGCGTATCACCTTTTTTCATTTGTATCTCATATTGCTTGTATTTCATACCGTCCATTCCGCCTATGACAAATCCGTGCTTGTCCTTGAAAAGTTCAAAATGTCCGCCTGATTTTTTTATTGCAGGATATTCATGTCCCGCATTTGCGGCTTGCAATTTTCCCGTGGAAATTTCCAGAATCCCCAGCCATACAGTTACAAACATTTCTTCATGATTATGAGTACATATTGCGGTATTGGCAGCAGTCAGTATCTCTGACGGAGATTTTCCCATTTTGGCATAATTCGCAAAGATAATTTTTGCCGCCATCATGAACAATGCAGCAGGAACACCTTTTCCCGAAACGTCTGCAATGATCATGCACAGGTGGTCATCATCTGTAAAGAAAAAGTCATAGAAATCACCGCCTACTTCCTTTGCAGGTGTCATTGAGGCATAAATATCAAATTCCTTTCTGTCGGGAAACGGCGGAAATGTATTTGGAAGCATACTTGCCTGAATGCGTGTTGCAAGTGAAAGTTCCGTATTGATACGTTCCTTTTCGGCTGTAATACTGGTAAGATCACTGACATATTTTACTATTTTTTCTTCCATATTGTCGATAGATTCTGCAAGAATGCCTATTTCATCATTATTGCGAATAATTTTTGTCAGTTTATTTTCGGGAATGGTATTTTCCTTTGCAAAACGGCTTGATTCCTCTGTGATTTTCCTTACAGGTCTTAAAAATACCATATGCAGGTATATTGTCTGTCCTACAATGACAAATATAACCAAACCTATCATTGAAAAAAATACCTTGTTTATATAGGAATTACGGACATTTACCATAATATCCATCTGACGCTGAACACACAGAATAGCAGTCGTTTTTCCGCCGTTCTTCAAAGGTATCATTGCCGTGATATGTGCATCTGTTTGGATATAGCCTTTATCCCGTATAACGAGTTCCCTTTCCGATTTTCCTTCATAAAGCATACGGTATTTTTCACGGTATTCATCATTTGTCGTTTCACGGACATAGCCGAATTCATAGCGTGTATAATTACTGTTTTCATTGATAGTCGAAAACAGAAATGTTATATGTCCGTAATCTGTGAGATCGGGGCGTATCACATATATAAATGTTGCTCCTGAGGAATTGCAAAGCCTTTCCATAGAATCAAGTACCGTTTTATATTCTTCCGTTACACCTCCGCTTTGAACATATTCTTCCATTTTATCAGTGTCAAGTTCCATAGCTGCGGTTTCAGCCGTGCGGAAAGCTCCATCTGCATACTGCGAAAGCAAGGCATCTGTAAAGCTGTTATATCCTATTATACTGACAATAAGTGAAAACACAGTAAGCAGAAGCACAATTCCCGCAACACTTTTGAAAATGATACTTACTTTCTTTTTTCCTCTGTCCAAAATATTTTTGGACTTTGACATATTATCACTCCAATCATTTTTATTCTGATACGGCAATAATCGGCTATTCCAACAAACAATAAATACAGGGCAGATCACTGACAACAAATCTGCCCTGCATTTATTGTAACATACCCTGTCCAACTAATATCCAACAAATATACAACAAAATGGCACCAAAAATAAAAGTTCTCTTTTTTCGACAACAAATCATAATCCAAATTGTGCAATTTGACGCTGCATTAAAATTTGTTTTTATAAGTCATCTGTTATTTCAAAAATTCTTCAATAACACAGTTCTTTGTAAAAAATTATCGACAAATAAATCAAATATTTTTATTTTTTCCTTTTATCCGAAAAATACTGTTCGATATTCTTATCAAACTCCGAAATTTGTTTAATAATACTCTCACAAGAATATGAACATCCGTTTTGTATCCATTTTTGAATCACGGCAAGAAATCCGCTTGAATGATAACAGCATATATAAACAAGGTCTTGATTGTTTATGGAAATCCCAAGCTTTTCACTATATATTTTTTGAAGTGTTCCCTCAATAAGACGGCTCATTTTATCCCTGAGTTTGTTGGTGGAATTCGGGCTGAATACCATATCAAAAGTGACACGATTATTATAAATATAATTGATAATTTCTTTAAAAAACTCCTCAGACGGCTTATCTGCAAGCTGTAATATAATGAGTCCCATATTGAGCAACAATTCATTTTCTACCTTGTCATAAAGATCATATACATCAAGATAATATTTATAGAATGTGACACGGCTTATATCTGCCTTATCCACTATTTCCTGTACAGTTATCTTACGCAGTTCTTTTTCCTTTAAAAGCTCCGAAAATGCCTGAAATATTGCCTTTTTGGTTTTGACGGTACGGCGGTCTGATGATTTGTTTTCACTCATTGTTGACACACTCTCCTTTTCTATATTATTATAGCAAATTTTCTTTTTTTCTGCAATATCGTTTACAATTTTTGCCCGTAAGGAATCAACCTTATGTTTTTGAAAGAACTATAGTAAACGAAAAAATAAATTGCTCTATGTCATTCCGAGCGAAGCGAGGAATCTTTGAAAGATTCTTCGTCACTTCGTTCCTCAGAATGACAAAAGGAAATTTTCAGTGACATTTACTATAACGATACATTAAAAATAGATTTGACATTTTTTAGACATAAGTTTATAATTAAACTGATAAGATTTTTAGTAGGAAGTGAAAATATGAGAATTATTTGTATTGATGATGAAAAATTGATTTTGGAGCTGACGGTTTCCATGTGCCGTGAACTGCCGCAAAAACCTGAAGTAGAGGGATTTAACAACGCAACAGATGCTCTTGAATATCTCTGCCACCATAAAGTCGATATTGCCATTATGGATATCAATATGCCGGATATGACCGGAATCATTCTGGCAGCAAAAATGAAAAAAATTAATAAAAATATTGCCATTATATTTTTGACAGGCTATTCGGAATATGCACTTGACGCAATTTCAATGCACGCATCAGGCTATCTTATGAAACCTGTCAGCAATGAACGACTGAAAGAAGAAGTTGACTATGCAATAGAAAATATTGAGCTTCACAAATATAAGCCCAAAAATACCAATATTTTTGTGAGAACCTTCGGGAGATTTGATGTATTGTTAGACGGAGAACCTATCGCTTTTCAACGTTCCAGGTCAAAGGAACTTCTTGCTTATCTCGTGGACAGACACGGCAGTTTTGTATCAAGAGCAGCCGCTTTTTCGGTTTTGTGGGAAAACAGAACGTATGACAGACCAATGCAGAAACAGTTTGATGTTATATTAAGAAGCCTTCGTGCAACATTGGACAAATACGGTATCAGCGATATAATCGAAATGAAAAAAGGATATATACGGGCAGTCCCCGAACAGTTTGACTGTGACCTGTACAGATTTTTTGATGGCAATATTGATACAATCAATTCCTTTCACGGCGAGTATATGAGTGAATACTCATGGGCAAGCATTACCGAAGCAAACATATCATAATAAAAAAGCTCCCCACTGCTTGATTTTAGCAGATGGGGAGCTCTCACTTTATTTGATGATGTAACGCTTGAGCTTGTCCGGTTTTACATTTTTTAGACATCTGCAAATCATTATCTTAATTTTTTCTTTGAAAACAGCTTATTATCTCATCAGCGGAAATTTTTTTAATATTCAGCTTTCCTGTATCGACAGTTGATGAAACCGCTATTGATTTATTTTCAAATATCCCATAATTGAAATAATATGTCATTCCATTGACGAAAATATGATTTGTTTCAGGATATACTTCGGGAAGTGTAACAGATAAATGCAGCCCTGTACCTGATGCTTTCAGGATACTTTCTTTGATACTCCATAAAATGTGAAAACGTGTGACAGGCTCGAAATTTATCCATTGAAGCTCCTGCTTTGTAAAAATATACTCTGCAAGATACAAATTATCTCCATTGATTTTTTCTATGTCAATGCCTGTTTCATGCTTGCCGAATGCAAGTGCCGCACAGTTTCCCGAATGAGATACATTGAAAAAAATACCGTTTCTTGAATACGGCTTGCCATATTCTGAAATGTATATTTTACTTTCACTGATATGTGCAATACATGATATAAGCAGCCCTGCACCTATGCACATAAATCTGTCATCTGCTTTTAAATACCTTTCAGCCTTTTTCATGCGTTCAGGAAAAAGGCTTTGACAAAAAGTTTCGGGGATAAGCTGAGTTTCACTGTTTTCCAAAATATAAATATCCATTATCTTTTCAGATTGTCAGTTTGGAAGAATAAAAATCCTTTCAAAGCATTGATGAAGCTGCTGACGTATTTATCCGTGCTTGCATTCCAGAAAAATCCGTTTCTTGCCAGTATCTGTGTCGTATAATGTGAACTGAACGGCAAAGCGGTTATTTTTTTGCCGTGAGCCGTGTTCATATATGCGGTCATACTCGAAAGAATAGCCGCTTTATCAGAATCTTTCTGTGCTTCATTCAATGCGTGTGCAAACTCCTCATACTCCACTAATTTGATATTCATGCCGTTTTGATTCATCTGACGGATAATATCTCCCAGCGGCAGTGTATGGTTATTCACGGCATTGAACACACAACATTCTTTTGGTGTGCGTGAAAGTTTGAGAAACGCTTCACAGGAAGTGTCGATAGGTCCCATGCAGACCTGATTTTCAAGCATACTGTACGGGAAACAGCCTAAAATACAATATGAACGCAGTCTGCCCATGAAATTGTTTGTAAGGAAGTTTATCTGAAATTCACCGTCTGATTCCCTTGCAGCAAGAGTACCTACACGGATTATTTTGGCATCAAGTCCGTCATTTACGACTGCTTCAAGCACCATTCTTTCACCCATCAGCTTTGATGAAGTATACTTATTGTCAAGCGTCTGACCGTAATAGAGAGTCTGTTCATCAAGTGAAGTTTTGCTTAATTTGTTAATATCGTCAGTTGTACCCGAAACCGATACGGTCGAAAAATGTATCAGCCTTGCACCGATTTTTTTACACAGCTTTACACAATTGACTGCACCGCCCACATTAATATCTTCAATATCCGTACCGCTTGAAAAATGCTTGACATTTGCCGCACAGTTGAAAACGGTATTAATTGGAAATTTCTCAAACTGCTCAAAGAATTTGTAATCCGTTACATCACCGTCAAAGACTTCCACACGTTTTTCAATCTGTTCTTCAAACTTTTCTCCGAAATAGTAGAACATCATATTGAAAAGTCTTTCTTTTGCAGTTTTATAACGACCTTTTCTCACCATGCAGTAAGCTGTGCCACTTTCTTCGGTCAAATATTGTGCAAGCAGATGTGCACCCATATAACCCGTTGCACCTGTCAGCATGATATTTCCGATATTTCTTTTTTCGCCTTTGAGGAATGACTCTACTGTATTTTTGGAAAGCAGTTCATTTATTTTGGTATAGTCGTAATCATCAAAATCAAACAGCTTTCCTGTTTCAACCGTTACATCACCTTTTCCGAAAAGTTCTGCCAATGCACGGGGAGTGGAATATTTAAAAATATCGCCGTAGGTTATCGGATAACCATGTTCCGATGCGTCAAGCACCACAGATGTAACAATAAGAGATGTTCCCCCTATCTCAAAGAAATTATCCGTTGCACCTACACGGTCAAGTTTTAACGTCTTTCTGAAAGATTCACAGAAAAATTCCTCTGTTTCATTGATAGGGGCAACATACTCGCCCAACGTCACGGAAACAGGTTCAGGAAGTGCTTTTATATCCGTCTTTCCGTTTGCTGTCATAGGCATTTCATTCATCTGCAAATATGCCGTAGGCACCATGTAATGTGTCAGATGCTTTTTCAATTCATCACGCAGTTTTTCTATGTCTATATCGGTATCAGCCGTGAAATACGCACAAAGATTATCCTGACCGTTTATCTTTCTGATAACAACAGCGGATTTTTTGATATGCGGCTGTGCCTCTATCAAACCCTCTATTTCACCGAGTTCTATACGCAGTCCACGAAGTTTGACCTGATTGTCAAGCCTGCCGAATATCATAACATTTCCGTCTTTATCCCATTTGGAATAGTCGCCTGAACGGTACATTCTTTCTCCGTTGAAATCAATGAATTTTTCAGCCGTCATCTGCTCGAGATTTTTATATCCCCTTGAAACACCTGCACCGCCTATATACAATTCACCTATGACACCATAGGGGGCAATATCCCCGAATTTGTCCACGATAAATTCCTTGTAATTCAGCAAAGGTCTGCCAACAGATATATATTCCACATTGTTTATTTCAGCGGCATTGCACGAAACAGTTATTTCCGTAGGTCCGTAGGTATTGATGATACGGGCATTTGGTGCAGCGGCTTTTATCCTGTCACGCAACGAAAGCGGATAGCCCTCTCCCCCCGACATTATAACTTTGCAATCTGCAAGAGCCTTTTCAAACGGTTCATAATCCATGTACTGACTTAAACGTGAGGGCGTTGCATTGATACAGTCAACTTTATATTCATTCATAAGTTTTGTCAGTTCTCTCGGGTCATTCATCTGGGTATCGCCTGCAAATACAAGTGTTTTTCCGTTGCAGAGCGTGACAGCGTGTTCCTTGAAAGACATATCAAATGAAACAGTCGTAACGGACAAATACACATTCACTTCATTTTTCACGGCATAGACATGACGGTTTGCGGGGTGAGGATTCAAATAATTGCAAATGCCCCTGTGTGTCAGCATAACACCCTTGGGTTTTCCCGTAGAACCTGATGTATATATCATATACGAAAGTTAATTGTCATCTATTTCGATATTTGGATTATTTATCTTTTCGCCCACTGTAATATCTGAAACATCTATCGCCTTTTCAATGGGATAATCCAAAAGTTTGTCGCTTGTTGTGATGATATAAGAGGCTTCGGAATCGGTGATGATGTGGTTTATCCTGTCGGCAGGATATTGAGGGTCACACGGTATAAATGCCGCACCTGCTTTATTCACACCGAACATACACGCAAAGAATTCCGACTTTCTCGGAAGTAAAATAGCAACACTGTCACCTGTTTTGATACCCTTTTCGATAAGACTGTTTGCAACAATATTAGCTTTTTCATTCAGTTCACGGTATGTCAAAGTAACATCTTCGGCTATCAATGCGATTTTGTCGGGAATTTCACTTGCCTGACGTTCCAGAAGCTGATGTAACAAGTATGGTTTTATTTCCGTTAGACACTCAACAGAAAATCTGTCCAATACTTTTTTCTGTTCATCGGGCATTGCAAGGGCATTTTTTACCGTGTCTGCACCGCTTTCAATCAGATTGAGAGTGTGCAGTATCTGTGAAAGGAAGTTTTCGGCAACCTTATCTTCAAACAATTCATCTGAATATTGCAGAGTAATTTTCAGGTCATCTTCACCACGACGCATTACTATACCGAAATCACGGCTCATTTTCTGCAAAGGTGAATATAGTGATACACATAGACCGTTATTTTCAATGACAGTCGGCTTGTGCAGATAATTGACACTTGCATCAAAAATCGGATTACGGCTTTCATCACGCTGTTTGACAAATTCCGCTACTATATCTTCAAACGGCAGAGATGCACCATAAGTCGCATTTCTTACCGCATTACTTACATTGGAAATATATTCGGAAAGTGTTTCATTTCTCGGTACACGGATTCTCACAGGAGCGGTATTGACAAACATTCCGATAACATTTTCAGCCCCTGACGGACGCATATTAGCAGGAATGCCCAATACAACATCTTCCGAAACAGTGTATTTTGCCAATACCATAGAAACGGCTGAAAAAATCAATTCAAATTCCGTGACACCGTAATTTCTTGCAGTTCTGCCGATACTGTTCAATTTATCTTTGTCAAGTTCGCATACGATTTCTTTATTGGAAAGGGGATGAACTTTCGGACGCTTATTTTTGATTGGCATTTCATTGACAGGCACACCGTCCTTGAACAATTCTCTGTAAAATTTCAAGCCGTTTTCGGTATCAACAGGACGGTTATATAAATCAGAAAGGTCTGTATCTGTCTGGGGAACTTTTCCATGAATGGAGTTTATGAGTTCATTGATAAACGTACCTGCCGAACCACCGTCAAAGGCTATATGATGAATGGCAAGATGCAAAGCTGTACTTCCGTCCGATAATTGATATAAAGTTGGACGAACAGGGATTTCATCATTGAGTTTAAAAGGCTCCGCATAGTTATCCGCAATATGTTTCACTTCTTCAAATGAAATGGCAGATTTTTCTTCGATAGCAGGCAGTTCATTTGTGAGTATTCTTACGGGAATACCGTTTTCTTCACCATACATTGAGTGAAAAGCCTCATGTGCGGAAAAGACCTGTTTCAATGCGGATTTTACCGTTTCAAAGTCTGTTCCCTGAAAGTTTACCGCTAAATTCAGATTATATACAACAGAGTTTTCATTCAGCTTTTGTTCGATATACATACCTCTTTCGGAAGGTGTCAAAGGATAGAACATGGGCTTTTCTTTTTTGTCGAAATTTGCTTTCCGAGAAGCTTTTTTCAGCAGTATCTTTTCAATTCCACGGGGCGTTTTGCCCTTGAAAATATCCGCTATGGAAACAAAATACAATTCACATTCCCTTGCAGTCATGGCGGATTTGATGGAATCTCCGCCCAATGCAAAGAAATCATCATCAATACCGACACGTTCCACTCCAAGCACTTTTTCAAATGCAGAACAAAGTACTTTTTGAAGGTCTGTTTCGGGTGCGGCATATTCATTTTTGAATTTTCCTGCTTCCACTTCGGGCAGGGCTGACCTGTCAAGTTTTCCGTTTGCATTGACGGGCAGTTTGTCGAGTTTTACAAAGAATGACGGTATCATATATGACGGCAGTTTTCTTGCGATAGCTGTGCGTATCTCATCGACTTCAACAGGCTCTTTTTCAACGTAGTACGCAACAAGATAAACCTGTCCGTAACGGTTTTTGAAGTCTTTTATAACTGCATCAAAAATACCGTTTGTACTCTTAATTATCGTTTCAATTTCACCGGGTTCGACACGCTGACCGTTTATTTTTACCATCCAGTCCTTACGGTTGAGATAAATGTAATTGCCGTTTTCATCTTGTTTTCCAATGTCGCCTGTACGGAGAAGTTTCGGAAAACCGTCATTTTCATAAAACGGATTGTCAATAAAGGTTTTGGCGGTCTGTTCGGGCAAATTCAGATAGCCGTCTGCAAAATATCCCGCAAGGCAAATTTCGCCTTCATCGGCAGGATTGTTATTTTCATCAAGAATATATACTTTCACATTTCCGATAGGCTTACCGATAGGTGTATTGTCATACTTTTTATCTATTTCAAACATCATTACCGCACCTGCGGATTCCGTCTGACCGTATGCGACCTGAATTTTATAATCCCTACTGTATGTATCGAAAACTCTTTCACTGCCCGTTGAAACAACTTTAAGAGAATTGCCTTTCACACGGAAAACTTTCAGCATTTTCGGACTGATAAAACAGCGGTTTATCTGTTTTTCTTCAATGTAGTCGGCTAAAAGTTCGGGGTCTCTCATAAATTCATAAGGAATCAGATAAGTCGTATTGGCATAGCAGAGAGGGGCAAATACTCCCTGTACAGACGCTACAAATGTAAATGGGGCTCCGATTGCCGCACGAAATCCGACAGGTGTATTTGCATATTCCATATAGCGAAAAACGGAATCCGTAATACTTCGGAAAGAATGAAGTACACCTTTCGGTTTACCCGTCGAACCTGATGTATATATCAGAATGGCAGGTGCGGAAAGGTCTGTTTCAATTTCATCTGTAAGCGGAGTTTCTTCATCTATATGACGCAGAAAACGCTCATCAATAACAATTTTTGCCTTGCAGTCACTTTGGATATAGGCGATTCTTTCGGGCGGATATGTCGGTGACAGCGGTGCAAAGCCTGCTCCTGAAAGCCATACACCGTACATTGATGCAATATAATCTTTGTTTCGTGGGAGCATTATCATTACAAAATCATTCGGCTTGACACCCAAATATATCAATTTGGCGGCAATTTTTGCGGCACGTTCCCCTAATTGCCTGTATGTATATTGATTATTTTCCCCCTGATCGACTATTGCAAGGGTATCGGGATAATTTTGTATAGTTTCTTTTAATTTCTTTACAATAGAATTCATAGTCATCATTCCTTATTATTGATTGCCTGTGTAATGAAATTCAGAGCAATTTCATTGAATTCATCATTGGCAAGCATCATTTGTATTGCCGAAAGCTGTTTTTTTGTGAATTTTGAAAGCAAATAATTTTCCTGTTCTCTTTCGGAAAGTTCCGCAAGTGCTTTGTCATCTTCGGAATTGATCCCCCTGAAAACACGCATCAATCTTTTAAACCACATATTGCGGCAGTAATCCGAAAATTCCTTTTGAAAAATATCCTCGGCACCTTTATCGCCTTTTATCAGTCTGTCATACAGACGGCTTCTTTCCTCAAAACCTGAAAAATTCTGCTTTTCGTCATATTCACAGCCGTTTTTGGTACGTTTTACAAGATGTTTTTTTATATCAAAACCGTTTTCACCGAACACAACTTCAAGCAATATTCCGCTTTCGGTAAATTCCGAAATATTTTTGCTGAGATTGAAACAGAAATTCCCCTGACCGTAAAGCAGATAGGAATTTTTATAGTATTCTTCAAAGCCAATGGCATGGGTATGCTGTGATATGATAATATCAGCCCCATTGTCTGCCATGCGGTGAAAACGCTGTCTTATTTTGGGAGTATTGAAATGCGTCATTTCCGCACCACCATGATACATTACAACAAGATAATCACAATTTTCTTTTAATCTGCTTAATTCACGGCAAACGGCATATTCATCATAACCGTTTGCACCTGCTTTATTTTTATACGGAGTATTGAAAGCAAATAATTCCGTGACAGTATAAAGAGTGATTTTTTTGCCTTTCATGTCAAGCGTGATATGGGATTTTATATTATCAATATTGTCCCCCGTACCAAAAAAGTCAATATAATATTTTTGGAGTGCATTACGCATTTCATCATGTCCGACAGAGCCGAAATCCAGTGTATGTGTATTGGCAAGAGTTGCCGCCTTTATACCGAGAGCGGAAATGGCGTTAAGTGTATCTGTAGGGGCTTTTACATTAGGACCGACTTTTTCAACAGGGATTCCCTTATCCGTCAGACAGCCCTCCAAATTGCATACGCTGTAATCTGCCGATTCAAAAAGCTCACATACTTTTTTACCGAAAATGCCCTCTTTTTTTCCCTCACGAAAAAGTTCCATATTACTTGCAACGGGGAAAGTATCGCCTGCAAATAGAATTTTCAATTCACTCATAAATTATATCCTCTTATACATGGGAGTTTTGCCGCCCTTGGCATTGTGCAGAAGTGATTCTTCACTGTAAGTGACACTGATATTGACTGTTACCGGGATATTGTCTCCCGCAAATACATGGAGTGGAAACAGTGTCAGGATAATTATAAAAACCGTTAAGAGCGCTCCTGCAGCCGCCGGCTTTCTATTCTTCTGATTAATCATAAAGGTCTTCTCCTTACTATTGTGAATACTTTTCCTTTTATTGCCCTGACAAATCCGAACATTCAAATTTTTCTTCGAGAATCTTCACCGAATCACTGACATAATATCTTATTATCGGCTGAACAAAATTAGAGAGGTCTGTTACAAGAATACCCGATGAAAATTCATCACTGTTCTGCACAGGCTGACGGTTTTCATCAACAGGTTCTATGATTATCCAATCTTCATTGATATGCAGGTGCGGACAGTCATGTGTCATGGCAATTTCTCCGCCCTCTGTCATGCAGTAATTGTTTAAAATCGGGCATTGGAAAACTTCCTTGATACGATAATAATTTTCTTCGGTGAGAAGTTCGGCGGAACTGACTATCAAGCCTAATTTTATATTCAAATTTCCTTTTTCCTGTTCTTCGGCAAGCATGACGAGTGACGGAGGATAAGCAACTATTATTTCAGGCTGAAATTTATTTAATTTCTGTACCATCTGTTCGGCACTGTCAAGAATGGAAATGGCTGTGATATTGTTCTCAAATCCGGGGTGACGAGCTTTTGTTTTTAAGTATGAGCCGTAACTTGATGCCGAAGTTGACAAATGCACGATAAAAGCCATTTTATGCTTTGAATGGTCATAATATCCCTGCGGAACAGGGTGCATGAGTCTTTGCAATAAAAGTTGAGTATGTATCTGATTTCTGTGCATATCCCTTACCATAGGCAGGGGATTTCCCGTAGAACCTGATGTCTGCAAGGCTGTATATTTTCCGAGCAAAAGGGAATTGTCTGCACTGTCCCTTGCCAGATATTCACGGACTTTTTCAAGAGTGAGGTCTGTATCCGTCACCCATTCATTGTAGTGTGCCAAGCCGTCATTTTTTTCAAAAACAGGCAAGTCCGATAATTCATAATTTTCGGGCAGGTTTTTATAAAGTTCTTTCAAATACGGTGAATTTTCCCTTGCATAGTCCACAAGAATGTGCAGACGTTGTTTCTGTAAAATTTTACGTTCTTCCGCTGTGGCAAGTTCACCCTGTTTCACTAATTTTTGTGCTTCCTCAAAAGTAATATTTTTCATTGATTTCACCTCTGTTATTATTCGGCTGAAATACCGCTTGCATACATTTGAGCATAATAGCCTTGTTTTTCAAGCAGTTCTTCATGGCTGCCTACTTCTTTAATGTCACCGTCTTTCATAAATATGATTTTATCCGCATTTCTGATAGTATAAAGACGGTGTGCAATAATAAAGCTTGTTCTGCCTTTCATCATATCCTGCATGGCTTTTGTAATGACTTCTTCGGTTTTGGTATCGACCTGAGAAGTCGCTTCGTCAAGTATCAGAACTTTCGGATTGGCGATAATTGCTCTTGCTATGGATAAAAGCTGTTTTTCGCCTGCGGAAAGGGCTGAATTTTCATTGCTGATATAGGTGTCATAGCCGTTGGTCAGACGCTCAATAAAGCTGTCGCAATAGGCAAGTTTTGCGGCTTTTATAACTTCCTCACGGGTAGCATCGGGTTTTCCAAAAGCAATATTTTCGGCAATCGTTCCATCAAATATCCATGTTTCCTGCAAGACCATTCCAAACGCATTTCTTAAATTATGCTTGGAAAGCTCTTTAATATCAATATCATCAAGTTTTATTTTGCCGCCCTGAATGTCATAAAAACGCATGAGCAAATTTATCAAAGTAGTTTTGCCTGCACCCGACGGACCTACTATTGCCATAGTATTTCCGGGATTTGCCGTAAAAGAAACATTTTCCATAAGAGTTTTATCCGGTGTATAGCCGAATTTCACGTTTTCAAATGCAACTTTTCCTTTTATTTCATTCAAAGAAAGAGTTTGTTTGGGAGTTTCTTCGGGTTCTTCATCTTCATCAAGAAATTCATATATGCGTGAAGCGGAGCTTAACGAATCCTGAAAATTATTGAACGCAACGGAAAGCTCCGAAATAGGTACTCCTATCATATTTCCGTAGAATAAAAATGCGGTAAATTCTCCGAGAGTGAGATTACCTTTTATCATAAGAAATCCGCCCGTAAGGCAAAGGAAAATATATGAAATTTTCGCCATAAGGTCACTGAAAGGACGCATAAAGCCCGAAGTAAAGCGTGAACGGACAAATAATTTTTCAAATTCCCTGTTGAGTTCGTCAAACTCTTGTTCTTTTTCGTCAACACGGCTGTATGCCTTGACAGCAGTGTGATTGGAATATGTATCCGACACAAGGGCATTCATTTTTCCGAGATGTTTGTTTGTATTTCTGAATACCTTGTTAGTACGCTTTGCAATAATTCTCAAACCTATGAATGTAACGGGCATGGCAATGATATAAATGAGTGCAAGCCGGATATTTGTGAAAAACATCATAATAGCAATAGCTGCCATTAAAACAGCCTGTCCCAAAAGTGACGGCAAAGTGGATTCAATGCCGTTGGAAAGGTTGAGCATATCCGTTGTTACACGGGACTGAATATCGCCCAGAGGATGATTGTCGGAATACTGTATGGTAAGGCGATTGAGTTTATGACCTGCTTTATTACGCAGATTAAGTGAAAGTTTCTGTGAAATGAAAACAAGTGAACGATTGATAAAGCCATCTGCACCGTAGCCAATGAGATAGAGTACTGCAAGGAGCGAGCATTGAATGAGGAGTTTTCCAAAATCGAAATTGCCGCTTGTTACAAATTCCTGCATGGTGTCGGTGATAATGCTGATAACTTTCGGAGCTGTCGCAAGGCATAATTTTATCACAACGATAACGGCAAACACCGCCCAAAAACGTTTTTTATATTTACCCATGTCAACGAAAAGGCGTGAAATGACATTTTTTTGTTTAAACTTCTTCATGATTTCACTCCTTTTTGTCAAGATAGCATTGTGTCTGATATATTTCCTGATATACTTTACATGATTTCAGTAAATCGTCATGTTTTCCTTGTCCTGCAATACGTCCCTTTTCAAGTACTATAATATTATCCGCATCACGAATAGTATTGATTTTTTGTGCGACCATGATAATTGTTTTGCCTTTGAGCATATTATTGATGGCTTTACGGGATTTCTTTTCGGTCTGTGCGTCAAGTGCAGAAAATGTATCGTCAAAAATATATATCGGTGCATCTCTTGCAACGGTTCGGGCAAGCGATAATCTCTGACGCTGACCGCCCGATAAATTCATGCCGCCCTGTGCAAGCTGAAATTTTAATCCTTCATTTTTCTGTGCAAGAATTTCGGAAAAGCAGGAAGCATCACAAGCTTGTTTGATACGTTCATCGGAAGCGGTTTTGCTGATATTGTTTTTCACGGTGTCCTGAAAAATCATAGGTTTTTGCGTGCCGTAAGAAAAGCATGAACGAAGCCAATTTTCATCGGCATTTCTTATACTTATGTCATCAATGAGAATATCCCCGAAAGTAGGCAGATACAACCCCTGCATTAAATTCATAACAGTAGTTTTTCCGCTTCCTGTCGTACCGATAAAAGCTGTTGTTTTGCCTGCCTGTGCAGTAAAGCTGATGTCCGCTATCACGTCCAATGCCCCCGAATAGCCGAAAACTACATTGCGAAATTCGACTTTACCGAGAGTTTTATCTTTTTTCAGATGTTGGCTTGTTTCATATTTTGTCGGCTCAAAGTTTAAAAGTTCATTGATTCTGCGGGCAGATACCATTCCCTTTGGCAGTACGTTTATCAAAAACGGTATTGTCATAAGACTCAATATAAAAGATGATATGTATTGAAAAATTAGCAAAAGCTGACTTATCGAAGCCATGCCCTCTTTAATTTGCTGAGTGCCGAGAATGTATATGAGAACGACTACCCAGTTCATAACTACCATTGCAATTGGGGAAAGAAAATTTATTTTACTGTTGGCGGAAATCGCCTCGTCATATACATCTTCATTTCCTTTTGCTGACTTTTCATATACAAGTTTTTCATTTCCGAAAGCACGGATATGTCTTACACCGACTATTCGCTCACGCATATTGAGATTTATTTTATCGAGTTTTTTCTGGAGTTCTTCAAAATTCTTGCGTGACTTTGCCATGAATACAATTAAAAATGTAACCGTCATTATAAAGAAAAATGCAAGTACCATAAAGATATATACATTGTTGAGAGCAATAATAAATAGTTCTGTCACTATTAAAATAGGAATTGCCATCCATAGACGGAGTGCGTTTATTGTAACGACAGTAATGTTTGCGACATCTGCCATTGTACGATTGAGCAAAGTGGATTCACCGAATTTGGCAAAATCCTGCGGTGAAAGGGAATTTGCCTTTGAAAAGCAGGCTTTTCTGACGGAACAGGTAAAGCCTGCCGTTGCTTTTGAACTGAAATAGGCATTCAGTAAATTGCAGATACCTATTATCACCGTAAAAATGACCATCATGATTCCGCTTTGCCATATCAAATCTGTATTCTGTAAGTTAACACCCTTATCAATAATACGTTTTGATTCAGGTAACAATAAACACAACTGAACGAAATATATGATACAAGTGGTTATGAAAGTAGCAATGACGAAAGGCGTATAATGCCCCAGATATTTTCTGTACAGAGAAAGCATAATATTCCTCCATCATTTTACTACTAAATCGTGCAGTATCTGTTTGAAACGGTCGGACTTCATAAATTCACTGTCCATTCCTGGTGTACAGTTCACTTCACCCACAACATATCCGTTTTCAGCTTGAAGAAGGTCTATTCCGCATAATCTCAGTCCGCAGACTTCTGCCACTTTTTCGCACATTTTTACGGCATTTTCATCAAGGTCATATTCCTCACAATGTCCGCCAAGATGTATATTTGAACGAAATTCATCTGGATTCCCCGCAACACGCTGTATGACACGAACTACTTTATAATCCGCAACAACTACACGAATATCTTTTCCCTTTGCAGTTGAGATAAATTCCTGTGCAAGAACGGCATTTGTATCGCCTTCGGGAAGTTTTGCAAGATAATCTGCAATTTCCTGTTCGGAGTGAAGCAAGACAACTCCTTCCCCCTGTGCACCGTTGCTTGGTTTAAAAACTGTCGGCAAACCTAAACATTCCACAACGGTCTTTGCGGAAGTATGTGACGTTACTGTAAGGCTTTTCGCCTGATGGATTCCTGCCTGTTCAAGCAAAAGTGCGGTTGACAGCTTACTGCATACAATTCTTTTTGCGTCAATGTCATTGATGCTCCTTGCCCCCAAAGAAGTCAGACGGCGTGAGATACCCTCAAACACTTCATTGTAATGCCCCCAGAGCATGAAAACATCAGGCGGAGCAACTTCTTCACCACAGATGAAAATTTTTGTTTTGCCATTATCCCCTACAGTGAAAATAATATCGTCCATGCGAACAGTAGTTTTTTTAATTTCACCCGACTGTGCGGCGGAAGAATTTGACTTGATGCTTTTAACTTCCTCAAAACCTCCGCCTTCACCAACAATTACCCAATAATCCATATATTTTCCTCCGTTCAAATTAATTTTGTAATAATTATTTCAATACACCCATAAAAATCCGCCTTTTTCTTTTCATACCACTTTCTCAAATACTCTTGTATATTTTTTAAAGAAATCCAACTGTTCCCAAGTAGTTATTACACGGATAGACTTAACCTGATTTTGTGAAGTGCCTTTTGATACTTTATACTCTCTGTACTTACCGAAAGTACCTTTCTGTACAGGATAAACGACTGACGGAGAAGTTTCCCCTATTTTCAGCATACGCTCATGTTCACGGTTTGTTTTTGAAAGTTCTTCATCAAATATATTTCCAAGCTGTTCAGATGTTTGGGATGATATATCCGACTGTGTTTCAATAAACATGACGATTTTCCAAGGTATGTTGTCCGTATCAGGATAAATACAGTAATCATTTACAGTAATGCCCGTTCTTTCTTCAAACGATTTCACCGCACCTGTTATATGCTCTGCAGTCAGCTTTACACCTGTAATATTTATTACCTGATTTTTCCTGTATGCAAAACGAAGCAAAGGCACTTTTCCTTTATAGCCTGTTACACGCACAACATCTTTGATACGATAGCGGTACAGTCCCGAAAGATTGGTGATGACAATTTCATACAATTCACCGATTTTAAGCTCATGGAGCATCAAAGGACGGCTGTTTTCATCTTCAACGGGAATAAATTCAAAAAATCCGTTGTCAAAAAGCAGAAAATAATCTTCTGTTTCCGTTTCCATTCCGCCTGCGATAAGTGACTCACTCGAAGAATATGTTTCGTTATAGAAAACCGCATCATTTCCGCATAATTTTTTCAGTTTTCCTGTAAACGCGGAAAATTCCCCCGAGCCTATACCCATTATAAAGCAAAGCTTAGGCCAGATTTTTTTCATCAAATCATCAGGATTTTCTTTAAAGATTTTTCGGAGTTCATCAGCCCTTTCAGAATCGGGACGAAGTTTTCGGTTTAGTTTCTCTTTTATATCCGACGGAATATCAATTTTATCACTTATTCTTCCGTTTTGAATATCATTACACAGAATATCATAATTTTCAATTATATATTTAATAAGGTCGGTTATATTCGAGTTGAACACAGCAGCAAAATATGTAAGGTCTTTTTCTTTCAGTGCATAGAAGGCTTTTATATATTTCATATCGGATTCTTCACCGCACTTTAAGGCTTCATTTGGGATACAGGTTATTGCAGGCATCAAAAACTGATTTTTTTCAATAGTATAAGCTGAAATGATTCCTTCGGGTATTCCACCCTTTGTAACAGATGATTCTATCTCGACCATATTCAGTCCTTTGCCGTAGAGATAACCTCTTTTTTTCATTTCACGGTTGATGAAATAAATAAATATTGCCACATTTTTTATAAATGCAGGCTTTGCCTTTTTGACAATGGGTATTCTTTTCATTACACCCGTTGTACCCGAAGTTTTTGCAAAAAACTCAACTTTTTCCGCTGTCATAAGTTTTTGTCTGCCTGTTTCAGCCATTTCATCTATATATTCCTTATAATCTTCATAGACCGAAAACGGCACTTTTTTTTGATAATCTTCTGAATTTTTTATATCAGCAAAATTGTATTTTTTACCAAGCTCCGTATCCCTGCTTTTTTTCAACAGTTTCATAAGAAGTTTTTCACTGACTTTATCCGCATTTTCTGCCTTTGAATAATATTTTTTTATCTGCATTCCACCGTACAATGCTGCTGCACGCATAACTATAAAATTCGTTATTTTCTCTATCAAATTCATATTTCCATTTTCCTCTGCAAGTCATTATCTTAATTTTTTCTTTTTTACTCGAAAGCAGTATTCACAATATTATCAATATCAAAAAGCGACTGAGGCAATCTCAGCCGCTTTTTATATAGTTTATTCTGCCGGATTTACTTTAAGGTCAAAGTATTTTTTGGCAATGCTGCCGTTTTCGTCCTTAATTTTTACACATATCTGATAATCAGCAACTTTTGCGGGTTTTATCTCAACTGTGTTGTTTGTATCAAAGTCCTGTTTCTGTATCCATTTTTTGTCTGTTGTCTTTTTGTAGTAGAAAGCATAAGTACAGTTTTCCATACCTTCTTCGGGAACACCCGTAACAGTTACGGTTTCGCCCTTAGTAATGGTATCTGCGGAAATTGAGGATTCATTGACAAAGGCTTCCTCAACTTGAATATCCGAAAACATCTTGGAAATTTCACCGCTTGCATCTTTTACTTTTACACAAAATTCATAATTTCCGGAATATGCGGGAGTAAATTCTACAGAATCATTCTCTTTATAACCCTGTTTAACAGTCCATTTTTCTTCTCCGGGTCTTTTGTAGAGGAAAGCATAGAGATAGTCACCTTCACCGCCGCCGGCAGTACCTTTGACAACAAATTTTGAACCGAGTGCTACCGAACCGAAGAAATCACCCTCAAATTCAAAGTCAATGCCTGCTTCAAGAGGAGAATGATAGCTGATACCGTTTTCCTGTGCATATTCTGCGGCATAACAATCAGCATTGTATCCCTCAATTACAAAATCTTCCGAAACTCCCTCAAAAGCACCCTCACCGATTTCCGTTAAATCAGATGAAACATATACTGTTTTCAAATTCTCACAGCCTGCAAAAGCACCTTTGCCGACTTTTCCTGCACAGTCAATATTGATTTCTTCAAGACCAACACAGTCTGCAAAAGCGTATGCACCAACAGAGGACAATATTTCAAGTTCCGACTGAGGTTCAGAAATGTTGAGCTTTTGAATCTGTGAGCCGCAGAAAGCATAGTCACCGATTGCAGCGGTATATTTCGGAAGATCGTATTCTGTCCTTGCA
>CADCDE010000035.1 GCA_902800065.1 uncultured Ruminococcus sp.
AGCTTGAAGAAGAAACAGGTATAGACAAAGAATCAGTTACTCCGCTTTATCATTTGATGGATCTTGCATATTACAACACGAACAATCTTATAGAGTGCTATGTGAGCAGATTGACAAAGGAAGTTGAACTTGTTCAGGAAACAGGCGGCAATGAGCTTGAATGGATCAGCATTGATAGTGCAGACTTTGGCAATACAGAGATTTTCGCCGGAGATGGCAATATTCTGCATTGTTTTCTGATCGCACAGCACTGTCGGGAAAAGCACTTGTTTTAAGAGGAGGTCAGGTATTGATGAAATTAATAACTCTTGAAGAAATGGCAGTACTTTTGAAAAAGATGGACAACTACAGAATCATCTATCACATAAGACCAGACGGAGATTGTATCGGTTCAGCCTATGCGTTGGCTCTGTCATTGCAGTCAATAGGTAAGAAGTGCAAAGTGACCGGAGAATATCCTGTTCCTGATGCACACATTACTATGACAAGTAAGATTATATCTGACGATATAGATGATCCGGTCAACATCGCAATAGACTCAGGCTCACCTGACCGACTCGGTATTTTTCAGAATGAACATTACACATTTTGCATTGACCATCATCTGGACAACTCGGTTATAGCGGATTATAAATATATCGAGGGCGATGCCGGCGCTTGTTCAGAAATCATTTTGAAGCTCATAAAGCTTATGGGAGTAACTGTAACTAAGGATATAGCTGACCTTCTCTACATGGCTCTTGTGACGGATACCATGTGTTTCAGAACATACGATACCACACAGCAGTCCTTTTTGACTGCCGCAGAATTGGCAGGATACGGAGCAGATATTGCCGGTATTGGTCGTAAGAATATGTTTATTAAGTCAAAGCAGAGAATGGCTCTGGAGGAGCTTTTGAAGGACAGCTTTCATTTCAGCTGTGACGATCAGATTCTGACAGGCATAATTACACTGAATGATCTGAAAACCGCTGATATAAAGGATTCTGAACTCGAAGGAATAAACTCCTTTGTAGATCAGGTTGAGGGAGTAAAAATCGGTGTTACTATCCGTGAACTGCCGGACGGTAACACCAGATGTTCTATGAGAACAAGTGATAATATTTCTGCAAATGAGATATGTCAGCTTTTAGGCGGCGGCGGACATTATCATGCAGCCGCCTGTATTCTCGAAATGCCTGTATATGAGGCAAGAAATGTTATTGAGCAGGTTTGCGAAAGATATCTGAAAAAACAGGGGTAATTATATATGTGCTGGGAGTGATTAAGAATGTGGGAAGTGGAAAACAAAATGCTGACTGACAAACAAGTCATTGAGTTTATTGAAGGCAAGCCGCATAAGCTGATTGTTATGTCCGGCCCTACCAGGTGTGGAAAAACGAAAATCATGAAAAGCATCGAATCAGATAAAAAGCATATTATAAATTCAGAAACATTCTCTGAGTTCGGCTATATGTTGGGAAGATATCATACCGTTCCGGTACTCAATGAAAAACTATTGAATGCATATAAAAACTTTGATTATCTGATTATAGAGGATATCGACATGAGCAGCGGAGCTTTTAACCTGATAGACCATTATGCCACAGATTTCATAAAAGAATATATAAATATCTCCGCAATTATATTCACTGGTGTGGATACCTTCAGATGGGGAGTATTCTGGGAGCTATACAAGGAGAATAAAGCGGTATTCGTAACATATTGTGAATAGTAATTAAGCCGACTTCTAAGCGGGGTGATAATTATGTATCCGATGCTCAGGGAAGATGTTTCCTTCATTATTCGAAAAAGGAAAAACTCCGATAAGCTCTGTTATTTTATAAAGAATGGTGACGAGGATGAATTTGAGATCGGTCGGATACTGTATAATGCTCTTCGTAAAGCTGACGGAACAAAACCGCTGGAGCTGCTGGACAAAGGGAAAAAAGTTATCCCTAAACTAAAGAAAGATCATCTTATACATACATCCAGAATAGTCCATCTTGGAGGACCGCTGTTCGGGTTTATTCTATTCCCTATCGGTGGCAGTATACGAAAATTCAAATGGTTATTCCGACTGCTTAATGCGGCATTATCCATATTTTCTGTTCTTTCTTTTGTTATTGGTGTATTATTTATGCTATTACACAACGCAGATAATTCTGTCGATGGGCATTATGAGATAGTTTACTGGCTTCAGTATTTGTTGATATAGCTTTCGATCATGTTTCATGAAATCGGACACATGAATACCGGTATTGCGTATGGATATAGGGTGTGCAGTGTAGGAGTGCTATTATTAGTATTTTTTCCATTAGGGGCATATGTGTCCTATAATGAAAATTTGAATTACAATAAATCTTTGACTGCAAAAGAAAAAATACAATTTTCTTTGAGTGGAATTGAATCCAATTTGTTGATAGCAGGAGTACTTTTATTGCTATCCTTTGTTGTTAACAATGATTTATCGCACACCTTTATTTCAGTCGCAAATGCAAACATCATTATGGCTATATTAAACTCTCTGCCTGCATTGGGATTAGATGGAGAAAAGCTCTGAGTACCTTGCTGGATGTTGAAAGTATCTTTATCGTTGCTTTAGAATGGATGCTATTTTAATCTGGACGGAAACAACTCCTGAAAAAAGGTATTGTGGGTTATCTTTGTTTTGCATTTTTCTGTTTTATACTGATCGCACAAGTCATAGTTGCTTTAACGATCATATTAGATATTATCATTGTTATTTTGCTTATTGTCATTTCTGTTTTTTAATGAAATGGCATTGTTATCTAATCCTTGAACGAACCCTTATATAATTACACGAACCTCTTTATAGTTCGTTCAATTATGCACCCAAACCATAAGCAACATTTCAAAAGCTCCCCATATACTACACAACACAAAATAAGCAAAAGAAAAAAGGCTTGAAAACAAGCGGTTTACGCTGATTTCAAGTCTTTTTTTGTATTAATCCCGCTACTGTTTTATCAAGGAATACCAATGCAGACAGCTTTTCTCGGAACATCTCTAATTTTTGATTTCTTGTTTTCTGCACTTTTATCTGTGCGATTTCAGACAATTCTGCTGAACGTCTTGTTTCGGGATTGAGTGTACTCTCGAATACTGCACCGAAAATTGTCGGAGAAATTTCCGACCAATCAAAGCCCTCACTTGCGTTTTGAAGTAACAAATCAATAATTTCTTGTGTAAATCTTGGTATTTCTATATTCTCATCTGCAAACAATCCGCCATTCACATAGGGAAATGCCAAAAGGTCATCTTCGGCATACGGAAAAATATTTTCTCTTTCGCTGGGTTTTGTGTCGAGCAAACGGAATAACTCTATCAGACGTTCTCTGAATTCTCTTGGAGTAAACTGTTTCATATAATGTTGAAACATCAAATGCTCTCCAAAAATATTTGCATCCTCTGCATACAAGCAGAATACCAACCGTACACACAGCATATTCAGCGATTTCAGCGTATGGGGATTATTGGGATTTTTGTATTGTTTCAGAATAGCGTCATACAGCTTGCCGACAAGTTCACCCGCTTTTAAGGAAATCTCCATTTCCTTTTTGAGATTTTCATTACCCGTGTTTACAAGGAATTGCAGACGGTAATAATCTTTTTCCAAATCTTTCAGAAAAATCTGTTCGGGTTCACCGTTGGGCTTTTCCATGTCATAGACAAGAAATTCCGCAAAATTGCAAGTAATTATCCATCTTGGGTGCTGTGACAAGGGAAGTTCGGTGACATATCTCTTAGCCTGCTGAAATGGTGTCAGAAATGAGCCGTCAGACTGTTTGATACCTTTCCTCAAATCCTTGCCGATACTTTTCTGTTCAATCATAACTTTTGTCGATTTGATATAGCCGTCAATAAATGAAGTATGGTCAAGATGAACCTGATCTTCAAAGCTAATGAACTCGGCTATATTTTCAACACCGTAAACACTCTGCAAAAGGTCTATCCAAAATAAATTGGATTCGCCTTTTTCATAACCTCTGTCTTTCCATCTTTTCGCAAATTCCTTTGCATCTTTCGGCTGTTCTTTTGCAGTTATCAAGTCGCACATCTCCTTTCACTCCATTCTAATATATCACATTGGGCAATATTTTGGCAACAAAAAAGAGAGCAATTTTTGAAAAACTGCTCTCAAAATATCGTAAAAATATGTTTTGTAAAGGTTCGAATCCGATTTTGAGGAAAAAAGCCTTTTTGACATCTTTGAAAATCGGCTTGAAATACATTGCCGAAATATGCAAAAAAGCCTGATAAAATCAGGCTTTTTTCGGTGACATCTTTTTTATACACCTTAGATGGTGCGAGTGACGGGACTTGAACCCGTACGTCATGCAACACACGCCCCTCAAACGTGCCTGTCTGCCAATTCCAGCACACTCGCATTTATATTTTTTTCATGCTCTCCTCAGAACATTACCTATTATAACTGATAGTAATTGATTTGTCAAGCCTTTTTTTGAAAAATAATAAAATTTTTTGTATGCATTATAATTAATCAAAAGAAAGGAAAGATTTTTATGAAAGAACTTATACTATTTCATATTAAAACAATAGATAAACTTAAAGATTTTGATTTATCATTCTTAAACACAAAATGATAAAGAATCTTTCAAAGGTGTTTCACTACGTTCTGAATGATAACATTTTAAATTTTTAGATTTCACTGGGTACTACATTTTTTCTTGCTATATTGATATTGGACAGTTTTCTTATGCTACTTTTTAGTGAAAATAATTTACTAACAAACAAATTCAAATAATTGACATTATAATAATTGAATGCTATAATTTGTATGAAATTCATTTACAGAGAGTGATTTTATGATAAAAAACCCAAGATTAAAGCTGTTTATTGATTTTTTATGCATGACATTCGGTGCAGCAACAGCAGCTTTTGCAATCGAAGAATTTTTGGTACCGTGTACCATACTTGACGGCGGTGTTGTCGGCATAGGAATAATTATAAGTACTCTTTCAAAGATACCTCTTTCAATTCTGACAATATGCCTTAACATTCCATTTCTTATATTCGGGGCTAAAAAACTCGGTAAGATGTTCATAATAAAATCCGCATATTCAATGGCAGTATTTTCTGTATTCCTTGAAGTATTCGCCCCCTTGCAGAATGTTACACAGGAATATTTATTGGCAGTATGCTTCGGAGGAGTGATACTTGGTGCAGGAGTCGGAATTGTAATAAAATTCGGAGGCTGTCTTGACGGTACAGAAACAGCCGCTATCCTGATAAACAAAAAATTTCATTTTTCCGTTGGCGGATTTGTTCTTATCTGCAACGTGATAATATTTGCATTGGCTGGGATAGTTCTTAATTCATTTGACAGGGCTATGTACAGTCTTTTGACATATTTCATAACATCAAAAATACTTGATATAGTCGAATCAGGCATGGAACAAACAAAAGCTGCTATGATAATCACCAATGATGCAAAGGAAATTTCCGAGAAAATATATACCCGTCTTGGTCGAACAGTCACTATCATGGAGGGTGAGGGGCTTGTCAGCGGAAAGAAAGTTGTCTTATACTGCGTTCTGACACGCTTTGAGATACACGAACTCAAGGACATCATCAAAACCATAGATTCCTCTGCATTCATAGCCGTAAGTGATGTATCGGAGATAATAGGAAATCATGTTAAAAAATCAGGTATTCTTCCGAAAGAAACTCAAGCTGAAAAAGAGGATAAAAAATGATTGCAGAAGATTTTATTGTCTGGAAATATGAAAACTTGAAAGAAGAAACAAAAAGAAGATTACAGCTTGTTGATTTGATAATGGTTGAATTGGGAGCTGTTCCGACAGAATCAAAAAATGGTCATCAGATTTTTTCTTATGACAACAAATATTTTTATTCTGAATTGGAAAATGAAACAAAAATTGCATTATATTCATCAAACACTGTAAACGGTGATTTTGTAAAGGCACAAATTATAGACGGTGACACTCTTATATGTGTTTTTTATGAGACTGTTCAGGAAATTTTGGGATTAGTGCCTTATGATAACAATACATCTGTTCCTTTATCCCAACCCACTTTGTTCCAAAATGAGTTGTACAGAACCGAGCATTTGCTTGCGGAAAGTGAGAATTTTGCTGTTACACATGAATTTGAAACAGCATTTCTGTTCAATAAGAAAAATCAGACTTTTACTGAAATAGGATTTTTTTATGGTGATGCGGAATGTGCACTTATTGATAAAGATGAAAAATTTTGTGTTGTTGTCGGGGATAGCATATCATTTTTTGATATGAACGGGGTTGAACTTAAAAAAATAACTCCGCCCTTTGAATACACATACTATATAAAACAAATTGGCAATAAAATTCTTGTCAGGAGAGAAAACATCGGATTGATAGAAATAGATTGTGATGAATTTATTGGATAATTCTGTGAAAGGAAACTAAAAAGAATGAAGCTGTATAAACTTACTTTTTATGACTTGGAATTATCATATGATGATTATAAAGAAGGTTTTTTGATAGGAATATTTTCTTCATTTGAAAAGTCTGAACAAACAGCGGAATATTATATAAATAACGTAAATGGATTTAAAAATTATAACTGTGAATATGAAATTGAAACAAAAAATATTATCGGTACAGTTGACGAAAACCTGAAACAAGTTTATATTATACAGGGTTGGAATATAAATTCAAATCTTGATGAAATTGATATTGTTGAAAGTGATTGCTTCACTGACATAAAATCAGCTGAAGAAGAAATGGAAAATATGAAACAGAAATACAGTCGTTGTGAGTGGGTATTGGATAAATATATTATTGATGAATGTCAATGGACAGAGGGATTTGTCCATATGTGAAAGGAATAGTTCATGTTTGAGAAGAAATTTCTGACCGAAAGGCTGTTTATAAGGGAATACAGAAAAACGGATATCGACAGCTTTCTGAAAGTTATCCGACAACCCGACACTACCTACGGAATACCCCAAGGCTACAGCAGATTCCGTGCAGAGTGGTGGCTCAAAACCATAAAGGAAAATATGCGAAGCAATATTGCTTATGAATTTGGAGTCTTTATGCGTAAGACGGGGCGTTATATAGGAAATGTCGGTCTTATAAATGTCTCCTTTGAACACAACAGAGCGGATATTTCATATTACATTGACAAGGACTATATGAACAACGGCTATGCCACAGAAGCGGCTCAGGAAATGCTAAAATACGGCTTTGAAAAATTCGGTTTCAACAAAATACAGGGAGTATGTATGTCGTGTAATCCTGCATCAAGGCGAGTTATGGAAAAAATTGGCATGAAATTTGAGGGAACTCTCCGGCAAGATCTTCTAAAAGACGGAATTTATTATGATATTGATAGGTTATCAATACTAAAATCAGAATATTACAACAAGTAAAGTTGAAAACCTTATGTTTTCAACTTTGAAATGTTGAAAAAGTTAAAAACTTATTACAGAAGGTATTTTTTACAATTAATATTACACAAAAATATGTATTGACTTTTTCATACCACAATATATTGTGGTATAGCTAAAATCTTTTTTCTGAATCAGAAAAATATATTTAACATTTGGCGGTTGAGTTTTAAACACTTTCAACATTTCAATGTTGAAAACTTCCTATGGATATTATCTGTTATAATACAAAAAGTAGTTATAATATGCAGTTAGTAATATATACTCAAGGTATATATTTTCTTTTAAAAAACTATTGACAAAAAAGAATGTATGTTATATAATAATGAAGCTGACTGTTGCAGACAGTCGATATGGCGGTATAGCTCAGTTGGCTAGAGCATTCGGTTCATACCCGAAGTGTCGTAGGTTCAAGTCCCACTACCGCTACCAGCGTGACGCTGGACGCATATTTTGTGGGTTCAGCGTTTCACCTGAATTTTTCAAAAACTTAAAATTGGTGATTTCATCAACTCACATGGCTCGGTGGTCAAGCGGCTAAGACACCGCCCTTTCACGGCGGTAACACGGGTTCGATTCCCGTCCGAGTCACTTTTTATCAAAGACAGGAAACGTAAGTTTCCTGTCTTTTTTATTATTCTTACTTAACTTTGATTTTTTTCATCTGAACATAACAATGAAATATGCCAGCCAAAATATATGAAAAGCATTTATCAAGGCATAATATGAAAATATAAATGACAAAAGTATTTTGACCGCTTTTTTATTGACAGGCGGTTTTAATGCCATTCTTATATGGAGATACAGCAAAAGCATCATCGGAAGAATACATTTCAGGATAAATCCGCCTGTCCCCTGAATATCCATTTTCAAAAGAGGATTTACTTCAACGAAAAGTCCGCTTGATACAAGCACAAGTGTGAAAAGATAATCCGACAGGTTCAATACATATATCCAGAACAAATAATTATCATATTGAGTTTTTGACATTATGAGAGATATATTTTTTTTCATAAAAAAATTCCTTTTCTGCAATCAAAAAAATTGCGTTAAAATATTGACAAATTATTCGATTTTATTGTAGAATTAAGTTGTATTTTTTATTTTTTGGAGGGAATTTTTATGTCCAAAATACCATTTATATCAAAAGAAAAAGCTGAAGAAATAATCGCCGAATATCCGACTCCTTTTCATATATACGATGAAAAAGGTATCCGTGAAAACGCACGAAAGCTCAAACAGGCATTCTCATGGAACAAGGGCTTCAAGGAATTTTTTGCTGTCAAGGCTACTCCAAATCCCACTATCCTCAAAGTTCTCAGGGAAGAAGGATGCGGTACAGACTGTTCTTCTTATTCAGAGCTCCTTATGAGCAAAAGATGCGGCTTCAGAAATCCCGAAATAATGTTTTCATCAAATGATACTCCCTTCGAGGAATTTCAGTATGCCAACGAGATAGGTGCTATAATCAATCTTGATGACATAACTCATATTGATATGCTCAATGAAGCCTGTGGTATCCCCGAAACTATCTCCTGCCGTTTCAACCCCGGTGGAAAATTCTCCATTTCAACTACTATCATGGACAATCCAGGTGACGCTAAATACGGCATGACAAGGGAACAGATAAAAGAGGCTTTCATTCGCCTTAAAGAACTTGGTGCAAAGAATTTTGGCATACATTCGTTCCTTGCAAGCAACACAGTTTCAAACGAATATTACCCGACTCTTGCGAAAATTCTTTTCAAACTTGCCGTTGAACTCAAAGAAGAAACAGGCGTTGATATAAAATTCATCAATCTTTCAGGCGGTGTAGGAGTACCCTATACACCTGACAAAGAACCTAATGATATTCTCGTTATAGGCGAAGGTGTAAGAAAGGTATTTGAAGAAGTCCTTGTACCTGCCGGAATGGGCGATGTAAGCATATACACAGAGCTTGGAAGATTCATGCTTGCACCCTATGGACATCTCGTTACAAAGGCTATCCATGAAAAGCATATCTACAAAGAATATATCGGTGTAGATGCCTGTGCAGTAAACTTAATGCGTCCTGCAATGTACGGGGCTTATCATCATATAACCGTACTCGGAAAAGAAAGCGCTCCTTGTGACCATGTTTATGACGTAACAGGCTCTCTGTGCGAAAACAACGATAAATTCGCCATTGACAGAAAGCTCCCCAAAATAGATATGGGCGATATTCTTGTTATACATGATACAGGTGCACACGGTTTTGCAATGGGCTACAACTACAACGGCAAACTCAAATCCGCTGAGCTTCTCCTCAGAGAAGACGGCTCTGTCGTTGAAATTCGCCGTCCCGAAACTGTTGAAGATTACTTTGCTACCCTTGACGGCTACTGGGACATAATCTAAGTCAGGATTTTGACATCTTTGTCATTCCGAGCAAAGCGAGGAATCTTCGGAAGATTCTTCGTCGCTGTCGCTCCTCAGAATGACAAAAGAAAATGACATTTACTATAACAGAATTTCAGGTGAGGAATGAGAAGCCAAAAACTTCCCACTCCTCACTTCTCATTCCTCACTCTTTTTATATTATTGTGCAAACAGATGTCATTTATTATTGTAAATTTTATACAGTTTCCACACAAAATAATTGCAGATTATGGTTGAAAAAAATAAATCTGTAATATATAATTATATTATGCTTTGGCTGAAAGTATTTTTTATTAATTAATGAACGGAGGTTCTATCCATGAGTTTATCCAAAAAATGTATAGCTGAATGTATCGGTACATTTGTACTTGTATTTTTCGGCTGCGGAACGGCTGTTGCCGTAAAATGCAGCGGTATGAGTCCTGATGCGGGATACCTTATGACCGCTCTTGCATTTGGTCTTATTATCGTTGCAATGGCTTATTCAATAGGCAATATCTCAGGCTGTCACATCAACCCTGCTGTATCCCTTGCAATGCTCATAAGCAAAAAAATGACTCCCAAAGAGTTCGGTGCCTATGTCGGCTCACAATTCATCGGTGCAATAATCGGCGGTGCTTTCCTTTCGATATTCTTCGATACTAAAACAGGTCTCGGTACAAATGCTATCTATGCAGACAATGTATGGGCAACTCTCTGCATTGAAATTATCCTTACATTCGTATTTATCATAGCAATTCTCGGTGTAACTTCAAAAATATCCAACAGTTCTGTTGCAGGAATAGTTATCGGTCTCACACTGACACTCGTACACATCTTCGGCATCTACTTCACAGGTACTTCCGTTAATCCTGCAAGAAGCTTCGGTCCTGCAATATTTGTCGGCGGTGACGCTTTTGTCAATGTATGGATGTTCATAATCGCTCCGCTTGTTGGTGCAGCTTTGGCAGCTTGGTTATATAATTATCTTGCAGACGGTCTCCCCGAGGAAACTCCTGCCGAGGAAGCTCCTGCTGCTCCTTCAGTTCCTGTAAAGAACGGTCCTACAAGAAGCAACAAAAGTAAAAAAAGAAGAAGATAATCAAAAAATAAAAATCCTTTCAGCCTGAAAACAAGAAAAAGCAAACGACAGTTTTTTTTAAATATCTGACGTTTGCTTTTTTCGTGATATCAGAGGATAACCAAAATGAAAAAGACTCTTATTTTTTCTTTGATAATATTTTTTATATATTCATTTACAGTATCTGCACAAAACAATGAAATATCCATTGAGATATATCTTCGAGATGATATAAAAGCAGGAAAAGCCTTTAATCTGTATCTGTCAACTGAATGTACCAAAAATATCGCCGACAAAAGAATAAGCGTTTCATACGACGCCAATGCTCTTGAACTCAAAAATATATCCCTTGAAAATAAGGATGACAATGATATTTTCTATTTCAATGACAACATGGGACAAGCTGATATCATCTGCATAGATGATGAAAACAAGGATATTATTCTCCGATTCCGCCCGATAGATGACAGTACAAATTATACATTTGAGGTCTTCGTATATGAAGCGTGCGACATTGACGGAAATTATATCAACGCCGATAATATATACAGATTTTCACTGAATGTCGGTGAGAATGATGAAATTACAGAAACTCAGACTGTTTCCGAAAACAAGGATATCTCCCGCCATAATTCAAAGGAAGATAAAAACAAAGCCGTTTCATCCGAAAATGAATCTTCAGAAAAGAGCGAGGGTGTATACCATATAGTGCACACTGAAAATGACGATAACGGTCAGAATAATTATCTGATATTCGGAGGTGCTGTCATCGCTGTATCGCTTTTATCCGTATTCATATATAAAAAGGGCTTTCAGCACGGAAAAAGCTCTGAAAAAAAATCTGAATAAAATCCTTGTTTTTTTGTACATATTGGATTATAATATAGTGTATTGTGTAATTTTTTGCTGAAAGGAAATTTTTATGGATTGGACTGAAATTATAGCAGAGGTAGATTCAAAGGACATTGAAACTGCAGGAAATATCGCTAATATGACCGTACCCTACGGTATATATATAGAGGATTATTCCGACCTTGAAAATGAGGTTCTTGAAATCGCCCATATAGATATGATAGATGAAGCACTTCTCAGTCAGGACAGGACTAAAGGAAAGGTACATATCTACATAAGCCCCGAGGATAATCCCAATGAAGCGATATCTTTTCTTAAAGAGAGATTCATTGCTGAAAACATAAATTATAAAATATATTCCAATGACTGTGATGTAGAGGCGTGTCTCGAAAACTGGAGAAAGTATTTCAAGCCTATCAAGGTAGGCGAAAAACTGCTTATCCGCCCGATATGGCGTGACGATTACGAAAATGACGGCAGAATAATTCTTCATCTTGAACCAGGTCTTGCTTTCGGAACAGGTACTCACGAAACTACAAGATTATGCCTTCAGGTACTTGAAAAATATATCACAAAAGACTGCACCATGCTTGATGTAGGCTGCGGAAGCGGTATACTTTCGGTTGCAGGACTGCTTTTGGGAGCAAAGTCAGCTATCGGCATTGACATTGATGAATTAGCTGTAAAAGCCTCTGTCGAAAATGCAAAGCTGAATGATGTATCCGACAGGTATACAGGCATACACGGAAATTTAGCCGATAAAGTCGAGGGCTGTTTTGATGTCATCACGGCAAATATAGTTGCAGATGCGATAATAATGCTTTCCGCTGACATTGAAAAACACATGAACAAAAATACCGTTTATATCATGAGCGGTATCATAGATTCAAGAGTAGATGATGTCCTGAATGCACTGCCCGATACACTTCAGGTAATCGAACAGTATGAAGAAAAAAATTGGCTTTGTCTTGTTGCAATGCTTAAAAAATAACTTCGGAGGAAATACTATAATGAAAAACAAAGATACTTCCAATCTTATTTTCTCGGCATTTCTCGTAACGGCTTTTATAATATGCTCATATTTCTTCTCGGTACTCATACAGGATTCAGCAGTATTCAGCGATACATTAAAACTTATTTTGATGTCCTGTGTATACGTTGTTTTCGGTTTGGTTCTGTTCTATGCAACAAGAGTCGGTGACGGTAAACAAGTGAAAAGATTTTCTCTTTCCACTCTTTTGATAATGGTACTTCCGTCACTGTATATAATAATTGCAGGCATCACATCAAATCTTCCTTTTTCGGAACAGCTCAACGCTCATCCGCAAATGATAAATTTTGCGGCAGTCGCTCTCGGCTACGGTATACCGTATACTTTCCTGAGCGGATATGAGCTTGATACCTCCAAAAAAGAAGAATCCAACAATGAAACTGTCGCTGAATCCTCGGACAGCGATAAAAATAATGATAAATCTGAACAAGGAGAGAATCAATAATGTCAGAATGTACACATGATTGCAGTTCATGCAGTGAAAACTGTGAGTCAAGGGACTTGACGGAAAAGCTGAATGAATTCAGCAAGGTAAAAAAAGTTATAGGCGTTGTCAGTGGTAAGGGCGGTGTCGGAAAATCAATGGTCACCTCACTTTTAGCTGTAATGTTCAACAGAAGGGGCTATGATACAGCTATACTTGATGCAGATATAACAGGTCCGTCTATCCCGAAAGCCTTTGGTATAACCGAAAAGGCTATGGGTTCCGATCAGGGAATCCTCCCTGCTGTGACAGCTTCGGGTATCAAAATAATATCCATAAATCTTCTTCTCGAAAACGATACCGATCCTGTAATCTGGAGAGGTCCTGTTCTTGCAGGTGCAGTAAAGCAGTTCTGGACAGACGTTGTATGGGGTGATGTTGACTATATGTTCGTTGATATGCCTCCAGGAACAGGCGATGTTCCGCTGACGGTCTTCCAGTCAATTCCTCTTGACGGTATCATCGTTGTAACATCTCCACAGGACCTTGTTTCCATGATAGTCGGAAAAGCCGTTAAAATGGCACAGATGATGAATGTACCCATACTCGGAATAGTTGAGAATATGAGTTATTTTGTATGTCCCGACTGCGGTAAAAAGCATTATCCCTTCGGTGAGAGCAAGCTCGAAAATATTGCCAAGGAATACAGTCTTGAAATTCTTGCAAGACTTCCGATAGATTCCGAAAATGCAAAAGCGTGTGATATGGGCAAGGCTGAGAGTATCATAAATCCCGATGCTGAAGCTGCCTCCGACAAAATCGAAAATATAATAGGCAAACTCTGATAAAACAATATCCCCCGTCTGTAACAAGACAGGGGATTTTTTGATTCAAAATTTATTTCAGGATTTTTTCGGCTGATGAAAAATCTGCTTCTGCACCGTAGGGATGAAATACTATTCCATGAACATTTTCCGCTGAAACATAATAACGGCTCTCTGTATAGAGCGGATAAAATATACCGTTGTCATTCAGATATCTTTCAGCCTGTATCATCTTATTGATGCTTGTATTGTCGGGCTTCTGCAATATATCGGATATAAGACTGTCATAGACTTCATCTGATACTCCTGATATATTTACTTCACTGTTGCTCATAAAGAGCTTCAGTGTATCAACGGGACTTTCACCGTCAGGCTTCAGAGGGGCTATCGCTATCAGATAATCCCCGGATGCTATCCTTTCCATCAGTTCCTCTCTCGGAACAGGAGTTTTATTGGCATATTTTCCTGTCAATCTGTTCCATGTTTCAATGATACTGTTCACAACAGGCTGTATTGACGGTTCATCAGTACAAAGTATATCTATGTCGGGAAATTCCACTTCGTCATAGTCATAATACCAATAGTAATATTCATCTTCATGATAATTCAGAGCAGCGACTGCATTTTTAAAATACTCCTTTGCATTTTCGGAAAATTCTATCCCCATACCTCTGCCTACAAGTGAACGGTATGTCATATTGTCAGCCCTTGCAGTTTCTGGAACGATATCTTCAGCAGGGATACAGCCTTCGGGCAGATTTCTCAAAATATACTTCCTGTCAAGTGACTGTAAAAGAGACCTTCTTATATCGGGCTTTGCAATAACCTCATTCTGCATATTAAATGAAATTCCCCATACGGTGTCATTGAATGCTGTCAGATTCAGTTTATTTGCCTTTGCCTTCTGAAGTTCGGTAATATCCAGCGGATAGCAGTCTATTTCCCTGTTGGCTACAGCACTGCAAACATCCTCGGGACTGTCGGATATATCTATATTTACTCCTTTTGGGATAACTTTATTTTCACCTTTATAATTATCATTTCTTGAAAGGCGGATATATTTTTCATGCTCCCAGCCGTACTTTGAAATGCAGAACGCTCCGTTTGATACTATCTTATCATATTCAAGACCATACTGTCCTGCGGTGCTTTCAAAGAAATCCTTTTTGCAGGGCATTGCAGGAGGAGTTGCAAGGAGTGAAAGAAACTGCGGATCCTGATAATCAAGCTGTATTTTCAGTGTATGCTCATTTTCCGCATACACTCCGAGATAAGACATATCAAGCTGACCTTTTTTTATTTTTTCGGAATTTTTGATACAGAAAAGAGTTTTGGCTGTCTGAGAATCGGTAAGAGGCATAAATGTTCTCTGGAATCCGTATAAAAAATCATTTGCTGTCAGAGGTGAACCGTCACTCCATTTTGCCCCGTCTCTTATGTGAAACTCATACTCCATGCCGTTCATTTTCCAACTGTCAGCTGCTCCCCTAATAGGCTCATTTTTATTGTCCAATTTGACAAGGCCCTCAAATATATTCATTATAACAAGCCTTGACGAAGCATCATTTGCTATTTGCGGATCAAGTGTGACAGGCTCGTCTGATATCCTGTAATATATTGTCTGTTCATTCGGAGAAGAAATTTTCTTTGTACATGACGGTATTACTATCATGACCAACGATATTGATATACTTAAAAATATTTTTGAAAATTTCACAAAAATCTCCCTCCCCTATTAAAATATTATTCCCTCCGCAATTTTAAAAAAATCACGGAGGGATTTCTATTTAAAATTTATTCTGATACAGGCGATTCATCTTCTGAAGATTCATCGAGCGCACTCGGTTCAGGTTCAGAACTTTGTTCAGAACTTGGTTCGGGACTCGGCTCAGGACTCGGTTCAGGGCTGGGTTCTGGACTCGGCTCAGAACTCGGCTGAGTACTGGACTCATAACTCGGCTCGGACTGACTGCTTGAAGCCACAGGACTTGGCTCAGGCTGACTGCTTGAAGCCACGGGACTTGGTTCAGGTTCACGGCTTGGCTCAACACTTGATTGAATACTTGGTTGAGGACTCGGCTGAGGTGTCTGGCTCGGTTCAACTGACGGTGTTTCCGAAATCTGACTTGAAATAGCGGGTACTGACGATGACTGTTCAGCAGGCTTGCTGCTTGCATTTGATGACTGCTGCTGTTCAGGCTGCTTTTCGTTTTTTGTGTTCTTTGCCTTTTCAAGATATTCAGCAGCTTTTCCGTAAGCCACAGGTGCATTGCTTCCGCAGCCGTTTGGTGAGAATACAGCCGGAGGTTTCATTGTCGGAGTAACATCCTTGGGACCGAATTCGGGATCAGCCGGTATTCTTGCAAGTGCCGAGCTGTAGGTATCATATTTATAGTCATATGAACCACCAGGAGTATATACACGCTTTATTTCCTTGCCATTCTTGAAGTATACCTTTGCACCCTTCGCATAATATCCGTCATAACCTGCAGAGCTTACCCAGCCGACAGGTATTATCTCGTCATACTCAGTTGAAAGTGGTCCGTACATTTCGACAAGAAGCTCATCCAAGCCGTCATAATCGTAATCATAAACGTAAGTAGCGATATATATGGGATAATCCTTTGTATTCTTGAATTTCATATCAAGGTTTCCGTAATCGACAGTCGCATCAAGACCTCTGTCGGCATATACAGACGGATAAGCGTGAGCCCAGCGTTCAACAGGCTCCATATCTGCTCTCAATGCACAAAGATAAAGTGTTGTTGAAGCCTGACATATACCGCCGCCGTATGACTGTACATATTCGCCCTTTACTATGGCAGTTGACTGTACATATCCCAATAAACCATTAGTTGTATCACCTGTCATCTTATTGAACGAGAAAGTCTCACCCGGATTTACTATCGTACCGCTTGCACTCTGTATTGCAAGCTCCATATTATAGTTTGATGCCCATACATTGGCAGCCGTTGTATAAGTTGACGCAATGAGCTTTGTATTTGCCTTTAATATAGGCAGGGTTATCTCAAATGGAGTTTCGTTTTTCTTTATGCTTATTGAACCCTCTTTTTTGGTAAGATTCAGGATATTGCCTATCTTGTCGGAAAGCTCCTTCTGATCTATCATAAAGCCGTTCTTGCCGTCAGCATAAGTAAATTTTTCTGTTTTTTTCGGCTCGAACTTTGTCACGCTTGCATTTACGGGCAATATGTCGAATGTATCCGCTGCCTTCTTGACAGCACCACTGACGGAATGTTTATTCAGTGCTGATGTAATTTTAAAGTCTACTACATCACCATTTCTTGTCGTAACTACCGTAGGAGATTCCAATTCTCCCCTGCTGTAATGGTAAGCCTGCATGAGAACATTGGCTATATCACTGTCATATTCAAAGTCGTCCTGTGTCAGTGAAACATTTTTGCCCTCACATTCAACGCTTATTGAGATAGGCTCACGGAGTGAGCTGACCTTTTCCTGCATGGCATCAAAAGCCTGTGCAAGAGTCTTCCCCGCAAGCTCAACCCCCTCAACTGTAACGTTATTTCCGAATACTATGCTTGATGTATCTATATGACTTATCTCAAGCGGATGTTCTATGATAAGAGGCTGATCGTTGTTTCCGTCATTTCCCTGTGACGAGCTTTTGATTGACTCGGTTCCTGTGGTAGAGTCAGACTGTCCGACTACAGACACACTGCTGTCAGGAGACACATTATTACTGTTTCCCTGTGACATAACGACTATTGCCACAGATGCTGCAACGCATAGTGCTGCAGCAGAGGCTACTACGGGTATTACGGGAAATTTGCGTTTTTTATTATTTTCATTATTTTTACTTTGATAATTGTCATTGTACTCATCATCCATATTATAAGTACCTGATTTAAGCTCAACAGTCGCAAATACGACATCTTCTGCTTCTGTGTTTTTTTCGCTTTTCAATTCTTCTGTTTTTTCCTTTTCTTCTGCCATAATGGAAACCTCCGTTTCAATAAACAAAAAAAGCTATACTGTCTTTGTATATATCATACAACAAAATACCCTTAAATGTAAAGTACACCATGCAACAAAAAACTTCCAAAGATAAGTTAATTTATACGAATATTTTGTAAAAATTTTTTTATTCCCCTGATACAGCCTTATTATCATCCTGTTTAACAATAAGTATCTTGGATATTCTTCTGTTATCCACCTCAAGAACTGTAAAACGGGTATTTTCTATCATTATTGAAGGATGCTCACCGCTTTTCGGTATCTGTCCCATTCTGTCGAGCATGACTCCCGCAATAGTGTCATCTTCTTCACCGTCAAAGTCTATTCCCGTCAAATCACCTATTTCATCAAGAGACGTTGCACCATCAACCTTAAAGCTGTTTTCATTGACTTTTTTTATTTCTTCTTCCTCGTTGTCATATTCATCCTGAATATTTCCCAGAATAGATTCTATCAGGTCTTCCATGGTGATGATACCGCCCGTACCGCCGAATTCATCAACAACTACGGCTATTTGTATCTTTCTTTTGGTCATATATTCAAACATCTCACTGCATCTCTTTGATTCAGGCACAAATACAGCTTCTCGTATGATATCACTTCCGATAATTTCCGAAGGTGCATTTGTACTTACAAATTTGAGCAGGTCTTTGACATATATTATCCCCGTGATATTGTCTATATCGCCGTGATACACAGGTATTCTTGAGCATCCGCTCTCAATGGCGATCTTTGTAAGATCGGTTATCTTTGTATTATCGTCTACAGCGACAACATCCTTTCGGTGTGTCATTATCTCTCTGACAGCAGTATCATCAAATTCAAAGACATTTTCGATCATACTTTTTGTATTTTCCTCGATAATACCGTTTTCCTCGCCCTTATCGACCATCATGAGTATTTTTTCTTCCGTTTTGGATTTTTCGTCAGTACCTGCAGTATGACCAAACAGCTTGCTTATACCTCCTGCAATTGCCGAACACAGCTTGCTGAAGGGTGAAACAATAACAGCTATCACACTGAAAATCCCGCAGTGCCTGACCAGAATATTTTCAGGTTCAGCCGAAGCAATTTTCTGAGGAAGAAACCTTCCTATTGTCAGAGATACTGTGAATGAAAATAAAATTATCAGAATAAAGCCTGTTATCTGTGAAGCAGTTTTTATCAGCCCCGCATTTTCCAGCAGGGCATCAATATAAGGCACATATGACAGACATGAAAATATCATTGCCAACGCATTTGACACTATAAAGCCTGTCTTTGCATACAGTTCATACTTATCCGCATTTTCCTTTAATCTTACGGCTTTTTTTATATTCGCTTCATCAAATCCGTCAATGTGCTTAAGATCGCCCGATGATTTTACAGAGTCTTCAAGCATTGAAAAGAAAAAGCTCATTACAATGCTTAATATTATAATTACTGTTGATATGATAATTCCTCCGAAGCTGATAAAAAAATTAAAACTGTCGGCATCTGCTGACATCAAAATACACTCCTCTGTGATAAATAAAATATTACAGAATACATAATAAAAGAAAACTTTGTTTATGTCAACAGTTTTTACATAGAATTTTAGTACCAATTACACAAAAATTCTGTTATTTTTGGCATTTTCGGGTTTCAATCTAAAACTTCTGTGAGTTTTCGGATGCATATATACGCTTTGTACAAGTCCCACTCCGAGATATGAACATACAGCCGATGTGCCTCCTGAGCTGAAAAACGGCAGTGTTATACCGACAACGGGGAGTATTCCAAGAACCATGCCGAGATTTGTGAGAACGTGTACACCTATCAGAGCAAAAAATCCTGTACAGATATTTTTTCCGAGTGCATCCTCCGAAAGAGCCGAATTTTTTAAAAGCCTGAAAAGTATCATAAAGAACAGTATCAGTATTGCACAGCATCCAATAAATCCCAATTCTTCTCCTGCAACGGTGAATATAAAGTCATTTTCCTGATAAGGAACGATATCCCTTGCAACTCTTGGACCGTTGAAAAGTCCCTTGCCGAATATACCGCCTGATGCTATGGATATCTTACCCTGATACTGCTGCCAGCCGTATGTGCGGAACATTGATTCATCAGATGTGAACAGTGCTGTAAGACGGTTTTTTTGTTCGGAGTTGAGAACAGATGTCCATACAAACGGCAGTGAAACTGCTATTCCAGCCAACGCTATTATAAAATATCTTATCTGTACACCTGCAGCAAATGTCATTACAATAAACATCAATGCAAATACAAGTGCAGCACCATCATCTCCCTGAAGATGTATCATTACAATAGGCACTGCTGCATGGACAAGAAGTGTCAGTACCCCCCAGAAGCTGTGCAAATTATCCTTTTCGGACAGATATGCCAGATGCTTTGAAAACGTCAGTATAAAGCATATCTTTGTAAGCTCTGACGGCTGAAAGGTCATTCCCCACGGAAGTCTTATCCAGCCCGTATCGTCAGTACCGTTTATCTGTATACCGATAAAAAATACAAGTATGGTCAGCAGAAGCCCGATTCCTCCTATCACATACCAGAATTTTGCAATAGTTTCATAGTCTATGAGAGATACTGCAAATGCACAAACTACCCCTATAATTACAGCTATTATCTGTGTCTTCAAAAAATCCACCGTATCAAATCTCTGCTGACTTGCTATCAGAAAGCATCCTGTCATTGATGCAATCAATACCAATATCCATAACAGCTTGTCTGTTTTTCTGAAATATTCCTTTATAAAGAAAAATATATCCTCTGCCATCTGAATTTCCTTTCATCATTTTATTCAACATGAGTTCGATATAACCGAAAAATATTCTGACAATGATTAAATTAAGTATGTCATTCCGAACGCAGTGAGGAATCTTTAAAAGATTCTTCGTCGCTGTTGCTCCTCAGAATGACATTATAATAATTTTTAGTTTTCATCGAACTCACGTTATTCAAATTGATTATACCGTCATTTTCTCCGCAAATCAATAATAATTTTATTTTTCCCATAAATAAGTAATTTACCGCTCTTGCAGCAAAAGAAATTATTTTTTCAAGATATTATGACATAAAACTCAGTCTCCTTGATATATATTTTACTTGTGCAAAAAAATTTTTTTAACGGAGGTATATATCATGCTTGAACCAGGATCTATGAAATTGAATGCTGACAGAAAATCAAGGGAAATACTTATCGGAAAATTACTTTTGGATTACGGTTTCTTATCAAGGGATACCATCGGTGAAAGCAGATGCTCACGCCCGATAGACCTGCTTTGTATCGGAAACAGACAAAAACAAGTATTGCTCACAGGTGCATTCCACGGAATGGAATGGATAACATCTCTTATACTGCTCAGATTTCTTGATGAAATTTGCTTTTCGGTAATGACAGGAAAAAATATGTGCGGAGTCGGAGTGGGTGCAATGCTGAATCAAAGGGGACTTGCAGTGGTACCATGTGTAAACCCCGATGGTGTTGAAATACAGATACACGGTGCTGAAAGTGCAGGAAATTACCGTGAGCTTGTCGAAAAGGCAAGCGGAGGTAATACTCTTAAATGGCAGGCGAATGCCGCAGGTGTAGACATCAACCATAATTTCTCCGCAAATTGGGATAAGCTGAAAAGGCTTGAGCTTGAAAATAACATAAAACTTCCCTCGCCTACAAGATACGGCGGTGAATTTGCCGAGAGTGAGCCTGAAACACGTTCAATAGCATCCTACTGCCGTGCAGGAAATATAACCCATGCACTTGCCTTTCACAGTCAGGGCGAGGAAATATACTGGAATTTCGGTGACTATAACGATCCTGAAGCACTCAAAATGGCTAAGATACTTGCATATTCAAGCGGATATAAAATAGCTCAGCCGACAGGTCTCGCAAGCGGCGGAGGCTTCAAGGACTGGTTCGTGGAGAAATTCCGCCGACCTGCATTCACTGTTGAAGTCGGCATGGGAGAAAATCCACTGCCGATAAGCGACCTTGACACAATATATGCCAAAATCCGTGAAATGCTCGTTCTTTCCGTTATAATTTAAAATTTCTGTTGCCAAAGCTGTAAGTTTATGTTAATATATTTCCGAGGAAGTGTTTAAAATGAAAACGAAATATAAATTTTTAATTTTACTGATATTATCCATGCTTGCATTAAGCTCATGCTCGGAAAAAAATACACAGACACTTACGGTTTCCGAAATATCTGAAATCTCCGGAATAACTGAAAGCAGTTTATCAGAAGGCTCACAGGAAGAAATATCTCAGGATATTTCATTGGAAATTTCCGAAGAAAGTTCCCAAGAAAGCTCAGAAAATTCCAAGGAAGAAAGCTCTGAAATCACCGAAAGCTCATTTGAGGAAAGCAGTGAGGCTGAAAGCTCTCTATCAGACGAAAGCAGTGGAGGTGCATATTTCCCCGATGACGAAAAAATAGTCAAGGAACACCATACTTCACAGACTCTCACAGATGATTCAAAATTCAATGAACTTTTCGAGAATAATTCCATTGACAAGGAATGCACAGATAAAATGAAGGATGCCGTTACAGATACAGAGATGAGAGGAGTCATGGGTGAGTTTACCGATAAATGGAAGGAACAGGCACAAACAGCTTATGAAAAACTCAAGGAACTCCTCAAGGATAACCCTGATGAACTTGAAGCTCTTGAAAATTCCCAAAAAGACCTGGAAAATGAATTGGACATCAAAAAAGAAACGTTATACAGTCACGAGCATTTTGTTGAATTCGGCACGATGGGGCTTCTGCAAGCGGATACAGAGATCATGAATCTCTATCGAAGCAGGGCTGCTGTTTTATATCAGCAGATATTTGCTCTGACCGGAAATATGGAGGATATCTGATGAAAAAACTTTTTACTTTATTTTTGGCTGTTTCAATTGCATTTTTACTTTGCGGCTGCGGGGCAGAGGAATATTCAAAGGATGAAAGCTATGTTCAGAATATAAAAAATCTGGTCAACACATCAGTCGAATACACTAGAACATGGCGTGAAAAAGATAATAGCTTTGATATCAGCAACACTGAATCTTCAAAGGAATATATAGCTATACTTGATAAGCTGTGCCAGACATACAGAAAGATATTGTTGCTCCAGTACACGGATAAATTTGATGAATACGGCAACAGTATGAGAGAAAATATCAGCGGTATACTCTCTGTTACATCAGAAATAAAAAGTCATGCAAGCTACGCTTTGGACAAGGCTGATGACAGTCTTTTCAAAAATGAAAAACAGGAGCTTTTTGAAGCATATGACGAGTATCTTGACGAAATAACCATAACCTCACAGTATATACAGACATTCTGGAGAAATGCTTGATAAATAAAAAACAGACAGCAAATACATTCTTTTTGCAGATTGTATTTGCTGTTTTATATTTTTATAAAAATTTTATTATAGTAAATAATTTTTTGGGAAAATATCGGTATGTTTAATAAATCATTCAATTCATCAAAATTATCTTTTTTATTAAAAGTAATAAAACAATAAAATATTTGTTTTGCAAAACCCAAATTTTTTACAGCACAAAAAAATTTGTTATCGATAGGCTTATAATCAAGACATCTTATCTCTATGTAAAGCATATCAGCATTACAAAAAGGTACAGTCAATTCATCTTTCAATGAAATAAATGTAACACGTGACATACTCCCCCACCTATAGAGGTGGGGGCTTCTCGCTCAAGTACAGCAACCTGTACAGTATCAACGAGCTATCCCCGTGTGTCCCACGGTTATGA
>CADCDE010000036.1 GCA_902800065.1 uncultured Ruminococcus sp.
AGGCTGGTATCAATTCCCAATGGGAAAGGTAAAGACCGGAACGACCATAGAAGAACAGGAAAAAATCATTTTGTATCAATTCCCAATGGGAAAGGTAAAGAAGGGAATTGAAGAGTATATTGCAATCCAAAGTACAACGTATCAATTCCCAATGGGAAAGGTAAAGTTAGTGACATGAAGGAGGTCATTTGAATGAAAAAAATACTGTATCAATTCCCAATGGGAAAGGTAAAGGGTTGCAATCGAAGAATCTTCCAATGCTGAGAGTCAGTATCAATTCCCAATGGGAAAGGTAAAGCTGAAGCTGAGGATCTCTCCGAGTTCGAAGCGGATGTATCAATTCCCAATGGGAAAGGTAAAGTGAAAAAGTTTGTTAAAGTTGTAGGCAATATTTTGTATCAATTCCCAATGGGAAAGGTAAAGAATAGGTGAAACCTCAGAGACTAGCACAGAAGACTCCGTATCAATTCCCAATGGGAAAGGTAAAGGGGTATTGTTGGTTCAACAATTTATGACCATGATTGATGTATCAATTCCCAATGGGAAAGGTAAAGACAATTGAAGTAATTTACAGGAGGTGAATGTGATGTTTTTGTATCAATTCCCAATGGGAAAGGTAAAGTAGTTCTAAGGTTGAAACCTCTGACACGGAAGCTGTATCAATTCCCAATGGGAAAGGTAAAGAACAATATCTTGTGCTATGTTTTAATTATACATACTATATATAGATTTGTCAATAAAAAATTCTATGAATTTTGAAACAAATTTTAGTTTATTAGCCAAAGATGGCAGGTTTGAGGGGTGTTAGGGTATTTTGTGTTGGTGATTTTCGGTTTGAAAGTATAGATTGACTAAAAATAACTCCACTCTCAACTCTCCACACTCCACTCTCAATCGCTCCACTCTCAAAAAATGGATTGATTTTTTCAGAGAATTGTTTTATAATATTGGTTTGTAAATGATTTTTATGGAGGAAAAAAAATTGCCTAATAACAGAGATTTGATTGAAAAAAGAAGAACATTTGCGATTATTTCGCACCCTGACGCAGGTAAAACCACTCTCACGGAAAAACTTTTGCTCTATACGGGAACTATTCAGACAGCAGGCTCTGTCAAGGGCAAAAAAACAGATAAACACGCTGTTTCCGACTGGATGGAAATTGAAAAGCAAAGAGGTATTTCCGTTACATCGTCCGTTATGCAGTTCAATTACAACGGATACTGTGTTAATATAATCGACACCCCGGGACATCAGGACTTTTCCGAGGATACTTACAGAACTCTCATGGCAGCAGATTCCGCTGTCATGGTCATTGACGCTTCAAAGGGCGTTGAGGCTCAGACAAGAAAATTATTCAAGGTATGCTTATTGAGAGATATACCGATATTCACTTTCATAAATAAGATGGACAGAGAAGCTAAAAGTCCATATGAGCTTCTTGAAGATATAGAGGAAGTCTTGGGTATACATACCTGTCCAATGAACTGGCCCATTGGTTGTGGTAAAGAATTTAAGGGAGTATATGACTTCGCAAGCAAGGAAATTCTTGCTTTCACGGCTAATAACGGTCAGAAAGAAGTTGAAATGGAGGAATTGAGGGCAGATGATCCCGACCTTGATGATAAAATAGGCGATACTCTTGCAAAGACTTTGAGAGATGATATAGAATTGTTGGAGGGTGCGGGAGATGAACTTGATTTAGATGCAGTCCGTCACGGAAAATTAACGCCTGTATTCTTTGGTTCGGCTTTGACAAATTTCGGTGTAGAACCGTTTTTGGCTGATTTTCTTAAGATGACCACACCGCCTTTGCCGAGAAAGACAGTTGAGGGTGAGGTTGATCCTTTTGATGATAAATTTTCTGCATTTGTATTCAAGATTCAGGCAAATATGAATAAGGCTCACCGTGACAGGATAGCATTCATGCGTATATGTTCGGGAAGATATGATAAGACGATGGAGGTATATCATGTTCAGGGAGATAAAAAAATGCGTCTGTCACAGCCTCAGCAGTTGATGGCACAGGACAGAGAGGTCATTGATGAAGCCTATGCAGGTGATATAATAGGTGTATTCGATCCAGGTATCTTCTCGATAGGCGATACAGTATGCTCGCCGTCAAAGAAAGTAAAATTTGAAGGTATACCGACCTTTGCCCCTGAGCATTTCTCAAGGGTACGAATAAAAGATACCATGAAAAGAAAGCAGTTCGTCAAGGGTATTTCACAGATAGCACAGGAGGGTGCGATACAGATATTCCAGAATCTCGGCGGAGGTATGGAAGAAGTCATAGTAGGCGTTGTAGGTGTATTGCAGTTTGAAGTACTCGAATACAGAATGAAAAATGAATACAACGTGGATATTATAATGGAAAATATGCCTTATGAACTTATCCGCTGGATAGACAATGAGGATATTGATCCCAAAAAACTCAATCTCACATCAGATACAAAGCGTATACAAGATTTGAAAGGAAAACATCTTTTGCTGTTTTCAAGTGAATGGAATATAAATTGGGCTTTGGAACATAATCAGGGACTTGTTCTCACGGATTTCAGCAGAAATTAATGATAGCTGTCATTCATAACACAACGTGAGTTCGACGTAACTGAAAAATATTCTGACAATTATGAAATGAAGTATGTCATTCCGAACGCAGTGAGGAATCTTCAAAAGATTCTTCGTCGCTTGACAGTATAATAATTTTTCGTTTTCATCGAACTCACGTTAACACAGTGAGGAATCTTTCAAAATGACATGAATAATGCCCCGTCAGCAGTTCAGAAATTTGCTGACGGGGCTGAATTTATTTTTTTCTGAGGCTCTTTTTCATAGGAGAGCTTTTTTCATTTTTGCGTCCGAGTATGAACGCACATATAAAGAAATATATTACGAGTACTGTCAGCCCGATACAGTGTATAGCCTGCATGAATACGTTGTCGGGGAATATCTGTCTGAATATGTAGTCAAGCAGAGTCCATATTCCCTCAAATAAAAATAAAAAAGCAGTCGGGCGGTAGGTTTTGTAGCTTCTCATACGGGGAGTATACATGAATGCTCCCATCGCCATACAAAAGACACTTGATATGATAGCCAAAAGCATTGGTTCAACTTCCTTTCAAAGAATCATTCACATATGATAAGCTCCTGTGCATAGGGGAGAGTTTTTACATAGTCACAGAAGGTATGCCATTCGTCTAATTTATGATTTTTTCTTGCGTGGTATATATTGACGAGATTTTCGTAATTCATTGTACAGGTACGCATCTGGTTATAGCTTGACGGCAGGAGCTGTATTATATCATACCAAACTTGCTTGTCTTTTGTTTCAAGAAATCGTTTTCTGAGATGTTCAAGATAGTCTACAATAACCTGCATGACTTGTAAGGTTTCGGGTGTCATTTTATCCGTGCTGAAATGGGATATATCAAACGGCATGGAAGTTATTTTGTGCATAGTGCTTGTGGAATTTGCGACAGTGCCTATTTTATAGGTGTCAAATTCCTTCCACCAGTACATGGGGGCGGTTATATCCATTGTGACGAATATCTGACGCATGAATTTTCTGTGGTCACCGCCTGCCTTTCTGAGACGCATTGCAAGCGAAAGGTCATTTTCACCGAGAATATAGTTTCCTTTTTCGTCAAAAAAGCTGTCGCTTCTGTCCCAGCTGTTCATGGGATTTCTTGCACCACGAATGGCATTTTTTAAGTTCATAACTTCAATATCTTTTACTTTGAGCATTGAATTTCTCTCCTCTTTCATTCATTTTCTATTGCTTCAATAAGAAAGCTCACAGGTCGGAATCCGTCATTGCATGAAATCATGACGGATTTTTTGTTTTTCATCCAGCCATCATATATATCTTCTGCACCATAGGCGAGTGCCATGACGAATGGTGACATACTGTCCCATGCACTTTCGCATAATCCCTCAGGGCATTTGTGTGCATCTGCAATGAATATCTGTCCTATTTGAATATCACACGGATGTTCTATGGGATTTTCATTATTTTTCTATCAGGTCACTGTGAAGAACTTTTTTCATAACAGTTATTCTGACTTTGTTCATTATTTACTCCTTTATTTTTTCTTTTTCTGAAATGTGTAGCAGAAATGTGTTATTGTCTTGTCGGGAAGAAGTCTTTTGACAAGTTTAAGACATTTCATTTTTGAAGATGGGATAATATATAATTTCCCCTGTAAAAGTCCGTCAATAGCTTCCTGAGCGACAGTTTTGCTGTCGAGAGGTTCGGCGGAGAATTTGACATGGGCAACGTCATTGAATTCAGTGTCAACAGGTCCGGGACATAATGCACTTATTTTGACATTGCTGTGGCTTCGCTGAAGTTCTTCGTAGATAGCACCCGTAAGACTGACAACATAATTTTTTGTTGCATAGTAGGTAGCCATGAGAGGTCCTGAAAAAAATCCCGCTATTGAGGCTACATTCAGAATATAGCCATTATTCTTCTTTTTGAAGTCACGAAGGAATAATTTTGTCAGGATATGGACAGCCTTTATATTTGTATCTATCATTTTCAATTCACTGTCAAGGGAGAGTTCGGTGAATTCTCCGCATAAGCCGAAGCCTGCACAGTTGACGAGCATTTCGATGTTATCATTCTTAAGCACATCATACAGCTTTCGGCATTCAGGCTCATGTGAAACGTCACAGCGGATACATTTTGCATTTTTTCCGAGTTCTTTTTTGAGAGACATAAGTTTGTCTGCACGCCTTGCAACGAGTATGACCTCCCAGCCTCTGCTTGCAAGGAGTCTTGCAATATCCCTGCCGATACCTGAGCTTGCTCCAGTTATCAGTGCCTTACGCATAGAAAAAACCTCATTTCTTAATTATAGTGCCATTCGCCGTATGAGTCAAAATATCCCTCGTAATAGCCTGTGTCATAGTTGTAATAATCATCAGGATAAAAATTTCCATATCTGTCGAAGTATCCGCCCGGATAGTAATTGCCGTATGCGTCTGTGAAGCTTCCTCTGGTGTATTCGCTGTTATTGCTGTAACCTGAACGGCTGTATCTGTAATTATCCCTGTAGCCGAATGCGGAACATGATGAAAGGGCTGTTGCAGACATTGTCAGAGCCAATACAACACATAATATTTTTATTTTCTTCTTCATAAAATATCAGAACTCCTTAAATAATATTAAATAATATTATAAACTTTTTTAGCGTTTTCGAGGGTTATTTTGAGAACGTACTCAACGGGTATATTTTTAATTTCCGCAATTTTTTCGGCGGTATACTGTATCATGCCTGAATGGTTGCGTTTTCCTCTGAAGGGTATCGGAGAAAGATATGGACAGTCTGTTTCAAGAACAAGTTTTTCAATGGGAATATCGGAAATGACTTCAACAGCTTTGCGGGAGTTTTTGAAGGTAATTACACCGCCCATGCCTATATACATTCCGAGTTTTATGATTTCTCGTGCTGTTTCAACGCTTCCCGAAAAACAGTGGAGAATACCTTTGGGCTTGTATTTTTTGAGAAGCTCAAGAGTATCACCGTGAGCCTCTCTGTCATGTATATTGACAGGCATATCAAGCTCATTGGCTAATTCAAGTTGTTTTTCAAAAATCAGTTTTTGGGGTTCTTTTGGAATATCCCAATAATAGTCAAGTCCTATTTCACCAATGGCAACGACTTTTTTATGCTTAGAGAGTTTTTTTATTTCATCAAGCTCATCAAGGCTGTTTTCGGTGATACATTCGGGGTGTATACCGACTGCACAGTACATATTTTCATATTTTTCCGAAAGGAAAACAATTTTGTGAGCAGTTCATCTCTGTCCTCGTCAAAAGCCTTGTCATCATAATGAGCATGAGTATCAAAAATAAGTTTCATATATCAAAAAATTTCCTCCTGTGATTACAATATTTTCAGAAATGTGGGGAATATAATGAACAGCACCAATATAATAATACATATCATAACAATGATGCTTGTTTTTCCAGAATGGCTGAGTTTTCCGTCAGCAGGCATTATTTCATAACCGTTGGGATTTGCAAGAAGCTCCATTGATGCCGCAAAGTCAGATGTTTGAGAGAAATCATCGAGGGTTCGTATCTCGTAATGACCGTTGATAAATATTTTATATTTGGGGGCATACACAGTGTAACTGCCGAATTTTCCGTAACGTTCACGGCTTGCATATTCAACAAGTGAGCCTGTCGTGGCGACAGTGCATACCTTTTTGAGCATATATCTGTCAATGAATGGTGCGGATATAACAGCAATAGCAACCAAAAGAAATGCAATAAGTTCAAATACTGACGGGAAAGATTCGTCAAGACGTACAAATATTCCCATAAAAAATATAACTGCAAATGCGGCTATTAAAATTATATCGGATAATTTTATCTTTTTTGGGAGCGGTATTTCAACAGGACGACCGAAAGCTTTTTTGGCAGAAGGCGGTTTAGATTGTTCGTATTTTGAATAGAATGGGTTATTTGAATTGTTATTATCCATAAAGCTCTCCTTAAAATCCGAAAAAAATCGGCAGTATGAAACAAGTTATGATAATTACCAATATGATAGTGCCTATAATTTCGCCTGACCTTGATTGACCGAAATTTCTTTCGGCATATATTATCTCATAACCGCCCGGATTTGCAAGCAGATTTGCTGTTGCGGCACCGTACTGACCTCTTGTAAAATCATTAATGGTACGAATTTCACGGCGGTTATTTATAAATATTTCATACTTTGGAGCATAAACGGTATAATGATGATGTTTGTGACTGCGGCGTTGTTTTGCATATCCTACAAGATGACCTGTTACGGGAACGGTGCATACGCTTTTAAGACGTTTTGCTTCCATGACAGAACCTGCTATGATACCGACAAACGGTGATATGAATGCCAGCGGGAACAGGAATGATACTATATGTGCCAAAAACGGAAACAAATATGCGAGAATGCCTGAAAGTGTCGTCAAAGCAAACGGTGCCAAAAATGAAATTAAAATTATTATAGACCTTCGATCCAATCCTTGTGGAATAGGAATTTCAATAGGCTGACTGTTATCATTCTGATAATTCACAGGAGTATTATAATTCTGATATGTACCGATATTATTGTTTGGATAAATGTTCTGCTGATATGTCTGTGGATTGGTATTATAATTATTATTTCCGTTGTAGAAAGAATTGTTGTAATCGTTCTGATTTGCATTAAAATTATTGCTGTAAGTATTTGGATTATTGAAAGTATTGTTATAGTTGTTTGTTGGCTGATAGCTTGATGTATAGGAATTATAATTATTTTCGGAAACATAGGAGTTGTAATTATTTGAAGAAGTATAATTGTTGTTGTAATTATTGTTGTTTTGCGACTGCGTATTTCTGTCAGTGAAATCATAACTGTTGTTTTGCTGAGGCGGAGTCTGAACTTGTTCAGTATTATTGTTTTTGTTTTTTCGGTAAACGAAATTATTGACTGACTGGGTGTTATTGTTTTGAGTCTTGTTTTTCTTTTGATAGACAAAATTGTTGACTGACTGCCTGTTGTTATTCATAAAAAACCTCCTCGAAACTTTCTTGATACTTTCTTGATACTATTTTACCATTAAAATGCAATTATCACAATTTATTTTACACTACTTTAGGTATATGATTGATATAAAAATACAAAAAGTATATTTATTTTTTAAAAAAAGACTTGCATTTTGTAAAAATCGGTGCTATAATAACAAAGTCGTCAGAAATATGGCGATGAATTGAATAAGTTGGTGTTGATGACGTTGAGGGTACACCCGTTCCCATACCGAACACGGAAGTTAAGCTCAATGGTGCCGAAGATACTTGATTGGTGACTTTAATTAGCAATTAGCAATGTGCAATTTGCAATTAATTAAAATCTAATTTTTCATGCCAACCGAGTGACCTGTCATTCTGAGGAGCGACAGCGACGAAGAATCTTCCAAAGATTCCATACTGTGTCTGGAATTACAAAGACATCAGAGTTTTAGATTCGACAAGGTATTAATGTACGGAGAGTAATATCATTACATAATGTATAATTATTTTTTAAAAAAAGACTTGCAATTTATAAAAGTGTGTGGTATAATAACGAAGTCGTCAGAAAGTGGCGATAAATTGAATAAGTTGGTGTTGATGACGTTGAGGGTACACCCGTTCCCATACCGAACACGGAAGTTAAGCTCAATGGTGCCGAAGATACTTGATTGGTGACGTTGAGCGGCTGTTTTTTTTTCGCTGTATGTTTTTAATTGTGTTGCACAAAATATTCGGTGAATTGCTATACAATCATTATAAAAATTTTTTTCTTATCATTTTGTATATTTTGACATTAAAAGAAAAATTATATGTTTCAAAAAAGCAATTTTAACAATAAATATAAAGAAATTTAATATATTTGAAACAATGTTAAAAAATGATTTAAAATTTATATGGTAAAAATGCACAATTGTTTGATATCAAAATATACATATTTTTTTAAAATTAATATTGCAAAATGACGAAAAAGGCTTTTTTGATAAAAAATATCAATAAAAAATCATGTTGATATTTATTAATATGTATAAAAATGACAATAAGTCATTGAAATTATAAAAATGCTATGCTATTATATTATAGTGGTGTAGGAATGTCTGTTTTTTCCGTTATATTTTATGAACAGATGTTTACTGATACCGTTTTGGCACGTTTGAGGTGCAATTTTATAAAAAATTTTTAGAAAGAGGGATCATACAATGGTTAGTAAATCCAAAAAAATCGTTGCTCTTATTCTTACAGCTATGATGGCTGCATCAGCTCTTGCAGGCTGTGCATCAGGCAGCAGCGGTACTACTACAACACCAAGTACTCCTGCTACTACATCAAGTAAGACTGATGAAGGTTCACAGGCAGGCGGCGAAGGCTCAACAACAGAAGCAAGCAAGGTTGAGGCTGCAAATCTTGACAGTGACGAAGTTATGGCTAAGATCAAGGACAAGATGGCTGAAGAAGCTGCCGCAACAGACGGTACAATAACAATGACTGTTTGGTGTTCATCAGATGATAAGTCCTTTGAAGAAGGTCTTATGAAAGAGTTTGAAGAAAAGTATGCTGATACGAGATATAGTTTCAGAATCAAAAAGAGTCCTATCGGTGAAGATAAGGCAGGTGGAAAGATTCTTGAAGGACCAAAAGACGGTGCAGATGTATTCAGCTTCGCTGATGACCAGCTCGCAGGTCTTGTTGAAGCAGGTGCTATCGCAGAAGTTGCAAACCTCTTCAATAACAATGTTAAAGCAGAGAACTCTGAAAAGGCTGTTGAAGTATGTACTGTAAACGGTACTTCCTATGCATTCCCGAAGACATCTGATAACGGTTACTTCATGTACTATGACAAGACTGTATTTACAGATGAGGATGTTCAGAGCTTCGATGCAATGATCGCAAAAGCTAAAGAAGCAGGTAAGGCTGTATTCTTTGAAATGGGTAATGCTTGGTACAATGCAGGCTTCTTCTTCACAGCAGGCTGTACTATCAAGTACGAGAACGGTGTTCAGACAGCTACTCTGAATTCTGATGAGGGTGTTGCAGCTGTTAAGGCTATGTGCCATATCGCTGAAAATATCGGTTCAGGCTTTGAGGGTGATCCTGGTTCTGCAGGTGCAAACGCATTCATCGCACAGGGCTTCAAGGACGGCAAACTCGCAGCAGCTGTTACAGGTACATGGAACGGTCCGGCTATCAAAGAGGCTATCGGTGATGCTAATGTAGGTGCTGCAAAGCTCCCGACAGTTCTTATGAATGATGAACAGAAGCAGCTTGATTCATTCGGCGGCTACAAGCTCATTGGTGTAAACGCATACACCAAGTATCCGATCACAGCTCAGGCTCTCGCTTACTATCTCGGCAAGGCTGAATCACAGGTTAAGCGTTACAACGTAAGAGGTCTTATCCCGACAGCTACAGCAGCTCTTGAAGAAGATGCTATAAAGAACGATGTTGCTCGTATAGCTATCGCTGCTCAGGAACCGTTCTCACATGCTCAGGGTCAGTCTGTTGCAGGTAAGTTCTGGGGTGCAGGCGTAGGCGGCTACGGCGGAGATATCCTCAATGCTAAGGGCAAGATGGACGAAGCTAAGATCAGAAAAGACCTTGCAAAGATCGAAGCTAAAATGAAATAATTTTCAGACTTTCAATTAAGTAAACTTATGCAGCGGCTTGGCTTGTATTGGAAATATATGAACCAAGCTGCTCATTTGATACTGATCTTACAAAAAAATTTAACAAAAAAGGGGTTGTATATGAATGGATTATCTTGATTACGTCCAGATGACCAGAAGTCAGCAGATAGCTTATAAGGTAAAATCATTCTTTACAGGTATCCCGAATGCGATAAAGACTATCTTTATGTACATCGGGTACTTCTTCAAAAATCTTTTCGTTACCATAGCAAACGGTTTCAAGGGCTATGGTCAGAGATTTGCAGCAGGTGACGGTGCAACAAAGCTCTCCTATATCATTATGGGTGCCGGAAATATGGCACACAAGCAGCTTATGAAGGGTGTTTTGTTCCTTGCTGCAGAGGTCGCTTACATATACTTTATGATGTCATTCGGTATGACATATGTATCTAAAGTATATTCTTTCGGAGTTAATGTAGATCCCGATAATCCTAATGTCATTGTTGACGGTGTTGTTGGTAATGTTCCGATCAGGTATGAGATAGATCCCATATTCGGAAACAAGATCATTGCTAATGCAGATACTGCAGATGACTCCAACAAAGTACTTCTTTTCTTCGTTCTTACTCTTATGATAAGCATTGCTTTCTTTGTTATATATATAGCTAACACAAAGAGTGCATATGCTACTCAGGAAATGCTCAAGGAAGGCATACAGCCTGTAGGATTTGTTGATGAAATGAAAACATTCCTTGATGAACGTTATCACATCACTCTCCTTACACTTCCGATATTCCTCCTCATGGTATTCAATATCCTGCCGATCATATTCACGATCTTTATGGCATTTACCAACTACGATAAAAACCATAATGCGTTCAACCGACTGTACTGGTGGGTAGGCTTTGAAAACTTTGCAGATGTATTCTACAACAGTGCCGAGAAATCACAGACTTTCGGCAAAGTCCTCGTATGGACACTTATCTGGGCAGTGTTCGCTACATTCTCAAACTATATCCTCGGTATAGTTCTTGCCCTTCTTATCAACAAGAAGGACATCAAATACAAGGGCTTCTGGAGAACAATGTTCGTTATCACTTCTGCTGTTCCTCAGTTCGTTACACTCCTTGTAATGCGTCTTCTCCTTGACAACCAGGGTATCGTAAATGCTATGATGGGTACAAATATCCGTTTCCTCGCAGATGAAGGCTGGGCAAAGGTTTCAGTAATCGTTGTAAATATGTGGATAGGTATTCCTTACACAATGTTGAGCGTTTCGGGTATCCTTATGAATATCCCCGAAGACCTCTATGAGAGTGCAAGAATAGACGGTGCAAACGCTGTTCAGCAGTTTACAAAGATCACACTCCCGTACATATCCTTCGTTATGACACCTTATCTTATTTCTACATTCGTTGGAAATATCAACAACTTCAACGTTATCTACTTCCTCACAGGCGGTGCTCCTGAAAGCGTTGACTATTACAGCGGTGCAGGTACAACAGACCTCCTCGTTACATGGCTCTATAAGCTGACTGTAAACGAGCAGGACTACAAGCTGGCATCAGTTATAGGTATCATAGTATTCGTGATTTGTGCTACGGGTTCTCTCATTACCTTCAATATGTCGAAGGCTACTAAAAATGAGGAGGAGTTCTCATGACAACAAAACAACCAAACATTGGCAATATGCAGGCAGGCTATGCCAAAAAAAGAAAGATCGCCAATATCGCAGTATATGTTATACTTTCGATCATGGTTCTTATATGGATATTTCCGATCGCATGGCTCGTTTTCCAGTCTTTCAACGGTGAAAAAGGTGTAGCTCTTGCTACCTTCTTCCCCAAGACATGGACTTTTGACAACTATATAAAGCTGTTCAGACAGGAGGGTTTGAGCGATCCTATGGATCCAACTAGCCCGATGATAGTTCTCCCTGTTGACAGAATGCCTTTCCCATACGGCAGATGGATCACCAATACATTTATCGTTGCTGTATTCTCATGCGTTATCTCTACACTTATCATCCTCATGGTAAGCTACGCTCTTTCAAGACTCCGTTTCAAGAGCCGTAAAATGCTCATGAACTTCGGTCTTATCCTTGGTATGTTCCCTGGCTTCATGTCAATGGCAGCTATTTACAATATCATGGAAATAATCGGTCTCGGCAAGCAGCTTTTCTCACTCGTTATCGTTTATTCATCAGGTGCAGGTCTCGGTTATCAGATCGCAAAGGGCTTCTTCGATACGATCCCGCGTTCTCTTGACGAGGCTGCAAAGATAGACGGTGCAACGAGAAACCAGATATTCTGGATAATCATTCTTCCGCTTTCAAAGCCTATCATCGTTTATACTGCTCTTACAACCTTCCTCGGTCCGTGGGCAGACTATGTATTCGTAAGCTACTTCATGAAAGGTGACGACCAGAAATATACCGTTGCAATGGGACTTTATGAAATGCTTAAACCTGAAACTATGCATGAATGGTTTACTGTCTTCTGTGCAGGTGCCGTTCTCATAGCAGTTCCTATCACCATACTGTTCACAATCATGCAGCGTTTCTATGTTGCAGGCGTTACAGGCGGTGCCGTTAAGGGTTAATTTTCCAAATGCAAAGCAGGGTCGCAGATTTTGCCTCCCTGCTTTATTTGATTTTATAACTCAATTTGGAGGTGTATTGATGTACTGTGTAAAATCATTGGAAGAAATAAAAGACAATATTTCTACTATGGACAAATATTTAGATAAAAAAATAGACAGCGAGTATACATTTGCATTAAAATTGGTAAAAAAGGGAGTTTGTTTTATAGTTACCAAATCGGATGATAATGGATATAAATTTTATCCGAGTAGATTTATAGGGTATGCAAACAATGATATGAACAAACATTTGAATAATGATACAAAAGATGGTAGGGAAACTAATCCAGCTATATCAAATGTACTCAACAAGAAATGTATAGTTGATAAGGAAATGGAAAAGGAATATATAAATTATTGTAATAAATTAGGATTTATAGCCAATGAAAAGGGCAGTTTTGGTGTTGAAAGAAAATATTGGAGATTATTTTGAAAGGAAGATATTATGACAACCAAAAAAATTGTTTCAGCAATTCTTGCTGTGTCAATGCTTTCAGCTTTATCAGGATGTCAGGGAAGAGTTTATAATTCGGACGTTCAGCCGTCAACGACCTCACAGACTCAAAGTACCGCTTCATCAACTGAAAGCACCGCTTCACAGACGGACAGCGGAAATTCCGTAAAAGTTCCCGAAGACGGCGGCTTCAAGACCGTTTCATACGATTTTTCCAATGACAAGTACAGAACTTTTTACGAGATATTCCCATATTCATTCTATGACTCTGACGGTGACGGAATAGGAGACCTCAACGGAATAATACATCAGCTTGATTATCTCAATGACGGTGATACCTCAACAACTGATGACCTTGGCATTGAGGGTATATGGCTCATGCCTATAATGCAGTCACCTTCATATCATAAATATGATGTTCAGGATTATATGACTGTCGATAAGGACTATGGTACGAATGATGATATGAAAAAGCTCGTTGAGGAGGCTCACAAGAGGCATATCAATGTCATAATCGACTTTGTTATAAACCATTCTTCACGCCAGCATGAATGGTTCCAGAAAGCCAAAGAAGAACTTAAAGAAGGCAAGACAGACGGTTATGCAGATTATTACCATTTTGAAAAAAATGCCAAAAAGACAGGCTGGAATCCTGCAGGTGTCGATGACTGGTACTATGAAAGTGAATTCAGCCCCGATATGCCCGACCTCAATCTCAAAAACGAATCTCTCCAAAAGGAATTACAGGATATTGTCAAATACTGGCTTACGGAAATAGGCGTTGACGGATTCAGACTTGATGCCGTGTGGTGGTTTGAAAGCGGTAATACATCAACCGATGATCAGGGCTCAATAGAGGAATTAAAGTGGTTCTATGACTATGCAAAGTCAATAAAAGAAGATGTATACATGGTCGGTGAGTGCTGGAAACCGTCTTTGACAATATCGGAATTCTATAAATCAGGTGTTGACAGCTTCTTCAATTTTGATATGGAGGGTGCAACAGGTCGTGTCAATGCTTCTGTAAACGGCAAAGACGCTAAAGGATTTGTACAGTTCCTTGAAACTTGGCAGAATGACATTAGGGGAAATAATCCAAATGCTATAGATACTCCATTCATATCAAATCATGATACAGGCAGAAGTGCAGGCTTTATTCCCAAGGAAACCAACAAACGTCTTGCCGCTTCACTCTATCTAATGTCACCGGGAAATCCGTTTATCTATTACGGTGAAGAAATAGGCATGACAGGTTCACAGAATGATCCTGAAAAACGTACAGGTATGTATTGGTCTGCAACCGATACAACAGGATATGTTCCGAAGATACCCGGAGCAAGTGCTGACGGAAAACCTGACAAATCCGTTGAAGAACAGCTTGCCGATGAAGATTCACTCCTTAATTTCTATAAAAAAGCCGTTGCACTCAGAAATCAGAATCCCGAAATTGCAAGGGGTACACTCAAATTCGTTGACCTCGGTTCGACAGAAACAGCAGGCTATGTAACCGAATACAACGGCTCAAAGGTCATGGTGATATTCAATCTTTCGGGAAAGTCTGCAACATTTGATATTCCCGAAGATACTTTCAAGGTGAATGAAGTAAGAGGTTATCTCAAAGCATCTGTTGACAGCGGTGCTTCCGCAAGCAAATCGGCTGATGATGACTTTTTCGGAACAGGCGGCGGTACAGGCGGTGATGAAACTGACGATGTAACGGAATTCACCGTTTCAGGTCAGACAGTAACAATGCCAGGCAGTACAGTTATAGTTCTCAAATAAGCAAAAAAATTTGCTGGCACACATTAAAATGTGTCAGCATTTTTTATTTTCTTTTATAAAATTTTTTCCAATGCTTATAAGCGTCTTTGTATGTCTTACAGTGTGAAAATTCGGGAAAATCGTTTTCAAATTGCCTTTTCAGTTCTTTTGTTGTCTGTATCCCGACAAAACGATAATCGGATATATTCCAACTGCAATAAATTTTTTTGAAACCCGATTTTCCCGATATTATTTCATCTTTATTTTTGCGTACAGCTCTGTTTGCGATAGTTTTGTGTTTGAAGCGTCTTTTGCTTGTTCTGTCTTTGTCTTTAATAACGGCAAACTTTCGATAACTTCTGCTCATAATTTATAATTATTATCAGCCTTCATAAAGGCATTTGTCACCTGTTTCAAGAGCAGCTATGCCTGTTCTTGCCATTTCAAGAATACCGTATACGGATAATTCCCTGATAAGCATATCAAGCTGACTTGGTGTGCCTGATGCACGGAATGTCAGTGAATTTTCGCCTATATTCACGACTGATGCGTGATAGAGAGATGTCACGGCGATAATATCATTTTTATTTGTTTCATTTGAACTGACTTTTACAAGCACAAGTTCAGATGCAACTGATTCTGTTTCTGGAAGTACCTCAGCTTTTTTGACATCAACTATTTTCATCATCTGATTGATGAATTGTTCTACCTGACTGTCATCATTTATTCTAATGGTCATTCTTGAGAATCCCTCGATACCTGCGGGGCTGACTGTAAGGCTGTCAATGTTGAATCCACGTCTTGAAATAAGGCTTGTCACTCTCAGAAGTACACCGGGGTGATTATGTACAAGAAGTCCTATGATATGTTTGTTTTCCATTTATATCACTCCATTTCCGTAATAAGTTCATCAACAGTTTTTCCGGGAGGTATCATCGGCAATACATTTTCATCAGGGGATATTTTGCAGTCAATTACAACAGGCTCATTCAATGCGAATGCCTTTGCAAGAATGTCTTCAGCTTCATCATCATTATGTATTACCATTCCTTTGATACCGAAACCCTCTGCGACTGCAGCAAAATCAGTTTTTCTGTGGGGATCGGTCTGTGAGAATCTCCTGCCGTAGAATAATTTCTGCCACTGTCTTACCATTCCGAGAACTGTATTATTGAGAACGACTATAACTATCGGCAAATTATATGAACGAACTGTTGCAAGCTCGTTGAGATTCATATGGAAGCTGCCATCACCTGTAAAGAGAACTACTCTTTTATCGGGATTTGCAACGGCTGAGCCGATTGCCGCACCCATTCCATAGCCCATTGTACCCAAGCCGCCTGATGTACACCATGTACGGGGCTTTTCAAATTTATATTTCTGAGATACCCACATCTGATGCTGTCCAACGTCTGTAACGATTATATCATCATCACTTGTAAGTTTTCTTACAGATTCGATTATATGATAAGGATGAGCATATATATCAGATTTAGGAGTCTCTGTGACATTTGAATTTTTGCCCCATTCTTCGACCTGTGCTATCCATTCATCATGTTTTATTTCTTCGACTGTTTCAGAGAGCTTCTTGAGAGTATCCTTAAGGTCTCCCAATACACAGCAGTCTATCTTGACATTTTTATTTATTTCAGCCTTGTCAATATCAAGCTGTATGATAGCCGCATTCTGACCGAATTTATCCCTGTCACCAGCGACACGGTCTGAGAATCTTGCACCGACTGCGATTATCAAATCGCAATTATCAGTGGCTTTTCCCGTTTCATAACCGCCGTGCATACCTATCGTACCCATAAATAATTTGTGGGATGCAGGGAAGCCGCCCAAGCCCATTACAGAGCTTGCAACAGGACAGTCTATTTTTTCTGCAAATTCGAGTAATTCCTTTTCGGCATTTGCACTTACAACGCCGCCGCCCATGTATATCATAGGTTTTTTGGATTTTCTGATAATATCAGCCGCAATATCAAAATCAGACTGCCCGGAGATGAGTTCATTTACAATAGCTTCGGGCTGTACCTTTTCATATTCGCATTTAGCACCTGTGACATCCTTGGGGATATCTATGAGGACAGGACCTTTTCTGCCTGACATGGCAATTTTGAAAGCCTTCCTGATGACATTGGCAAGGTCTTTTACGTCTTTAACAATAAAATTATGTTTTGTAATTGGGAGAGTTATACCGCATATATCAACTTCCTGAAAGCTGTCACGGGCAAGCAAATCGTTTGTGACATTTCCTGTAATTGCTACCATGGGGATAGAATCCATATAAGCCGTAGCGATACCTGTAACGAGATTGGTTGCACCTGGACCTGATGTAGCGATAACAACACCGCATTTACCTGTTGTACGGGCATATCCGTCAGCGGCATGAGAAGCCCCCTGTTCATGAGATGAAAGAATGTGAGTTATTTTATCACTGTACTTGTAGAGAGCGTCATATATATTCAGCACTGCACCGCCCGGATAGCCGAATACTGTATCCACACCCTGCTCCAAAAGACATTCAGCAATAATTTCTGAACCGTTCAAAAGCATAAATTTTAACCTCCAAATAAATGATTTCATACTATATGATTCTAACACAAAATTAAAATAATATCAACAAAATTTCTGTGTAAAATTCAAAAAACATCTGCAGTTTTTCTTGTATCGTGCAGATGTTTATTTATCATGAAAACAATATGGCTGTATCGTGAGATAAAAGATAATTTTTTACCCTTGTGGCTTCGGGATAGGTAAACGGCTGTGAAGCTGTCATTTTCAGATGAAATTCAGCACTTTGCATATCGCCTGTTATGAGATATGTGATACCGAGAATGTAATTGAGATGCATGGTCATATAGTCGTTCCATATATTATCTGAATGATTCTGTAAAAGATATGCCCTTGCAAGAAAATTGAGCTGCTTTGCAGGCTCTGTTTTATCAGTTATATCTGTATCAAAAACAGCGGCTTCAAATTTGTTTATTTCTGCAAGATGCTCATATTCTATTCTTTCGAGAGGATACAGTTCAAAACTATTATTTATTTCATATAAAAGCCTTTGCATGATATTGAAATAGCTTTCCATATCCTTGCGGCTTCTATATATAGAGAGGCTGTACATCAGATAGCAGAGAGTTTTTTGTGAATCTCTTTTTTTCTCTATTTTCGGAGCGATAAGCATTAAGATACTTTCAGCTTCTGTATAACGCTCATGTGCTATGAGTCCGAATATAAGATTCATGCGTACATTTAGAGAAGTATTGCCGAAGGTCTTTTTGGCAATATGTTTTTGTTCTTTGATGAATCCTTCTATATCGTCATTGCATCTTTTGATGGTTTCATAATACAACTTTCTGACAAGTGAAAGAAGCATGGAAAGACCTAAAAATGAAAGTATGATAAGTGCTATGCCGATATGAACTGGAATACCGACCTGCTGATTTGTGATGATAACGAATAATCCTGTAAGGAAGGTAGCAATTACACTTATGAGCATAGCCGAGGATGAACTGAAAGCTAACAGCATATGTATTTTTTCACATCCGTTTCATGATATTTTTTATAACTATAGTAAACGACAAAATAAATTGCTCAATGTCATTCCGAGCAAAGCGAGGAATCCTTGAAAGATTCTTCGTCACTTCGTTCCTCAGAATGACAAAAGGACATTTTCATTGACGTTTACTATAAAATCGGAAATGAGGAGCAGAAATAAGAAATATTTCTCACTCCGCACTCCTCAATTCACACTTGTTTTACATTCTGCCTGTGGATTTCATATAGAGAACGAATATTATTATCATTCCGAGGATTATACCTGATGCAATCGTTGAAGCACAGCTACTTCCTCTTGGCGGAGGTGGTCTATAACCTCTGTGGGGCGGTCTGTGATAGCTTCCTCCTCTATGCGGCGGAGGCGGTGGCGGCGGTGGTCTGAAGCCTCCTCCTGACGGTCTGAAGCCACCTCCACGGGGAGGTGGTGGCGGAGGCGGTCTGTGACCTCCTCCCATAGGTGGTCTTGGCGGTCTGTTCATAAAAAAGTCATCTCCTTAAAAAATTAATATTTAGGTGGCGGTGGTGGTCTGTGGTCATTGCCGTGATGCGGCGGAGGTGGCGGTCTGTGGTCATTTCCATGATGATGTGGTGGAGGTGGCGGCGGTCTGTGGTCATCTCCCATAGGTGGTCGTCTGTCCATCAAATGAATCATCTTCTTTCTTTTGCAAATATTTTTGCAGCCTGCTGACCATTGAGTAAAATTTCCTGTTTAAGTTCATCAAGACTGTCGAATTTTTTTTCTCCTCTGATATGCTCTATAAATCGGATATCTATGCTTTCATTGTAAAGGTCACGCCCATTATAATCGGGCATCCATGTTTCAATAAGAATTTCATCTGAACCGACTGTCGGTTTTATCCCTATATTTGTCACACCGCAGAATTTCTTTCCGTCAACGGTCACTTCCGAAGCATATACACCGAATTTCGGGCATACAAGACCATTCGGAAAATGTTGGTTGAGAGTAGGCGTACCCCATGTTCTGCCAAGCTGTCTGCCGTGGACTACGGGTAAATAAAAGCCGTATTTTCGTCCGAGCATGGCATTCGTTGAAATCATATCTCCGTTGGCAATACATTTTCTTATTCTTGTTGAGCTTACGGGGATATCGTCATAGCATATCTGCTTTTGGGATTCTGAGTTTATCCCTATTTGATGACATAATTCTTTAAGAACAGTTCTGTTGCCGAGAGCGGATTTTCCGAAATGGTAGTTGAATCCGCAGACAGCATATTCAGCGTGAAAGCATTTTTTCAATATATCCGAGATAAAATCTTCGGCTGTAATATTTCTTATCTCCGTGAAATCTATGATATATACCTGTTCAATGCCCATACTTTCGAGTATATGGAGCTTTTCGGAGAGAGTTATGATACCCTCGACCTTTTCATTGAAAAGGACTTTTCGTGGACTCTGCAGAAGTGTGAAAACTGTCGGAATGAGATCATTTTTTAGGGCATATCCGACTGCATTTCCGATAACAGCACGGTGTCCGAGATGTATACCGTCAAAGTAGCCCAATGCAACAGATGTCGGTTTTTCAGAATATTCAAGTTCTTTTATTATCCTCAATTTTATATCTCACTCCGAATTAAAATTTCTTTTCAAATTTAAGCTCATCATTTTCTGTATCTATCGAGCCTAAACCGATAAATTTATCTTGGTAACAGACACGGTACAAAGTGTCGTTTGTTTTGTCGGGAATATCCTTCAGACGGGAAAGCATCAGATTTCCGCCGTTGCTGAAACGAAAAGCCTGTTTTTCTGTTATATTGATTTGGGGAATATGTGCGAAAATGCTTTCAACAGGCTTTATATAGGGAATAACTCCATCTGGACCGAGTTCACGGACATTTTGAAGTGGAATTGCCTGACCTTCATCAAATCCGCAGGCTTTTGTCCGTCTTAAAGCTGTCATAACGCAGCCGCATTGAAGTTCTTTGCCGATATCATCACATATAACTCTTATATAAGTACCCTTGGAACAGGCTATCTGTAATTTTCCGCATTGTGTTGATTCATCAAATTCAAGAAGTTCAAGTTTGGAAATTGTAACAGGTCGGGCTTCGCGTTCAATTTCAATGCCTTTGCGGGCGAGTTCATACAAGCGTACACCGTTTTTGGAAACTGCCGAATACATCGGCGGTTTTTGGAGAATATCCCCACGGAATTTCGACAGGATATCCTCGATTTGATTCAAGGTAACATTTGCAGGATATTCATTGATAATTTTTCCTGTAATATCAAGGGTATCCGTTGTAATGCCGAATTTGAATGAACAGATATATTCCTTGTCGGTATCTGAGAGATATTGCTGTACTTTTGTTGCATTTCCGAGAAGTATCGGTAAAACGCCCGTTGCCATCGGATCAAGCGTACCTGTATGACCTGTTTTTTTCTCGTGTAGGGTTTTTCTGATGACTGCAACGACATCAAATGAAGTAAAATCCGTTGGTTTGTCTACTATAAGTATACCGTTCATAAAGCCGTACCTGCGAGAGAAACAACGTTTTTTTCTATCTCATTGATGTCACCTGTTATTGAGCAGCCTGCGGCGGCTTTGTGACCGCCTCCGCCGAAATGCTTGCACAATGCCGAAACATCTATATCACCTGATGAACGCATGGATATTTTGAAATTGCCCTTTTCTTTTTCACGGAATGTTATACCTATCCTGACACCTTCGATTTGTCTCGGAATAGCAGAAAGACCTTCTGTGTCACCTTCTTCTGCACCTGAGCTTTCCATCATATCCAAGGTTATGAAGATGACGGCTATCTGTCCGTCATTGTAGAATTTCATTGATTCAAGGGCAAATCTTTCCAATTCAAGACGCTGACGGGATTTTGTATCGAACATCAGATTGTTTATAAAAAATCCCTCTGCACCGTGTTCGAGTAATTCGGCAGCCATTCTGTATGATTCAACACTTGTATTTGAATATTTGAAACAGCCTGTATCTGTGGCAATTCCTGTAAATATGGGGTTAGCGATATTTTTGTCTATCTCGATGCCCATACTGTCTATAACCTTTTTGATTATCTGAGCACAGGCACCTGCACCTGAATCAACATAGCCGTATTCGGCAAAGCCTGTATTTGAGCCGTGATGGTCAATGCACAGATTAACTTTATTCTTGTATTGTATGAGTTTATCTCCGAAAAGAGGAGTGTCTGCGAGGTCAACACTTACAATATATTCGGGTTCAAAATCCTGTGTTTCAAGTGTACTTGTTATATAATCATATTTTTTCGGAATATCGTCTGAACAAACAGGCATAGCTTTTTTTCCTGCTTTTCTGAGGGCGTGTGCAAGTGCATATGCACAGCCGATTGCATCACCGTCAGGTGACTTGTGCATCAGTATAAGAATATTGTCGGCATTGAGCAAACGCTCTGCACATTCATTAATTGTTATCGTCTTCATCATTTTCCTCCGGCGGCAATTCTATATCATTGAGTATTCTTGAAATATTGGCACTGTACTCAATTGAATCTGTTGCTTCAAATGCGAGTACAGGAGCATATCTTAATTTAAGTCTGATACCCAATTCATGTCTTATAAATCCCTGTGCATTTTTGAGAGCCTTTACAGCATTTTTGGCTGTATCGAGACCGTTCATCGAGCTTATATAGACCTTGCAGTATGAAAGGTCATGAGCCATTTCACATCTTACGATACTTATGATACCGTCATGGAGTCTGGGATCTTTCATTTCCATTAATATAGCTGCAAGCTCTCTCTGTATATCCTCTGACATTCTGTCAGCTCTGTAATTTGGCATAAATTATCCTCCGTTTGATTATCTTATTATCTTTATATCTTTGTAGTATTCTGTGACTGAGGTATCGGCATTTCCCGAAAGATACTGTTTTACGAAATCATACACAAAGGCTTTTCGTCCTTTGACGGAAACAGCCGCACCTTCCATTGTGTCTGTCCATTCGCCGCCGATATTGGCTATTACAAGGAAACCAAGATATGAGGCGGCTTTTTCGGCAATTTTACTTTGAGCGATATCAAAAACATTTTTATTTGCGATACCTCTTTTGAAAGCATCGAGGACTTCATCAAATACATTAACGGACTTTTCATCTCCGTCAAGCTCTATCCCGAAGGACAATCTTACCATTTGTATAAAATCCAAAGTATTTCCGAGCATAACGAGTTCAAATGTTGCAAGGTCTGTATTACCTGATCTGATAAGTTCATATTGTTTTTGATAAAACGCTTCGAGCTGGCTGATATCTGCCGAATAATCTATCAGTCTGCCCGATTGATCATCAAGCCGTTTCATTACACATCACCGCTTTCATATATATTCTACCCTTTATAATATCATACTTTGCGGAAATTATCAATTAATTTTCATTCTATAATTTTACTTTTTGTATATTTTGCTGAAATACAATACTGTCGGTAAAAACAATGCTTTTGACAATTATATGTATATATGTTATCCTTTTATCAAATAAATAATATTTTAGAAGGGAGATCTGTATTTTTATGGGTGTCAATCTTTCAAAGGAAGATACAATTAAAAAGATCAATTTAGCAAAAGAAGAAGTTCACACTGTCAGGCTTTCCAAAAAACCTCTGATAAATCAGACGGTGTATGGGGCATTGGTTCTTGACTTTTCGGGTTCTATGCGTAATTTGTATAAGGACGGAACCGTTCAGTCTGTTATTGAGAAAGCTCTGCCTATCGCTATGGAATTTGATAATGACGGAGAAATGGAATTCTGGCTTTTTGACGACGGCTTCAGAAGACTGCCAAATATTACACTTGAAAATGTATATGGCTATGTAGAAAGAGAAATAATCGGTAAATATCATATGGGAGGCACCTGCTATGCACCTGTAATGAAAGATGTCCTGAAGCAGTATATCAAAAAGACCTCCAAGGGACTTTTCAGAAAGGCTGAAGAAAAGCTGCCCGAATATGTTCTTTTCATTACTGACGGAAACAATTCGGATAAAGCCAACACGGACTCTATTATCAAAGAAGCCTCCAAGCATCCTATATTCTGGCAGTTTGTCGGCATTGGAAATGATGATTTTCAGTATCTCAGAAAACTTGATGATATGAGCGGTCGCTATGTTGATAATGCAGATTTCTTTGCAGTTTATAATACCGAAAACATCACATATAACAGGCTGTTTGATGAATTTCCAAATTGGCTCATGAATGAAAAAGTAAAGCAAATGTTCTGATATTATATGAAACCTCCGCTGAATTCAGATTCAGTGGAGGTTTTATGTTTTACAAACCGTATTTTTGACGAATCAGAATACAAGTTGTAAAAACGGGAATTTTTTTGCAAAAAAGTGTTGACAAATGGGAACGAGTGTGGTATTATAAACAAGCTGTCGCACGAAAGAAAGTTTCGACAGAGTTCAATAAAAAAGATT
>CADCDE010000037.1 GCA_902800065.1 uncultured Ruminococcus sp.
GAAATGCTTGAATTTTGTGCGGTAACTGTCAATATGAAGAACTTTTTAACGATAGTGCCTGTTGAGTCCTTGGCTTTTACGCATATGTCATAAGTTGTCGGATAAGCAGGTTTTATTAAAACGCTTTTATTTGATGAGAAATTTTGCTTTGTAGTCCAAGTTTTCTCAGAAGTCTTTTTGTAGTAAACGCCATAGGTGACATCACCGTTTGCATTGGTGCTTGAACAGCTTACTCCTATACTGCCACCAACGGAAACTACATCACATGAAAGAGTTGAAGTATTTGTAAATTCAACAACCGGAGGAGTATATTCTTCCCAGGCTTTGGGCTTATAGAACAGATGTGACAGACCGCCTATCGGCAATCCAGGCTGCATATCGGCAGGATAACGGTTGGTTGTAGCACTTTCACTTTCCGTGAAGATGACATAGCCGTCTATAAGGCTTGCGTCTACGGGAATTTCATAGAGTTTGAGGTCTGCATTGTATGTCATAAGCTCACCCGGCCAAGCCGCATTCTGACCGAAGGTCGTTCCTTCTCCGACATACATATAGGCATATACCTGTTTCCAGTTGAAGTCTGTATTATCGAAATAGAGGCTGACTTTTTCGCTTGACATACGTTTGTAGTAATAGTAGGTGTAAGTTGATACTACTCCGGTGGAATCAATGTATTTGAATGTGATTGTAACATCTTGTCCGGGCTGAGTCTGACCACCGAGAGTTATGCTGTTTGTTTTACCTGCAATAATAGAACCTGCATTGCCTTCGGAAGTGGTGTAAGTGAGCTGTGCAAATGCTGTGCCCTTGACATCAATCGTGATTGTATCGTCAAAAGCTGTGCCGGCAGGTTTGGAAACGCTTAATTTTGCGGGTTGTATATCTTCGAGATTGTATACAACTGCAATGCCTGTACTGCCTATTTTACCGCTGATAGTTCCGTTTGATACTGTGAAGGTATTTCCTGATATTTGGTCTTTGTATGTACCGGCTGCCATTTTGTTAGCCTTTACGCTTACAGAAGTTGAACCGCCGCCTACATTTACGAGTACAACACCGCTTGTGCCACGCTCGTTATAAGCTATTGAGCCGCTGTATGCGAGATATTCGCTCTGACCGTTGAAAGCATTATGGAATTTGTTTACTGCCACAACTTCATTGCTGAAGCACTGTTTGGAGCCTATATCACCGATGTTGCCTGCTCTGTAGCCTGCTGTACGGGCAAAATACAAAGCGGTAGCTTTATTTCTCGAAGCAACAAGAGCCCATGTTTTGTTTATATTGGATTCTGAAACACTTGTAGTTTCTTTTGAGTCACCGGAATATGTGTCATGTGATTCAGCCCAGAGAACACTTTTATCTGCTCCAGCCTGTAAATTGTACCATGAAGTAGCGGCTGCTTTTGCATTACCTGAAATGACGTTCTTTCTGATATCATTTCCGGTTGAATCATCAGTAACATTGATATATTTTGTATATCCCGAAATATCAGGACCGCTTGTGCCTCCGAGAATCTCACCATAGCAGTAAAGCTCATCATAAGTACCGTTTGTCTTGTAATAAGATTTTGCAGCGGGAACAACATTTGACCAGAAGGTATATTCAGAACCCTCCGAGGGGATGCTGATATGCTTTGCAGCGTCAAAACGGAAACCGTCTGCACCTGCGTCAATACATTCTTTAAGATAGTTGATTACATAGTTCTGAATTTTGGTATTTTCGGTGTTGAGGTCTGGAAGACCGCCCATACTTCCGTGAGTGATACTGTAACGGCTGTTGTAATTTATCTCGGTAAAGCCGTCAGTGTGCCAGCAGTTTTTATCATCTCTGATGCCACTTGGAATGGCTGTCGAAAGGTCGTATTTGTTCTGATTTCCGAGATGATTTGCAACTACATCGACAATTACATGGATACCGTATTTGTGAGCTTCCTCACACATAGCTGTAAATTCTGCTTTTGTGCCGAGAGCCGAATTGCCTGTATCATCAATTACAAACTGAGCCGGCTGATAGTATACCCACCACATCTGATTTGACTTGCCCTTTGTACCTTCCTTTGCCTGCTGGATAACTGAGGTCTGGATGGATGTATAGCCCGCTTCGGCTATTTTAGCCATATTTTCCTTGATGTTGTTGAATGACCACTGCCATGCATGGAGTATGACACCCTCCTGACAGGTATCCATAAGACCGTAATCTTCGGCTGCTGCATCTGCTGTAATTGATGAAATGTCTGAATTAAGCCCTGCAAAAGCCGATACTGCAAGGGCGGATGAAAGTAAAAGACTTGCAAATTTTTTGCCGAGTCTGAAACGGATAGAATTATTGACCATAGAAATCACTCTCCTGCATAAAAATTTATTTTTGTTATGATAATTATATCACATTTGAAAATTTCTTTCAATATACGAAAAATACTAATTTACACAGGAATTTTTTGCACAATAGATAACACAAAAAAACTGCCATGCCGAAATGAAATTTTCCGACACAGCAGTATATATTATTAATCAGCCTTCATAGTTTGACCAGCTTCCTGCGGGATACTTATACTTTGTTTTTTCAATGCCTCTGCCTTTTTTAGCTTCCTGTGAAACATCTATCTTATATATCTGACCTGCATTTATATTTGCATTATAAACCAAATCTTCCGTCTGATAGCCGACAACACCTGCTTTTATCTCGTCATCTGTGACACCTGTATCGAATATAAAGCCTGTCGGACCTACCGGAACAGCTATTCTGTAAATATCCGTATCACCGATTTTTTCCATTTCGATACCCGGCCATGCCGCACCATACATATCCTGACCTGTTATCTTGTTCTTTGAAGCATTGCCCCACCAGTAAGCATATACCTTTTCCCATTTTGTTTCGCTGTTGTCAAAGTAAATATAATTCATTGTTTCTGCTGTTCTCGGGTCATTAGGATCAATGCTTATTTCAGTCTGTCTTGTTTGAGAATTCTCACCCTTATCCTTGTATTCAACCGGAACTCCGCTTTCAAGTCCCGAAACTTTCTGTGTGAACATTGCTTCGAGAAATTCGGGATAAATATTTCTCCAGAACGGTACAAAATGTGCTCCGTCCTCATCTTTGTTGAAAACAAGTTTATCTTTTGGATAGCCATTTTCTACGAGCCAATTGTATGTAGGCACATCACATGAGGCTGTATCTTGTGCATAGCTGCCTGCATAGAAATATATGAAAGGCATTTTTTCATCAAATGTCTTTGTTTTGAAATAATTTTTCCAATTTTCTTCGCTGTACATCCAGAATGATGCAGACAATGCACCGATAGTACCAAACTTATCGGGGTGTTCCATGCCTATATAGAAACTTTCCAGACCGCCGAAGGAACTTCCGCATATAGAGTTATGTGCAGCGTCTGTATATACATTATAATTTTCCTCAACATATTTAACTACATCATTATAAACGAAGTCGGAAAAAGCATTGCCACGTTTGTTGCTGACAAAATCGGGATCTGCCAGTTCGCCCAAATCAGGAATAAGCTCGTCATCTCTTGTTCCGCTGTATTTTTCGTCCTCTGAAATACCGCCGACTGTTTCAATAGCCGCTATAATAGCCTTGTTATCCGTCACTGCCATCATGCTTTCAACGTGTTCGGCAACATTCCAGCACTGTATCTCTCCTGCCACTTCCGTTGAAAGTACCGACTGACCGTCAAGCATATATATCACGGAATATTTCTCCCCTGAATTTTTGTCATAATCTGCGGGAGTCCATATATGAACATTCTTGTCATAGCCGTCAAATTTTAATACCTTTGTTTCATACTTGGGTTTATAGTTTGGTTCTTTTCCCTCAACATAGGGGAGCAATTCACCTGCATTAAGATACCAGCCGCTTACAAATTCATTGAAAGCAACGTCCATAGTGTCACCGTCACTTGAAGTAACATGAACCATATTATACGCATTAACATTTCCCTCACATGAATATATAAAGTAATCATCACCCTCACTGACCTTTGTCATAGAAACTTCTTCTGTTTTTTCAGTCGTGGTGTTAAGGAATGTTGCTTTTAACTCTGAATTCTTACCTGCATCTCTTATATAAAATGTATGTGTTTTTGCATTACTCTGTTCACTTACCTGACTCTCTTTGCTTGTCTCACCATTTTTACTTTCCTCGGACTGCTCACTTGATACACTCTGGATACTCTTTTCATCACTCGGTGTACTCTGTCCTTCATTACTGCCGCTGCACGCTGTCATTAAAGACATACAAATCATTGACGATAAAATAACTGCAAAAATTCTTTTTGTTTTCATAACGCCTGCTCCCTCCGAATATTTTTATTCTTAACGTGAGTTCGATGAAAACGAAAAATTATTATACTGTCATTCTGAGGAGCGACAGCGACGAAGAATCTTTTGAAGATTCCTCACTGCGTTCGGAATATACTTCATTTCATAATTGTCAGAATATTTTTCAGTTACGTCGAACTCACGTTTCTTAAGTATTTCGTTGACATAATTGTACAACAAATTCCCTATTCATTCAAACAATTATTCCTACATAAATTCAAACAGTATTTTATCTGCTAAACTAACGGTATAATTAAACGGCAAAAACAGTACCTCATTTTATGAAATACTGCTTTTGCCGTAAATATTTTTTTCAATAATGATCAGATTTTTGCAAGAGCCTGTTCAATATCGGCGATTATATCATCTACATATTCGATTCCTACAGACATTCTTATAAGATTCGGCTTTACACCGCATTCCTCAAGCTGTTTGTCGTTCATCTGACGGTGAGTAGTGCTTGCAGGATGCAATGCACAGGTTCTTGCATCAGCTACATGGATAACGAGTTTTATCATATCAAGATTATCCATGAACTGCATAGCCTTTTCTCTGCCGCCCTTTACACCGAATGAAATTACACCGCATGAACCGTTGGGCATATATTTCTTACAGCGTTCATAATACTTATTGCTTTCAAGTCCCGGATAATTTACCCACTCGATTTTATCATTCTTTTCAAGGAACTGTGCCACTTTGAGAGCATTTGAACAATGTCTTTCCATTCTCAGGAACAATGTTTCAAGTCCGAGATTCAAGAGAAAAGCATTCTGGGGACTCTGCTGAGGTCCGTAATCTCTCATCATATGGGTAACAGCCTTTGTTATATAAGCAGCCTTGCCGAATTTTTCACTGTAAATTACACCGTGATAGGATTCATCAGGCTCTGTAAATGCAGGGAATTTTCCATTCGTCCAGTCAAAATTACCGCTGTCAACGACAACTCCACCGAGTGCCACAGCGTGACCGTCCATATATTTTGAAGTTGAATGTACGACTATATCAGCACCCCATTCAAACGGTCTGAAATTAACGGGTGTCGGGAAGGTATTGTCAACGATAAGCGGTACACCGTGTGCATGGGCAAGCTTTGCATACAATTCCACATCAGCAACATCAAGTGACGGATTGGAAACACTCTCTACAAATACAGCTTTTGTATTTTCCTGAAAAGCTGCATTTATTTCATCTTCCGTTGAATCAGGTGTTACAAATGTAAAATCAATTCCAAGTTCACGAAGTGACTTGTTGAAAAGATTGAATGTACCGCCATAAACAGCACTTGCACAAACAACATGGTCACCCGAATGACAAATATTTGTTATTGAAATCATGCTTGCAGACTGTCCCGAAGCTGTCAGCATTGCACCGACACCGCCCTCAAGAGCCGCAATTTTAGCTGCAACAGCACTCAATGTCGGATTAGTCAGACGGGTATAAAAAAATCCGTCCTCCTCCAAGTCAAACAGCTTTCCGAGAGTAGCCGCTGAATCATACTTGAAAGTGGTACTCTGAACTATCGGTATAACTCTTGATTCACCGTTTTTAGGCTCATAACCTGCCTGTACGCATTTGGTATTAATGTGCATTTCAAAAATCTCCTTTGAATTCATTATAAATATTTATTATATCAGCCGACACTTCACTGATACTCCTTGAAGCGTCAACGATTTTTACATTTTCACTGTCTTTGAGAAGTCCGAAAACTTCCAAAAATCTGTTTCTTATTCTCTCCTGCATTTCCTTTTCTTCGTAAATCTCCCTTTCAAGACGATTTTTCGATATTCTTTCATCAGACGATTTACTGTCAATATCAAGGAAAATACATAAATCGGGCTTCAGAATCTCCTTACAGTTGAGGTTCATATCCATCACCCATTTCAAATCAGCGTCTATACCCTGATATGCGAATGACGAATAATAATATCTGTCACATACAACATCAATGCCCTTTTCAAGAAACTGCCTTATACCGTTTATCCTGTTTGAATTATGAAATATCCTGTCAAGCAGGAACATTGCCGACATTTCATAAGCGTTTCTGTCGGTGAAACCTCCGAGAGCATCTCTTAAAATACCGCCTGTCACTGAATTAGTTGGTTCAGCGGTCTGATAAACAGTTCTGCCCTGACGTTTCATTTCCTCGACAAGAAGATTTATTTGAGTACCCTTTCCCGAACCGTCAATGCCCTCGAATACAATAAACTTTCCTTTGTTCATAATCAGTCCCCTATATTATAATATTATTTCAAGAAAATTGCAATATCATTTCAGCAGCTTTTATGCCGTCAACTGCCGCTGACACAATTCCACCGGCATAGCCCGCACCCTCTCCGCAAGGATACAAGCCTTTCACAGATACAGACTGCATACTGTCATCACGGAGTATTCTCACAGGTGATGAACTTCTGCTTTCAACTGCCGTTAAAACTGCGTCACCGTCTGCAAAACCTTTCAGCCTTTTATCCATTAAAACTATACCCTCTCTCAGAGAGTCTGTCATATATTCGGGCAGGCATATATCTAAATTTGTAAGCGTATAACCCGGTTTATAGCTTGGAATGACTGAGCCTGTTTCAACGGACTTTTGCTTTTTCAGGAAATCGCATACACGCTGTACGGGTGCATGATAATTTTCACCGCCTGCATGAAATGCCATTTCTTCAAGCCGTCTTTGAAGCTGTACTCCTGCAAGTATATCCGAGCTGCCGAAATCATTTGGATTTATGCCGACTAATAATGCAGAATTAGCATTAATTTTATCTCTTGCAAATTCACTCATGCCGTTTGTGACAAGTCTGCCGTGTTCGCTTGCCGCCGCTACGACACTTCCTCCGGGACACATACAGAATGTAAATATACCCCTTCCATTGCTCAAATGTACTGCCAATTTATAATCCGCCGCCGACAGATATTTATTATTCCAAAATTGTCCGTACTGACTTTTATTTATCATTTCCTGCAAATGCTCTATCCTGACACCCATTGCAAACGGTTTTTGCTCCATAGCAATATTTTTATCCCTGAGCATTTCAAAAGTATCTCTTGCACTGTGACCTATTGCAAGAATAACATTATCCGTTTCAAGAGTGAATGTTTCATTATTTCTTTCAAGAACAACAGCATTTATTTTTCCGTCAGCAAATTTTATATCCGTCAGCTTTGTTTCAAACCAATATTCACCGCCAAGTGAGATTATTTTTTGACGGATATTTTTGACTGTCGTTTTAAGCATATCCGTACCGATATGGGGCTTGGCAAGATACAAAATTTCCTTTGGAGAGCCGTTTTCGGCAAATTCTTCAAGGACTTTTCTGATACGCTTATCCTTTGTACCTGTGTTCAATTTACCGTCAGAAAAAGTCCCTGCACCGCCCTCACCGAACTGCACATTTGATTTTTCGTCAAGTACACCGCCCGACCAAAATTCATTGACATCTCTTGTACGGCTGTCAACATCACGACCTCTTTCAATAATGATTGGTTTCTGACCGCATTGTGCAAGGATAAGTGCCGCAAACATTCCGCAAGGTCCGCTCCCTATAATAACAGGTCTTTTGGGTAATTTCCCACACTTCGGCAAATCATATTTATATTCCTCGACAAGAACAGCGTTTTTGCATTTTTTCAGAATTTTATTTTCATTGTCAGCCTTTATATCAATTATTGCTGTGAAATGTACATTATCCTTTTTTCGTGCGTCAACACTTCTCTTATAAAGAGATATATATTTTATATCCGAAACGGATATATTGAGTTTTTTAGCCGCTGCCTTTTTAAGACTTGTTTCATCATAGTCAAGGCTTAAAGCAACTTCATTTATTCTAATCATAACTTCACCATTTTATTTTATAGATTTTCCGACAATTATTCCGCTTCCGAATGCAAAATGCAGATTATATCCGCCGCATTCACCGTCAACATCAAGTAATTCTCCGCATATATATAAATTTTTCACTGACTTTGACATGAGTGTATCGGGATATACATATTTTGAAGAAATCCCCCCTGCACATACCTGTGCATAGCTGTAATCATCATTTTTCAAAGGCGTGAATGTGAAATGCTTCACTGTATGAGCCAATTTCTTTATATCATTTTCGGAAAGTTCTTTGCAGGATTTTTTCTCAAATCCGCATACCTGTACAATGACCTGTGCCAATTTCTTATTCAATGTCCCTGTCAGGATATCATCTGCATTCGTGAAAATCTTTCTGCACTTAAAGAGATAATCACACAAATGATTTTCCGAATACTCTTTCATTACATCAACAAATATTTTCGGATTTTTACAGTCACTTACAAACCTTGATATATCAAATACACATATCCCCGAAATACCGTAATCCGTGAATTGAATTTCACCATCACGGGATATTATTTTTTGATTTCCGTCAAAAAGAGTTACAGTACCTTTTGAACGGACACCCTTGAGATTTTTATATTTTTCTTTTGCGTGGATAGGGCAAAGTGCAGGCTTTAACGTAGTTGAAGTTATCCCGAAATCCTTCAAAAAACTGTAACCGCTGTCATTTGCACCAAGAGACGGAGATGCTTTTGAGCCTGTAGCAAAAACGATATTTTCAGCCTGAATAACAATATTTTGTGAAATGACACTGAAAAAATCCTTATGCTTCTTTATCAGCTTTATCTCAAAGTCGCATATTTCGGGAACGCCTAATTTTGCACAGTACATTCTCATTCCGTCAAGGACTGTTGAAGCCTGATTGCTGTAAGGATAAACTCTCCCGCCATCTTCATCACGGAAAAGAACTCCCATTCTTGCAAAAAATTTCTCACAGTCATTCGGTGAAAACTTTTCAAGCACTGATTTTATAATTTTCTCGTCACCGTGATAATGTTCGGGTAAGGCATTTCTGTTAGTTATATTACATCTGCCGTTGCCTGTTGCAAGGATTTTTTTGCCGACTCTCGACTGACGTTCAATAATAACAGTGCTGTTTTTGCCGAAACGCTCGCCACACGTTATTGCACAGGCAATACCCGACGCACCTCCGCCTATAACTGCAATTTTTACTCTCTTTATTTCCATAAATTCACCGTCCACACCATTGCACATTGCACATTGCTAATTGCTAATTGTTTTCCCTTTTCTTTTTTCACGCAGTTCTTTGAAAAACTGTGACAGCATTTCTGAACATTCGCTTTCAAGAACACCGCCAATTACAATGGGCTTATGATTATACGGCAAATCAAAAAGATTTATAACAGACTTGCAAGAACCTGCCTTGTAGTCGTATGAGCCGTAGATTAATCTTTTTATGCGTGAATTGATTATCGCCCCTGCACACATCGGACACGGTTCAAGTGTGACATACAAATCACACTGCCACAACCTCCAGCCACCCAATTTTTTACACGCTTCATCAATAGCTGTCAGTTCAGCGTGATAAAGGGCATTTTTGCCTGTTTCACGCTTATTGAAACCTGTACCGACAATTTCACCGTCTTTCACAACTACCGCACCTATCGGCACTTCATCTATCTCATACGCCTTTTGAGCCTGTTCCAATGCACATCTCATGAAATATTCATCATTCATATTTCACCTCATTCAATACATAACTGCAACCATAATAACAGTTATAACAAATGACCAGAATATCGGTCTTGACAGAGTTATCTTCCATTTATCCGCTGATATCAAAAGACTGTTATTTGAAAATTTGAAAAAATCCGGCATTTTCTTTTTTACTATTATCAAAGAGGTAATAAAGACCACTATCATAGAAAAATAAAATAATAACATCCATCCTCCGTAGACTTCCTCAGAAATATTTTTAGAAAGAGCTATACTGCACTCTGCAAAAGCATTGTTCATAAAATGCACTATCATAGTATATACAATATTTTCTGTCTTTTTATATATAAGTGCGAATAATATTCCCGATAAAAAGGCGAATAAAATAGAAGAAAGCTGTCCGTGCATCATTCCGAATATAAGTGATGAAAAAAATACGGCAAAGCCATCACCGAAATCCTTTAAATTACCCATTACAAATTTTCTGAAGCCCAATTCCTCAAATATTGCAGGTGATAACGCTGTCGCTATTATCATAAAAATAACTGCATAAGTATCCGACCTTTGGGAAATATCCGCATTTCCTCCGCCTATTGCCGGAAAGAATGTCGATATTATCGCAACTATCAGGTTTATTGTTATACAGCCGCTGAATCCCATTATTATAAGCAGAATTTTATCCAAAAAGTTTATTTTTGATTTTTCATCAACAACACTCGGCTTAAATTTTTGGATTTTCCCCGATAACATTCTTGCAGGAACAAATGCTGAAAAAACTGTTATAACAATCAACGAAATCATATATAATTCAAAATTTTTGTAAAGACCAAATCCCCCGACCACAATACTCAATGTTATATTGACAAGCATTGATACTGCTGCAAAAAGCAATACATTGCGGATATTGTTTTTAAACATATTTTTTTGTATCGTTTTTTCATCAAAGTTATCTATAATTATCCTCTCCTTTTATATCAGTTCCGAAGCCGCAAGCATAGCACCCAACTTTCCCGTATGAAAATTCAATGCCCCCTGCATCCATACTGCATAAGGCTCTCTCAAAGGAGCGTCAGCGGATAATTCTATTGATGAACCAAGAGTAAATGCCCCTGCCGCCATTATTACCTTACTGTCATATCCGGGCATATCCCAAGGTTCAGGAGTAACAAATGAATCTATCGGTGAAGCCTTCTGTATGCCACGACAGAAATTTATCAGTCTTTGTTCATTTTCGAGTAAAACTGCCTGTATTATATCCCCTCTGACTTCATCATAACGAGGAGTTACTTTATATCCGAGAATTTCATATAAAGCCGAGGTAAACACTGCTGTTTTGACAGCTTCACCGGTCACATGAGGTGCATTGAATGCTCCCATGAACAATTCTCTGTTATTTCCGAGAGTACAGCCTATTTCCTTGCCTGTGCCGGGAGTCGTCAGACGATAACTGCAATCCTCGACTAACTTTCTCTTACCCGCAATATAACCGCCTGTCGGGGCAATTCCTCCGCCCGGATTCTTTATAAGCGAACCTGCCATCAAATCAACTCCGACCTGTGCAGGAGTTATCTTTTCCACAAATTCACCATAACAATTATCGAGCATTACAATACAATTCGGGGCTAATTCATGTGCAAGTTTCGCAATTTTTCCTATTTCATTTACCGTCAAAGTTGGTCTGAGCGAATATCCCCTTGAACGCTGTATATATACCATTTTTGTATCGGGCTTTACAGCCTTTTTTATTCCCTCAAAATCAACTGTTCCATCTTCCAATAAATCAACCTGTTCATAATTTATCCCAAATTCTTTGAGTGAACCCGAAGATTCACCGTTTATTCCGATAACTCCCAAAAGTGTATCATAAGGTGTACCCGTTACGGAAATCATCGTATCATTAGGTCTTAATACACCAAACAATGCAACTGTCAGTGTATGCGTACCGCTTGCAAAATTATGTCTTACAAGAGCATCTTCCGTGTCAAAGACCTCTGCAAATACACTGTCAAGAGCTTCCCTTCCTCTGTCACCGTAGCCGTAGCCTGTTGAAGCCGTGAAACAGCTTTCACTTACTCTTGCATTCTGAAATGCCCTGAGCATTTTATGCTGATTATATTCCGTAATATCATCAACTCTTTCAAGATACGGTCTGCACATTTCCATAGCTTTTTCGGACGCTTTTATTATTCTTTCATCAATATTATAAAACGGTGTCATATTCTTTTTCCCCTTTTGATATAAAACTTTCCTTTATTTTCAAATCCCATAGATTTATAAAAATTTTCGTTTTCAAATTCATCACGCATGATAAAAATTTTCCTGCCATTCATCAATCCGCAAAGTGTTTTTACACATTTACCGCCATAACCTGAATTTCTGTAATTTTCATCAGTCGCAACTGCTCCTATAATTGCACAATGATTTGACTGTGCAACAGTCATAGCTGTTGAAATTAATTTTTCATCTTCACGGACTCCCACACATAAAGCTGTTTTATGCCTTATTTTATGCGACATATCCAATATGAAATCTTCATAACAAGGCACTTCAAACGTATCACTCTTACAGCTTTGCAAAAGACGGTAAACCTCATTCAAATCTGGATTTATCTCCGCTGTAATATTCTGATTTTCCGAAATTTTCTCCATAACAATTCCTTTATAACTGTCTGAAAAAATCTCTTTTTCGGAAATTACACTCGAAAATCCTGTTATCAGTAAAAATTCCTTCAGCTCATCAAAATCTGTTTTCTCCGTTTCACAGACCGTGATATCACCGTAAAATTTCGATATTGCTGTCACAGGCTCATTGTTTTCATACTGCACCCAAAATTCTGTAAAATCATATTTCAGCCCGTAGCTTTCAAGCAAACATGCTATCTTACAGGCATAAATATTATTTTCATATATTAATTTCCATAAATCTGCAAGCCTTGTATTATCAATATAATAAATCATTCTGATAAAATTTTCTCCGCAGTATATTTTACGACTTCAAATACACTTTCCATATCTTCAACGCTTGCAAGACTGCTTGAGGAATGTATGTACCTGCACGGTACAGAAACAGCTATTGTACGTACACCGCTCCTTGAACAGTGTATTGCACCTGCATCATTTCCGCCTGCTATCATAGTTTTAGTCTGAGTTTTTGTATCAGCCGACCTTGCTATATTATAAAACTCTCTGTCATACATTGTTGACCTGTCCATAAAAGATACAACTGCACCTCCACCGACAAGACAAACTCTCTTTTCGCCCTCCGCAAACGGCACATCTGCCGCTGTTGTCGCTTCAATAACTATTGCACAATCGGGGTTTATAGTATAAGCTGCCGCTTTTGCACCTCTTAATCCAATTTCCTCCTGCACTACAAAACTGAAATACATATCATACGGCAATTCGCTTTTTATCATCTCTATCAGAACAAGACAACCGAATCTGTCATCAATGGCTTTTGAAATAACTCTGCCGTTTTTATTTTCGTATGGTGAATCGAAAACTATCATATCTCCGAGTGATACATATTTTTCAGCTTCCTCCCTGTCCTTTGCACCAATATCAATACAAAGACTGTCTTTTGAGGGAACTTTCTTTCTTTCGTCTGCACTAAGTAAATGGGTAGGCTTGGCATTTACGACACCTGATATTTTATTTTTTCCGACTTTAACCTGCTTGGCAAATACCGCTGTATCATTGATACCGCCCACTTCTGCAAATTTCAGTGTACCGTCTGATTTTATATCCGTCACGATAAATCCAACTTCGTCCATGTGTGCCGAAAGCAATAATTTTTTCTTTGGAATTTCCTTGCCTTTCTTGAATACAAGCACATTACCCATATTGTCAACTGTAATATTATCAGCGTAATTTTTTATTTCGGAAATAACAATTTCCCTGACTTCATCTTCAAAGCCCGACGGTGCATCAGCCTTGCAAAGTCTTTCCAAAAGTTCGTAATCAAGCATTGCAGACACCCCCATTTTCTGCATATATTGCCAAAAGCTCGGCTATTTTTTCCATATCATCAAGCGAAACTACCTCAACTTGTGTGTGCATATTCTTTTCGGGAATTGATATACAGCCTGTCATAACTCCGTCCCTTGATGATGAAATTTTATCCGCATTAGTTCCCGTTGAACCTCCGCATACTTCATAATCACAGTCCATTTCAAGACTTTTGGCAATATCCTTGATTTTATCTGTAACTTTCTTTGACAAGACAGGTGATATACTGATAATTGCCCCACAGCCTATTTTACCGCTTTTTTCATCGGGTACACCGTCTTGTTTTGCAAATCCTACATCAACTACAACTGCTTCATCAGGTTCAAGTGAATATGCTGAAATCCCTGCACCCAATTCACTTGTCTCCTCCTGTACGGAAAATACAAGCGACAATCTGCACGATAATTTCTTGTCCTTGAGCAATTCCGCACACTTAACCAACACTGCACAGCCTGCACGATTATCCAATGCCGACACAGCGACCTGATTATTCAGCAATTCCCTGAACTCACTGCACACTACTATCTTATCTCCCAAAGAAACAAGATTTTTGACTTCATCAGCGGAAAGTCCTGTATCTATCCAAATCTTATCTTTTGAAAGCTCATCATCATTCTTTGACAAATGCGGAGGCATAGTGCATACAACACCCAAAATATTTTCTTTGCCAAGCACCTTGACAGCACTGCTTTGAAGTGTACGCAAATCTATTCCGCCTACAGGCTCGGCTTTTATAAATCCATTTTCATTTATGTAAGTGACAACAAGACCTATCCTGTCAATGTGAGCGTCAAACATTATATGCTTTGATGAATTTTCATCTCCCATTGTAACGAGAATATCACCCATATTATCAGCCGACACTTCCGCAAAATCTCCGACCAATTCTTTTATGACATCAAGCATTTCGGTTTCACTGCCCGAAACGCCCCTGTCAATACACAATTTTTTCAAAATTTCTTTCATTAATTATCATTCCTTAATAATTTTCTTTTCAAAACGGAACATTTCAAAAAGTTCGTCATCTTCATTAACATCACCATGATATTTATTGAAAAACTCAACTATTTTAAAACCGCATCTATTGATGTAAAAATGAATATTCCTTTTCTCAAAATACGGTGTAACAGTTTCCCATACTTTCACATCAGGATAGAGTTTTTCAACCTCGCACCATGCTTTATAGCCTATGCCCTTGCTGTGAAATTTGGGATTGACAAACAGCAGTTCCAAATCTCCCTTTTCACCGTCAACTTTAACAACTACTCCACCGACTCTTTGACCGCCAAGCATAATTCTGTAAGCCGTTCCGCTGTCAATGGATTTTTCTATTGTTTCCCTTGAAATGACATTATTATCTTCTTCAAAATGTTCATCTCTTACTCCGAATTCTTCCAAAGCACCATAATTGAAAGCCGTCTGATTATCTGTTATAAACTGCTCTCTGTCATTAGCCTCAAGAGGAGTTAATTTTACTTCTGCCATTTTTGACCTCACTTTTTAAATTTGTCATCCTGAGCGTAAGCGAAGGATCTTTATTCCCACACTTTACTCAAATCTTCCCAATTTTCGTTCATAGTAACAACAAGTGCATCTTTCTTTGATCGTCTCCAACCCTTTAATTGTTTTTCTCTTGCTATTGCACTTTTTATATCTGTGGTTTCTTCATAATAAACCAACTTGTTCACATTGTACTTACTTGTAAAACCATCAATTAATTTCTCTTTATGTTCATAAATACGCCTTTGCAAATTGTTAGTAACACCTATATACATAACATGGTTATTCCAATTCGTAAGAATGTAAACGTAATAACTGCCCACAACAAATCTCTCCTATCAAAGCAATGCTAAAGATTCCTCACTTCGTTCGGAATGACAGAAATTTTTTGTCATTCTGAGGAGCGACAGCTACGAAGAATCTTTACAAGATTCCTCACTTCGTTCGGAATGACAAAAACGCAACTTATTTCAGTTCATTGACTATTCTCTTGAAATGCAAGCCCTTTTCCGCAAAATTCTTGTACATATCAAAGCTTGCACTTGCAGGTGACATGGATACTATATCCCCTGATACAGCGTTTTCACGGGCTTTTTGTACGGCTTCTTCCATGCTGTTTACACGGATTATAACAGGGTTTCCCTCTTTATATGTCGGGGCATTTTTCGTTGCAGCTTCAATTTTATCTGCCGTTGCACCGAACAATATAAGCACCTTTACCTTTTCGGGAACAACTGCACCCATTTCATCATACGGTATATGCTTGTCATATCCGCCTGAGATAAGTATTATCTTTCTGTCATAGAGTGAAAGAGTACCCTTAACTGTCCTTGTAGGACTTGTTCCGATAGCGTCATTGTAATATTTCACTCCGTCAAGTTCTCTGACAAGCTCAGCTCTGTGTTCAACGCCGTTGAAATTAACCGCTACATCCTTGATAGTTTCAGCGGATGCCATACCCCACACTGCACATATTGCTGCAAGGTAATTTTCTATATTATGCAGACCAGGTATTTTTATATCTGATGCTTTCATGATAACACTTTCACTGCCGTATTCGCTCACGATTATATCACCGTTTTCGGACATATATGCACCATTATTCACTTTATTTCTGCGTGAGAATTTCAATACCTGACCTCTTGTATATGGCTCAAAGTCATTTGAAATATCATTGTCGAGATTAAGTACAGCCTTTCCAAAGCCGTTCTGATGAAGAACGATATTTTTCTTTGCATCAATGTATTCCTGCATATCCTTATGAATATCAAGGTGATTGGGTGCAAGATTCGTTACAACGGCAATATCGGGACTTTTCCTCATGGATATAAGCTGAAAGCTCGACAGTTCAACGACAGCGACATCATCAGGTGAAATAGTTTCAATATCGGGTAAAAGCGGTCTGCCGATATTTCCGCCCAGATGCACGGTATAGCCTTGTTTTTTGAGAATTTCAGATATAATTGTAGTAGTGGTAGTTTTACCGTCACTGCCTGTTACAGCGATGATTTTACATGGGCATAAGTCAAAGAATACTTCCATTTCGCTTGTAATAACAGTACCATTATTTTTTGCATTAACGAGTTCGGGCATATAGAATTTCATTCCGGGTGTACGGAAAATTATGTCTGCATTTAAGTCCGTAAGATATGTTTCGCCCAATCTCAGTTCAGCACCATATTCAATGGCTTTGTCGGCATCCTCACCGAGTTTATCACGTTCACGCTTATCGCAAGCCAGAATATTTGCACCGTATTTTTTAAAAAGCTGTATCAAAGGCAGGTTGCTTCTTCCGATACCGCAAAGGGCAACTGTTTTTCCATTAAGACTCTCCAAAAATCTTTTTATATTGTTTTCCATAAAAAAATCCCCCTATATTCAATTAGCAATAATATTATTATATTCCAACTTATTCATAAATTCAATAGAAAAACAGGCAACAGCACAAAAAGCTGTTGCCTGTAAAACTATTTTCATCATTTGAATGTTATTTGCAAATCATTGCCAATTATTTTTTTTATATTGCCGTGAGAGTCTGTCAGAACTTTAAGTGAAGGATCGCTTTTGGCTGTAAACATATACAAGTCATCTTTTTTAGATAGAAATTTGATATTATCCTGTCTGATATTTTCAAATGGCTTTATTATCTTGGTTGGAATACAGTCATTTGTAAAGCTCATATCTGGATTTTTGCATACAAGACTGCCAAGAGATACAGAATTATTATCCGTTGATTTTGCAAAGACCATGCCCTTGAGATTATCGGGAGAATTGAAGCTGACAGATGAAGTTGTAGCGTTCACATAGGTTATGTGACAGTCATATTCGGTGTTATTTATGCTGACAACTGCATTATTGTCAACTGCTGAAATAACCTCCGGAATCTTTATCGTTTCATTGCATGACGAAAACAAAACGGAAATTATTACCGAAAACAAAAGGAATAGTTTTTTCAATATATATCTCTCCTATTTTTTATTTTACGGTAATAATTATGCTGTTATTTCAATTAAAATTCTATTTTTTTGATAATATCCGAAGGCAGCATGGAACGCTTTGACATTTCCTCGGCACATTTATCTCCTGCCATACCGTGATAATATACGGCATAGACAGCAGCTTTTTCTGTACTGAGTCCCTGTGCGAGAAGTGAGGACATCATTCCTGCAAGAACATCTCCGCTTCCGCCCTTTGCCATACCGTTATTGCCCGTGAGATTCACATATACATTTCCTTCAGGAGTCGCTATAATTGTATTTGCACCTTTCAGAACGACTGTAACACGGTATTCCTGAGCGAAATCCTTTGCAACGTCATATCTGTACGCCTGAATGGTCGGGATATCACTGTGAATGAGTTTAGCCATTTCCCCTGGGTGCGGAGTTATAATTATAGGAGAAACTGCAAGTCTCAGAACGTCAAGATTATCCACGAGGCAGTTAAGACCGTCTGCATCTATGACCATAGGCTTTGTGGCATTTTGTATAAGCATGGAAACTATCTGTTTTGTGTCATCAGTAACACCCATTCCACAGCCGATAAGCATAGCACTGGCACTCTCGACACACTCAAATAATATCCTTTTATATTCCTTTATGCTTATCATGCCGTCACGGTCTTGTTCAAGAGGCATAAATACACTTTCGACCAATTTTTGAGAGACTATATTATATATTGAACGTGGAACAGCCATTTTAAGAAGTCCCACACCTGTACGCAGAGCGGCTTCGCCTGCAAGCATTGCTGCACCTGCCATGCCATAGCTTCCGCATACTGCAAGAAGTGTACCGTTAGTACCCTTGTGAGCGGATTTTCTTCGAGGTCTGATGGGATATTTTTCTATAAACTCATCAGTTGTTTTCATAATATAATTGCAGTTATCGAAGATATTCTTCGGAACCCCCACATCACATACAGATACTTTTCCGCAGAAGTCCATTGAGGGATACAATACATGGAGAGGTTTAAGAGCCGTAAAAGATACAGTATAATCGGCATGAAAACAGGTATTTATAAAAGTACCGTTATCGCAGAAGATTCCGCTGGGAACATCTACTGCTATTTTAACGGCTTTTCTGTTTTCGTTGCAGTAGCCGATAATTTCTCCGACATTTGGCTTCAAAGCATTATTAAATCCTATACCGTATATTGCATCAATTATCATATCCGCACTTTTTATTGCTTCAACGGATTCATACATCTGGTCATTGAATTCATGAAGGATAATATCAGGAGGCATACTGCTGAAATTATTTGAAGCAAGAGGGGATTTCGGAAAGCCGTCAGCCAATATCACCGTAACTTTATGCTTCTGTGAAAGCAGTCTTGCGGCAACAAAGCCGTCACCGCCATTATTACCCGTGCCACAGATTATACATATATTTTGGATATTTTTTTCGGAAATTATTTTTTCAGCGAGTTCAACTACTCCCTGACCTGCTTTTTCCATCAGGGATGACATTGGTATACCGCAGCTTTCGGTTATCTGCTCGATATTACGCATTTCTTTGCTTGTAACAACTATCATAAAAAACACCTCAATTCACTGAAATAAATTCTTTTGGAATAAATTTTGTAAGCCAGATATTATTTTCCGATAAATAAAAAATATGTCCCTGACGGTACATATCGCCGGATTTTATTTTTAAAATAACAGGTTTTCCATGCCTTTGACCGACAGTAACAGCCGTTGGTTCGTCTTTTGAGAGATGAACGTAAAGCCTTTCACCCGAATTGATGCCGTCTTTCATGATAGAATCCACATTACGCCAAGCTGTCCCGTGATAAAGAATTTCAGGCGGTTCTTTTTTGTCCATTTCTATAATTACATCAATGGAATGTCCCTGACTTGCACGAATCTTTTTACCGTCATCACTT
>CADCDE010000038.1 GCA_902800065.1 uncultured Ruminococcus sp.
TGGCATTGATTTTTGATCTCGGTGTAATAGCCATTGTAGTGCTTTTTGCCATGTCAGGGTATAAAAAAGGACTTTTGGTATCCGTTGTAAATGTAGTCGGTACGGTAGTGGCAGCGGCAGTTGCACCGGTTCTTGGCTCGGTATTTTCTACGATGGTCTATACGAATTTTATCAAAGGCGCAATAATCAATTCTGTAGCCAATGCGACCAAGGATATCCCGATAAATGCGACATCATTGCAGAAGGCAAATGAACTTCTTGACAGTATACCGAATTCTGTATTTAATATGCTGTCGTTGGGAGAAGGTGACAGAGGTGTCAGAGAAATGTCTGAAGCGATATCATCTGCATCAAATCTTGACTTGCCGAATCTTGTCGAAGGCATGGTAAGTGCAAAGGCACTCGGACTTATTTCAACGATACTGACGGTAATTTTCTTTATAATTATATCTGTAGCGTTGAAATTTGCGGCACATATTTTGACAAAAACAGTGGAAGTTGTAAAGCTTGGAGGAGTAAACAAGTTTTTCGGAGGTATGTTCGGTGTAGCAGAGTCTGTGCTTGTGATAATGGTAATAACCTGTCTGGTATATTTTGTAACGATGTTTATGTCGCCTGAATCATGTGCCAATGTAAATGACAGGATAAACGAAACTTTGTTGTATAAATATATATATCAGTACAGTATGCCGGATGCGATCATAGGGTATTTCATGCCTAAATAATATCAGTGGAGGTAGATTATTGAATCTGATAAAAGGGGTAAAGAGGAATTTTACAATTCCGAATTTGCTTTCACTTTTAAGAATTGCAATAATAATACCGATGTCAAAATTTATTTTAACGGAAAATTATATCATGGCAGGTGTAATGCTGGTGGTATCCGCTGTCAGTGATATGCTTGACGGGATAATAGCAAGGAAGTTTGATCAGGTAACACAGCTTGGGAAAATGCTTGATCCAGTGGCGGATAAATTAACGCTGATAGCCGTTGTATTGTGTGTGAACAGGATATATCCGTATGTATATCCGTTTGTTATAGTGATGTTTGTAAAAGAAATAGTAATGCTTGCAGGAGGGGCTGTGCTTATCAGAAAGAGGATAAAGCCGCCGCCTGCAATGTGGTTTGGAAAAGCCGCAACAGCAGTTTTTTATGTATCTATGATAATGCTGGTACTGTTGAAAGCTGTCTGGAATATAAATATCTCGTGGCTTGCAACATCACTTTTTGCATTGTCAGCGGCATTCATGTTGTTTGCATTGATGAATTATGCAGTAATTTTCTTTGAAATAACAAAAGTTAATGGCAATAAAAAAGAAAATTGAAAATTTTTATGGACAATCATATATGAAATGTGTTATTATATTAGATGTGTTGGAGACTCAAATAATTAATAACACATTTTTTGACTTTAAAGATAGGAAAGGGGAAAATAATTTTATGATGATGTGCAGTAAATGCAATAAAAGACCTGCTGTTGTATTTGTTTCGTCAACTGCGAATGAATCTGATACAAAGGGCTATTGTCTTGTATGTGCAAAGGATATGGGTATAAAGCCTGTTACAGATATAATGGAAAAGATGGGTATTTCGGAGGATGACCTCGATAATCTTCAGGGACAGATGGATAACCTTATGGAATCAGGTCTTTTGCCTGATAATATGCCCGGTATGGATGAGATAGGAAATATATTCGGCAATGATGAAGATAATGAAAATGATGATGAAGAAGACGGAGACGGTTCATTCAGCAGAGGAGGAGCACCTGTGTTTCCGTTTTTGAAGAATATGTTTTCATCAAAGAAGCCGTCTGATGACGAAAAGGACAAGACACAAAAAACGACATCAAACAGCAGTCAGAAAAGGACTCCGAAACGCAAACGCAAGAATATTGATGCCTATTGTACAGACCTTACCCGAAAGGCTAGTGACGGAAAGCTCGATAAAATAGTGGGAAGAAGTAAGGAAATAGACCGTGTGATACAGATACTTTCGAGGAGAACAAAGAATAATCCGTGTCTGATAGGTGAACCCGGTGTAGGTAAGACAGCTATCGCCGAGGGACTTGCACTCAGAATAGCAGAGGGAAATGTTCCGCTCAGACTTCAGAAAAAGGAAATACAGCTTCTTGATATGACAGCTCTCGTTGCAGGTACACAGTTCAGAGGACAGTTTGAAAGCCGTATAAAAGGACTTATTGATGAAGTAAAGGCAGACGGTGATGTAATACTGTTTATTGATGAGGTACACAGCCTTGTGGGAGCAGGTGAGTCCGAAGGCTCAATGAATGCTGCAAATATAATGAAGCCTGCTCTTTCAAGAGGAGAGATACAGGTCATAGGTGCAACGACATTCAATGAATACAGGAAGTATATCGAAAAGGATGCCGCACTTGAAAGACGTTTTCAGCCTGTAACGGTAAATGAGCCGTCTGTTGCCGAAACGATAGAGGTTATCGGAGGAATAAAGGTTTATTACGAAACATATCACAGAGTAAAGGTATCTGATGATATAGTAAGGAAGACAGCTATACTTTCAGAGAGATATATAACAGACAGGTTCCTGCCCGACAAGGCAATAGACCTGCTCGATGAATCGTGTACTTATGCGGCTTTGCGTAATTTTGAGCGTGAAAATTATGACAGAAAAAGCGAGAGACTTGCAGAGCTCAAAAATGAAGAAGAAGAAATTTCATCAGTTACAAGCGGTGAAATAGATTATGAGAAGCTCGCAAATGTCAGATATGATATAGCAAAATTGGAAAAAGAGCTTGAAGGTATAGATAAAAGTAAGCTGACAGCGGATGTCACAGAGGAGGATATTGCTCATGTGATAGAGCTGTGGACAGGTATTCCTGCATCAAAGGTACAGGAAAATGAGCTGAATAAGCTGGCAGACCTTGAGGAAACTCTCAGGAAAAAGGTTATAGGTCAGGATGCAGCAGTAAAAGCCCTTGCAGCAGCGGTAAAACGCAGCCGTGTACAGATAAGTCCACGCCGCAGACCTGCTTCATTCATATTCGTAGGACCGACAGGCGTTGGTAAAACCGAGCTTGTAAAAGTACTTTCCGAGGAGCTGTTCAATACTCCCGAAACGCTTATACGTCTTGATATGTCCGAATTCATGGAGAAACATTCGGTTTCAAAGATAATAGGTTCGCCTCCCGGATATGTAGGCTACGAGGAAGCAGGACAGGTCACTGAAAAGGTCAGAAGAAGACCGTATTCTGTATTGCTTTTTGACGAGATAGAAAAGGCACATCCGGATGTTTTGAATATCCTGTTGCAGATACTTGATGAGGGTGTACTGACTGATGCACAGGGCAGAAAGGTTAACTTCAGCAATACGGTTATAGTTATGACGTCAAATGCGGGCAGTGAGAGGCGTGAAAATGCCTTGGGCTTTGCCAAGACGGAGGCAGAGGCTACGGCTGAAAAGGTAAGGGCAGCACTTTCGGAATTTCTCAGACCTGAATTTTTGAGCAGACTTGATGAGATAATCATATTTAGTCATCTGACAAAGGAGAATTTCGTGGATATATCCGCCCTGATGCTCAATGAATATGTCGACAGTCTCAAAGAAAAGGGTATCAAATTTACATTTGACAAAAAAGCTCAGGAGCTTCTTGCCGAAAAGGCATATGGTGGAAAGAGCGGTGCAAGAGACCTTAGAAACCTCATCCGTAAGGAAGTAGAGGATAAGATAGCTTCGGCAATAGTTGAAAGCCGTGCGAATTCGATCTCAGCAATCAAGGTGACAGCAAAAGACTCTGAAATAAAGCTCAATATCAAATAATAAAAAAATCAAAAAAATTTTAAAAAAATACTTGACAAACGGCGGCAGGTGTGGTAATATAATACCTGTCGCTGATTGATATGCGGGTGTAGTTCAGTGGTAGAACCCCAGCCTTCCAAGCTGGTTGTGTGGGTTCGATTCCCATCACCCGCTCCACTTGCGCCAATAGCTCAGCTGGATAGAGCAACTGCCTTCTAAGCAGTAGGTCAGGGGTTCGAGTCCCTTTTGGCGCGTATGGTAATGGTGGGTATAGCTTAGCTGGTTAAAGCGCCAGTTTGTGGCACTGGAGATCGTCGGTTCGAATCCGATTACCCACCCCATATTTTTTAATGGGGTGTCGCCTAGCGGTTAGGGCAACGGACTTTGACTCCGTCATCGCTGGTTCAAATCCAGCCATCCCAGCCATTATTTTTTTGAGTTTAATTATATGATCCATTAGCTCAGCCGGTAGAGCACCTGGCTTTTAATCAGGGTGTCCGGGGTTCGAGTCCCCGATGGATCACTCTTTTAAATTTATATATGATTCATTAGCTCAGTTGGCAGAGCACCTGGCTTTTAATCAGGGTGTCCGGGGTTCGAGCCCCCGATGGATCACTGACTGTGTCTTGTATGATTACAGGACACAGTTTTTTATTTGCTGACTTGCTTTGTCATTCCGACTTGTTTTGTCATTCCGAGCGAAGCGAGGAATCTTCTTGATTATGAAGAATTAGAATTTACAATATATTAATGCAATTTTTAAAAAAACGTGAGTTCGATGAAAACGAAAAATTATTATACTGTCATTCTGAGGAGCGACAGCGACGAAGAATCTTTTGAAGATTCCTCACTGCGTTCGTTAAAATACGTTTTGGAGATATTGACGAAAAACGTATTTTGTGTTATATTACTGATATGTGATTTTTGAAAGGAGTTTCCATACATGGAAAATACACAAAAGCAAATTATACTGACAGGTGACCGTCCGACAGGTCGTCTGCATCTGGGACATTATGTCGGTTCGTTGAAAAGACGTGTTGAACTGCAAAATTCAGGTCTTTATGACGAGATAAATATTCTTATAGCCGACGATCAGGCATTGACGGATAATGTTGATGATCCGCAGAAGATCAGAAGTAATATCGTGAATGTTATACTTGATTATTTGTCTGTAGGACTTGATCCGGAGAAGGTTACATTTTGCGTGCAATCAGCTTTGCCGGCACTTCATTCCCTTACTTTTTACTATATGAATCTTGTTACAACGGCAAGACTTTCAAGAAATCCCACAGTAAAGGCAGAAATACAGATGAGAGGTTTTGCAGATGAGGGTTTGCCTGCAGGATTCTTTTCATATCCCGTGTCACAGGCGGCTGATATAACGGCATTTGATGCAAATATTGTTCCCGTAGGTGAAGACCAGCTTCCGATGATAGAACAAACAAGGGAGATAGTTGAGAAATTCAACAGGATATATGGAGAAACTCTTGTATTGCCGAAGGCAGTTATCCCTGATAATGAGATGCAAAGAAGACTTCCGGGCGTTGACGGCAAGGCTAAAATGAGTAAATCACTCGGAAACTGTATTTATCTGTCGGATACCCCGAAGACAGTCAAGACACAGGTCAACGGAAAGATGTTCACCGATCCGACACATCTGAGGATAGAAGATCCGGGACATACCGAGGGAAATGTTGTATTTACATATCTTGATGCACTGTGCTGTGATGACCATTTTGCCGAGTATCTTCCGCAGTATGCTAATCTTGATGAGATGAAGGAGCATTACCGTAAAGGCGGATTGGGAGACGGAGTGTGCAAGAAATTTCTGATACAGGTGCTTGAGGAAACTCTTACGCCTATCCGTACAGAGCGTCAGAAATGGGAAAAGGATATAGACACGGTTTATGATATTCTCATGGCAGGCACATTAAAGGCACAGGAACGCACAAACAAGACATTAGCCCGTGTACAGAAGGCAATGAAGATAAATTATTTTGAAGACCGCAGTGTCATCAAGGAATGGAAAAAGTTATTGACGAATAAGTAAAAAAATCACGGAGCAGAAAAATTCATTTCTGTTCCGTTTATTTTTGTGGTATAATTGAGTGTAAAAGGAGATGTATTTTTATGCTTGAAAAGATTTTAGGTTATGTTTATGAAAAGTACGGGACAATGCCCGAATACCTGTGGGAGAAATTTCCCGATACATTTGCACTTCGGAATAACGATACAAAAAAATGGTATGGTGTGGGCATGAATGTCAAACGGAAAGTTCTTAACGGTTCAGACGGTGAAGTAATGATACTCGATATAAAGTGTGAGCCGTCTTTCAAAGACCTGCTTATTTCGTCGAAAAAGGGTTTTTATCCTGCATATCACATGAATAAAGAACATTGGATAGCCGTTGTGTTAGACGGAAGTGTCGGAGAAAATGAAATTTATCCGATAATAGACGAGGCTTATGCACTTGTTTCAAAAAAGAGAAAAAATTGACTTTACGGAAATTAAATATTGTGCTATAATTATTTGTCGTAAAAGGGGGTTTTTTGGAGTGCTGAAAGACGGTGAAAAACTTGAACCTCTCGGAAATGGCATTAAAATAATTGTTTCTGGAGAGCATAAATTCTGGACAGATACGGTATTGCTGGCAAATTTTGCAATGCCGAAGAGAAATGATAAGGCGTGTGACTTGGGGACAGGATGCGGTGCGATACCGCTCATATGGAGCAGGAATAATATACCTAAGTATGTTACAGCCGTTGAGATTCAGGAAAATGCCTGTTCAATGCTCGAAAGGAGTATTGAACTGAATAAAATTGAGAATATCAGCGTGATAAATGCAGATTTAAGGGAACTTGACGGACTTGTGAAATATTCGTCTTATGACATGGTGGTGTGTAATCCGCCTTATAAGGCTGTAGGCACGGGGATAGTAAATCCCGATGATTCTCTTAAAATAGCACGGCATGAAAGTGAATGTACAATGGAGGATATAATTCAGACAGCGGCAAGACTTTTGAATTTTTCAGGGAAATTGTGTATGTGTCAGAGACCTGAGAGATTGAGTGATGTAATAACATTGATGAGGAAATTCAATATAGAGCCGAAAAGACTGAGGTTTGTACAGCAGAGACTGAACAAAGCCCCGAAATTATTTCTGATAGAGGGCAGACGTGGAGGGAATCCCAATGGACTGATAGTAGAGCCTGTGTTGTTCATTGAAAAAGATGGCGGAGAATTTTCAGATGAAATGATAGAGATATACGGAGCATACAAGGAAGGATATATATGAGCGGAAAATTATATGTAGTGGGGACACCGATAGGGAATTTGTCAGATTTTTCTCCGAGAGCGATAGAAACTCTCAGGGAAGTTGATTTTATAGCGGCGGAGGATACAAGGGTAACGATAAAGCTGCTGAATAAATTTGAGATAAATACCCCAATGATAAGCTATCATAAATTCAATACGATAGACAGGGGAGATGAGATATGCGAAAGGATAGAGAACGGTGAGAACTGCGCGATAGTGACAGATGCAGGAATGCCGTGTATATCCGATCCGGGAGAGGTGCTTGTCAGACAATGTGCTGACAGAGGGATAACTGTGTGTGCGGTGCCGGGACCTACTGCATTGGCATCAGCCCTGGCGATATCGGGATTACCTACAGGAAGATTTGCATTCGAGGGATTTCTGAGTGTAAATAAGCCGAGCAGGAGAGAACATCTTTTAGCCGTCAAGAATGAGGAGCGTACAATGATATTCTATGAAGCTCCGCATAAACTTACGGCAACATTGAAGGATATGTATAAAACATTCGGTGACAGGAAAATATCAATAGTCCGTGAGCTTACAAAGATACACGAGGAGGTCATAAGAACGACTTTGAAGGAGGCTTCCGAAACGTATGAAGACGGTGATATCAAAGGTGAGATAGTGCTTGTTATCGAGGGAGCAAAGCATGAGGAAAAGGAAATAACGCTTGAGGATGCAATAAATTTGGCGAAGGAGCTTGCCGAAAAGGGTATGTCACTTTCGGAGAGTGCAAAGGAAGCCGCTAAACTTACGGGATTTAAAAAGGGCGATATTTATAAAGAATTGATATAAAAAATGGAGTGAATAAAAGTGGAAATAATATTGGCATCAGCATCACCGAGAAGAAAGGAATTGCTTTCAAGGATATATGACGAATTCAAAGTTATACCGTCAAGATTAAAGGAAACAGTGCCGAAAGAATTGGGGGTTGATAATTGTCCTGAATATCTTGCCTGTAAGAAGGCGGAAGCAGTTGCAAAGGCATACAGAAAGTCGCTTGTAATAGGCTGTGATACGTCTGTGATAATTGACGGTGCGATACTGAATAAACCCCGTTCAACAGATGACGCAAGAGAAATGATGAAATTAATGTCTGGAAAGACTCATAGGGTAATAACAGGGTGCTGTCTGTTTTACATGGAGAAATATCATAGTTTTTCGGAGGTCACGGAAGTTGAATTTTATCCGCTGACAGATGAAGAGATAGAGAGATATGTTGTAACACCTGAACCGTATGACAAGGCAGGCGGTTACGGTATACAGGGCAGAGCTGCATTGTTCATCAAAGGAATAAAGGGAGATTATTATAATATAGTCGGTCTTCCGATAGCGAGATTGAGCCGTGAGATAGATGAATTTATGAGTCAGGATTTCAGCGTTGATTCAAATAAGGAGGAAAAGAAAGAAATCAAACGCAGAAAAAAGAAATAAAAAAATTTAATATACCGCATTTTCAAAGCATATAGTTAAAGTAATTAATGGCTTTTGGAGGTGCGGTATGTTTTTTTTAAGGAAGATAAGTATAGTATTGGCGATAGTTCTTTGTATGCCGTTGGGAATAAGTGCAGTGGCATTGTCGGACAATGAGATAACAGCACCGTCAGCGGTGCTTATTGATCAAAAGACAGGTAAAGTGCTGTATGAAAAAAATGCTCATGAGGTGAGGGCGTGTGCGTCTATAACAAAGGTTATGACACTGACACTTGTAATGGAGGCTCTCGACAGCGGAAAAATATCATTATCGGATACGGTCACAGCTTCTGAGCACGCTTCATCAATGGGCGGTTCGGATATATGGCTTGAGGTCGGTGAAACAATGACGGTTGATGAGATGATAAAAGCGACAGTTGTAGCGAGTGCAAATGATGCAGCGGTTGCATTGGCGGAGTATCTGTGCGGAACAGAGGAAGAGTTTGTTGCACAGATGAATAAAAAGGCAAAAGAATTGGGAATGAAAGAGACTGTATTCAAGAACTGTAACGGATTGGATGAAGACGGTCATGTAACGAGTGCGTATGATGTGGCGGTAATGTCGAGGGAATTGACGAAACATAAAAAGATATATGATTACAGTAATATATGGATGGATACGCTCAGGGGCGGAAAAACGCAGTTAGTCAATACGAATAAATTATTGAAAAGTTACAGAGGAATAACGGGACTGAAAACGGGTACGACTTCAAAAGCAGGAAGCTGTATAAGTGCAACGGCAGAGAGAGATGGATTAAGTTTAATAGCGGTAGTTTTGGGTAGTCAGACGGGCAAGAGCAGGTTTACTGATGCATCAAAAATACTTGATTATGGTTTTGCGAATTACGGAATGTATACCCCGAAAGTACCCGAAGGTGCAGTAACGGATATATCCGTTAAAAATGGCATGACTGATAAAATAAAGACGAATGCAAAGATAGATACATCATTTCTGATAAAGAAAGGGGAAGGTGAGAAAATATCCTCGGAGATAGTGTTGCCGCAGGAGATAGATGCACCTGTTGAAAAGGGAGCTGTTGTGGGAAAGATAATATATAAAAGCGGCGGTAAACAGATAGCAGAGTATCCGATAACCGCCGCCGAAAATGCAGAGCAGATAAATTTTTTTGAAATATTCGGAATGATATTCAGGAGTATTTCGGGAAATATCGTTGTTTAAGTTTTTGGGAAGCCGTAGGTATATTTAAGGTCGTATAGCATGAAACCACGCTGGAACATCAAATTGGCATCGTAATATTTTGAATAACCGTTTTGTCCGTCCATTACAACGGCAATGAAGGTATGACCGTCCATAGTGGCAGAGGCAATGACACAAGAGCCTGCTTCATCAGTATATCCTGTTTTAAGACCGTCACAGTATTGTGAATAACAACTGTAATAGTCATTGAGCATAAGGTTAGTATTCACCCAGTACATCATGCCGCCCTTTATTAATTTTCTTTCGGCATAATGTGTCTTGCAGGAATTTGCGATAATTGGTATGCTCTTTGCATAGATGCTTATTTTGGCAAGGTCCTTGGCAGTGGTATAGTGATTTTTGTCATGCCAGCCGTCAGGATTTGCAAAATGGGAATCAGTTGCACCTATTTGAATAGCAGCATCATTCATAAGGTCAACAAATATTGCGACAGCTTCTTTATTTGGGATAGATGAGTCATTTTTGTATATCCTTGCACTTGTGACAGCCATGGTATAAGCCGCATCGTTTCCCGAAGGGAGCATCATGGCATCCATAAGTGTTTCAAAAGTGAGCTTCATGCCCATTTTTAGTCCGGCGGAGCTTGATTCCTCGCCTATCATTTTTATTTCATTACCGACCGTTATTATCATCTGAGGGTCGGTAATTATTTTTGAAGCGACTATGGCAGTAAGTAATTTGGTAGTGCTTGCCGGATAGCATTTTTTATCGGAATTTTCCTCGAAGATGATCTCGTCAGCGGTTGCATCATATAGAACGGAATAATCAGCGGTAACATTTCTGGTCATTATCCTATAGGTTCGTCCTGTCAGTTTTGAGTCGTTGAAGTTATAAGTCCTGTCGTTCTGATATATCAGTCTGTCAGGGTTATAATCTTCCATTCTCATAATAGGCTTGGGAATGTCGGGCATAGGCATTTCCTTTGCAGCATTCTGTATAGCCAGTCGTTCCTTTTGCTGACCGTCAATGAAATACACAGTGTAGCCGATACCTCCGAGTACTGCTATGGAGCAAAGTACGGCAGAGAATTTCATCAGAAAATTCTTTTTCTTTTTTGGTTTAACAGCTTTTGGATTGTCAATGATATTTAAATCGGACATTAGATCACCCCTATAAAACAATTTACAATATAAGTTGAGGGATGTCAAGGGAAATAATGTAAAATAAATGGAAAATGTTTAAAAAAATAAGGAAATTAAAGTATAAGCGAGAAAAATAGAGTAAGTGTATGTGTAGATTTAAAAAATTGACTTTTACTGACTTTGACCTTTTCTGATTTTTGATATAGAATTAAGCTACAAGGTCAAAGAAAGTCAAAGACAAAAAAGAGGTGGATAAAAGATGAAAATGAGTGATCTGGTAACGGAGTATATATTAAAAATGCTTGATGAGAGTGACGGAAACGCCGAGATACAGAGAAATGAGCTTGCAGGTATATTGGGTTGTGTACCGAGTCAGATAAACTATGTTATAACCTCAAGATTCACACCTGAACAGGGATATGTTGTGGAAAGCAGACGAGGAGGCGGAGGCTATATCAGAATAACGAGAGTTACAACCGACAGGCGGGTAGCTCTGATGCACATAGTGAATTCGATAGGTGAAAGGATATCCTCGGCAGCGGCTCAGGCAATTCTCGGAAATATGTCAGCACAGGGGCTCATATCGGAATATGACAGGGTTTTGATATCCTCGGCACTTTCTGATAATGTATATTCAAATGTACCACAGGAACAGAGAGATTTTTTAAGAGCATCCATAATGAAGAATATGCTGATAACATTGGTTATTTTGCAGAATTAATAAAAAACGGAGGTAATGAATTATGTTGTGTCAATCATGCGGAAAGAGACAGGCTACTACTCATGTAAAAACTATAATCAACGGTGAACTGAAGGAATATGAGCTGTGTTCGGAATGTGCGAATAAAATGGGATACGGATCATTTTTCGGCAATATGGGATTTGATTTGGATAAGCTGTTTGGCAGCTTTATGGACAGCTTTCCGACAGCCTCAAGGGCAGCCAAAAGATGTCAGTGTTGTGGAAGCAGTTTTGAAGATATAGCAAAATCAGGAAAGGTCGGCTGTGCAAACTGCTATGAGGTGTTCTATGAAGAACTGTTGCCATCAATTCAGAGAATACACGGCAGGACCTCGCATATAGGAAAGCTGGCACATTCGGCAGGAACAGAGGTAAAGATACAGAACGAGCTTGCAAGACTCAGGGCTGAGCTGCAGAAAGCAATCAAGGAGCAGGAATTTGAAAAGGCTGCTGAGATCAGGGATAATATAAAAGAGCTTGAAAAGAACAATACTTGAATCAGGGGAAAGGAATGAATTGCTATGAGTGAGAAAAAGTATGAGACACTGAAGGATGTCAGTGATGTTGTAATAAGCACAAGAATAAGATTTGCAAGGAATCTGCGGGAGTATCCTTTTCCGTGCAGGCTTTCTGATGAAAAGAAAAGAGAAGTTGCAGCTATTGTCAGATCTGCAGTTCTTGACGGACATTCGGCAATCTCGGACAGGTTTGAGTATATACAGATGTCGGAACTTACACAGGAGGAAGCGGTATCACTTGTCGAAAGACATCTTGTAAGCCCTGAATTTATATCGGAAAGACAGGGCAGAGGGCTTTTACTGCTTGATGATGAATCTGTCAGTATAATGATAAATGAAGAAGACCATATAAGAATACAGGTCATAAATCAGGGAATGAATCTGGAGAATACGTATGATTTAGCTGATAAGATAGATACACTTCTTGATGAGCAGTTGAATTTTGCATTTAATGATAAGTTGGGTTATCTGACTCAGTGTCCGACAAATATAGGTACAGGAATGAGAGCATCCCTGATGCTTCATCTGCCGTCACTCAAAGAGAGCGGTGCAATGGGAAAGATAAGTGCATCACTTTCAAAGCTGGGACTTGTCATAAGAGGAATGTATGGAGAGGGAACAGAGCCGAAGGGGGCAATATATCAGCTTTCAAACCAGGTGACCTTGGGGATATCCGAACAGGAGGCAATAAATAATCTCCGTGACATAGCGTATCAGCTTGTGACACAAGAGAGAAAAGCCCGTGATGATTTGAAAAAGAATATAAATGTTCAAGATAAGGTATATCGTTCATACGGAGTACTTCAGTATGCGAAGTTGATGAGCAACGAGGAATGTATGCAGTTGCTTTCCAATGTCCGTTTCGGAGTGGAGTCTGAGATATTGACAGGAATAGATATTCCGACAATAAATCGTCTTTTCATCGAGGTGCAGCCTGCAACGCTCATGAAGAATATAGGTAAGAAGCTGACTCCGCAGGAGCGTGACAGGATAAGAGCGGAGCTTGTAAGAAGTGCATTGATGAAGCCGCAGGTTCCGTCAAGCCACAGACTTGAAGAATAATTATATTAAACGACAAGATAAATTTCTCTATGTCATTCCGAGCGAAGCGAGGAATCTGTAATTATGAATTAAAAAGGGGAGGTATATTTATGTATAAATTCAACGGTTTTACTGAAAAGGCGAATAATGCTATTAATTTGGCGATAGAATCAGCACAGGATATGGGACATACTTATATAGGCAGTGAGCATATTGTGCTGGGACTTTTGAAGAATGAAGACGGTGCGGCATATACTGTATTGGATAAATGCGGAGCAAGTGCCGATAAATTGGAGGAGCTTATAAAGGAGGAGATAGGCACAGGCGAAAATACAAAGCTGACACCTGATGATTTCACTCCGAGAACAAAGAGGGTTTTGCAGACGGCTATAATGCAGGCAGCTAATATGGGGCATAATTACGTTGGAACGGAGCATATATTGATTGCTCTTATATCAGACGGTGAAAGCTATGCCGTAAGATTTTTGCAAGCAATGGGAATCCGTCCGAATGATATAGTGAAGGCACTCAATGAAGCCTTGGGCGGCAGTGACAGCGATGAAAACTTTGTTCATGGAAATTCATCAGGCAGTGATGAAAACCGTAAATCAGGCGGAAAGACAAAATTACTTGACAAATTCGGCAGGGATTTGACTGAGATTGCCAAAAAAGGCGGTATTGACCCCGTAATAGGCAGACAGAATGAAATTGAGAGAGTTATACAGATTTTGTCAAGGAGAACGAAGAATAATCCGTGTCTGATAGGCGAGCCAGGTGTCGGTAAAACGGCAGTTGCTGAGGGACTTGCATTGAAGATAGTATCGGGAGATGTACCTGAGCCGCTGAAGAATAAGCGTATAGTGTCACTTGACTTGACGAGTATGATAGCGGGTACAAAGTACAGAGGCGATTTTGAGGACAGAATAAGTGGTGCGATTGAGGAAGTCAAAAAAGCCGGAAATGTAATTCTGTTTATAGATGAACTTCATACGATTATAGGTGCAGGCTCGGCGGAAGGCTCGGCTGATACAGCTAATATATTGAAGCCGTCACTCGCAAGAGGAGATTTTCAGGTAATAGGTGCGACAACCATCAATGAGTACAGGAAGTATATTGAAAAGGATGCTGCACTTGAAAGACGTTTCCAGCCTGTAACAGTCGGTGAACCGACAGAGGAAGAAGCTGTACTGATATTAAAGGGCTTGCGTGACAGATACGAGGCACATCATAAAGTGAAAATTACAGATGAGGCGATAGAATCAGCAGTTAAATTGTCATCAAGATATATTGCAGACAGATTTTTACCCGATAAGGCTATTGACCTTGTAGACGAAGCAGCGTCAAGAGTACGTTTGAGAGCGTATACAGCCCCCGATGATTTGCAGGATATTGAAAACAAGCTGAAATCACTTGAAAAGGAAAAAGCCGAAGCCGTTAACAATCAGGATTTTGAACACGCTGCAAGTATCCGTGATGAAGAAAAGAAGCTCAGAGCCGAATTGGAAGATAAAAAGAAAATATGGCAGGAGAAGAACGAGCATAAAAATGGTGAAGTAAATGCCGAGGATATAGCTGAGATAGTATCAAGCTGGACAGGAGTACCCGTTGTACAGCTTACACAGGAGGAAAGTCAGAGACTTTTGAAACTTGAAGACATACTCCACGAGAGAATTATCGGACAGAATGAAGCTGTATCGGCAGTAGCAAAAGCTATAAGACGTGGCAGAGTAGGCTTGAAGGATCCGAACAGACCTGTTGGCTCATTTATATTTCTCGGACCGACAGGCGTTGGTAAAACCGAATTGTGTAAGGCACTTGCACAGGCAATGTTCGGAGATGAAAATGCAATGATACGCTTTGATATGTCCGAGTTCATGGAGAAGCATACGGTGTCAAAGCTGATAGGCTCACCTCCCGGATATGTAGGCTATGACGAGGGCGGACAGTTGACTGAGATGGTCAGACGTAAACCGTATTCGGTACTGCTGTTTGATGAAATTGAGAAGGCACACCCCGACGTATTCAATATGCTGTTGCAGATACTTGATGAAGGAAGACTGACGGATTCACAGGGCAGACACGTTAATTTCAGGAATACTGTTATAATAATGACCTCGAATGTCGGTGCAAGGCTTATCACAGAAAAGCAGACTAATTTAGGATTTTTCGGTGGAGAGGTTTCAAATCAGAATGACGATTCAAAGATAAGGGAAGCAGTTTTGGGAGAATTGAAAAAGCTGTTCAAGCCGGAATTTTTGAATAGGGTTGACGATACGATAGTATTCAATAAGCTGACAAGTGAGGATATACAGGCGATAGCGAAAAATCTTTTGAAGAATCTTGCAAAGAGATTGTCCGAGCTTGATATAAAGGCTGAGTTTAATGATGAGGCTGTTGAAGCAGTTGCAAAGGCAGGCTTTGATGAAGTATACGGAGCAAGACCTTTAAAGAGGGCAATACAGTCGCATATAGAAGATGCAATATCGGAAAAGATGCTTGACGGAAGTATCAAGAGCGGAGATACTGTGATATGCGGTTATAAAGACGGTAAGTATACATTTGAGGTGGAAGTGAAATGAAAATAAGAGTAGGGCATGGCTACGATGTGCATAGATTTGCTGATGACAGGAAGCTGATATTGGGCGGAGTCGAGATACCGTATGAAAAAGGACTTCTGGGACATTCGGATGCAGATGTGCTTGTTCATGCGGTGATGGATTCACTGTTGGGAGCAGCGGCACTTGGAGATATAGGAACACATTTCCCCGATACCGATATGAAATACAGCGGAGCTGACAGTATAGAACTTCTCAAAGAAGTTGTAAGACTTCTCAAAGAAAAGGGCTTTGCGGTGTCGAATATAGATGTAACTGTCATAGCACAGAAACCGAAATTGAAACCATATATTGAAGAAATGCGTGGAAGAATAGCGAGTGCAATGGATACGGATATCGAGAATGTGAGTATCAAGGCAACGACAGAAGAAAAACTTGGATTCACAGGAAGATTAGAGGGTATATCGGCACACTGTGTTGCACTGATAGAAAAAGAGTAAAAAAATAATGCCACAGGAACTTAAAAAATTCCTGCGGCATTTTTTCTGTTGTCATTCTGAGGAGCAACAGCGACGAAGAATCTTTCAAAGATTCCTCACTGCGTTCGGAATGACATAATTAGTGATTGTAAAGGTCACCGAGAGTTGTATTTTCCAAATCAAGGAATACATATTGTGTCAAATCTTGGATTGAATCATCACCGTAATATATTATAGTACCGTCTGTAAGGCTGTAACCGTATTGGTATTCGTATTCCATATTCATAACCGCATCAGTGAAATTGTCATAGCCGTAGTCTAAAGCATCTTTGACAGTCAGATTATTTGCGATTTCACGTTTTTCGGCAGTTGTTGCGGTAGGTTTCGGGAGTTTGCTCGCATCAAGGTCACTAAGTTCTTCCTGAGCTGTTTCGGAATTTATTGAACCTGCAACGGTCATTGCATAAAGTTTTTTGCAGGCACTGTCTATCATAGAAGCTTTTGTTATGTAATCCGAATCAGTTGTTATAACGCTGTAATTATTTCCTATCATACCGGGGAAAGCTGACTGTATTTCTTCTTCTGTGAGCTTGAAGATATTTTTTTCAGCCTTGAAAGGAGTGATATTTGGAGTAGCGGAGAGTTCAAGATTCCATGTTTCATCACCGATAGAAATTTTATCGTCTGTACATTCAAAGTTGAATGTAACAGTGAAATCATTTGCGGTAGCCGATGATATACGGGAAATAAATTCGCTCGGAGTAAGTTCCGCAGGCTGTGCAGACGGGTCTGTAAGATTTGTGATTTTAAGTTTGGAATCATTTTTGTTGTAGTCGAAAGTAAGGGAATATTCGGGATTATCCTTTGAATTTGCTGTAAATTTGTAGATAACGCTGTCATTTTCATCTTTTTTGGACAGTGCATAGTCGAAGTAAGTATCGTAATATTTGTCACCTGTGCTTGATACATTCAAGTCAAAGACAGTTTCAGAGTTTGGAGGGAATGAAAGGGAGATAGTGCCTTTGTTGCCTGATTCCGTCTGAGTATAGAGAGCTTTGAGCATTTGCTGAGTTTCTGTTGAAATCAAAAATTCGATTTTTATGTCGATATCCTGAGCGAAGGAGCCTGTTGTATCGCTGATAGATTTGTCAATTTGTTTTTCAAGGTCCCCAATGCTGAAATATTCATAGCTTTGAATCATAGTATCTTTATATTTTGTCATATACTCGACAAAATAATTTTTACATTCATTGAGGAGATTGGTTATATCCTGAGATTTGAAGTCGTATGTAATGACATCAGCGGAATATTCTTTTTGTTCAATATTGACCTTTTGATTTGTTACTTCGACATGACCGTTTGTTTCAAAGCTCTTGCATATCTTTGAGATAGTTTCGTCAAAGTCATTTTTCATTTGCTGGTCATCCTGTGAAAGTTCATAGGATTTTTCAAATTTGTCTATCATCTGTGCAAACTGTTCATTGTAGAGAGAGCTGTTTTTGTCATTGAATACAGAGCCTTCAAAATCGGATTTTAAATTTTTGAGGTCAACGAAATAGCTTCCCTTGCTTCCGAGAAAATCATAATCAACGTTGAATGACTCTTTATCGAGATAAGATTTAAGAGCAGCATTTTGTTCCGAACCCATTATAGTCATTTTGCCTGAAGCGTCAATGTAAACCTGCCGATTTTGGGAGTCATATCCTGCAACAGCGGACACTTCTGTACCCTGGGCATTGTAGTTGAATTTGATACCGCCTGTTTTGTAGATATTCTTGGCGAAATTGTAGGCACCGTTATTTTTTTCCTGTTCATTGAAGTAATTAGTCACTGAATGAGCAAGGTATTTTGTGGGATTTTCCTTGAGATACTGTTGTTCAGCACCTTTTTTCATAGAAAGTATAGCAGGTACACCTGCACCGACAGCTACAGCACCTGCAGCGACAACTGAAGTGATTACAATAGCTTTTTTGTGAGATTTTTTCTGAGGCTTGTTATCAGTGGTTACAGTAGTTTCGGTAGTTTCAACTGTTTTCTGTTCTTCTTCTAACATAAATAAGCACTCCTTAAATTATATTTTCTAAATATTATCATAATTATAAATCTATGTCAATTAATGAACTGCATAAAAAACATTGCCATTTAAGGAAGTTATTGTAAGAAAAGGAATACAACTGTCGGTTGATTTATGCTTTTAATGGTTGAAAGAAATATAAAACAGTTGTTTGAAATGTATTGAGAGATAATTTATAATAATATCAGAATTGATATTGTAAGGAGAGAGAATACATGACGGAAGAAAAAATTTTTGACTTGTATTTGCCGTATCCGAAGATGGAGGACAGATTGGTAAGAGTATATGTTCCGAAGCATGAAGACGGGGAAAAATTGCCTGTAATATACATGACAGACGGACAGAATCTGTTTGAGGAAGAAAAATGCAGATATGGTTGTTGGCATATTCGTGAAGCAGTGAGAGAAGAATTTGAGAAAAGTGGAAAATCAGCGGTAATTGTGGGGATATACAATGACAGAGATCCTCAGCGTGGCAGAGAGCTTACGCCGAGGTCTATCGGGAAACTTCAATTCAGAAATTTTATGGAAAGAATTATGATAACGCTTTTTTTAAGACCAAACGGTGAGGTATTTGATGAATTCGTTATAAAGACAGTAAAGCCGTATATAGAAAAAAATTTTCCTGTTAAGACAGGCAGGGATAATACAGCCTTTTGCGGAAGCTCAATGGGCGGGTTGATGTCATTCTTTGAAGGTATAAATAATTCAGATGTATTCTGTATGGCAGGAGTATTTTCACCGAATATAACAATGTATTCAAAAGAGGATATAAAAAAATGGATATTATCGAAAACAGAAAAAAATAAGCCGTATTTGTATATGTACATGGGAAACGGAGATGACATGGAAAAACATCTTTATCCTGCATTTGTGACTGCCAGCGAAAAAATTAAAGAAATATATCCCAAAGAACTTTTAAAAATTATCATCAAAGAAGACGGCAAGCATAATGAAGCTGAATGGGAACCGATATTCAGAGATTTTCTGCATGAATTTCTTGCCACGGAAATCAATTTTTAAAATATAAGCATCCCGATTTGTCATTCTGAGGAGCGAAGCGACGAAGAATCTTTGTCTTCGTGATACTTTTGTGACAAATCGCTCAGGATGACATAATTTTATTTTTCTTTTGGAGAAACTTGATTTCCGTGATTTCTTGCAAAAAGTCATTGACAAATCAGAAAATAAAAGTTATACTAAAATGTAATAGCTGTGAAAAGAAGAAGTAAGTCGGAAAGCATTCCCCAGAGAGAATATGGTCGGTGAAAATATTCGTATGCCCCGTCAGAAATACATCTTGGAGCTGTCAGGCTGAATCAGTGAATTATGAATTGAAAAGGTTTGACCGTTGGCACACGTTACAGTGCAGGGGTTTGCTTGAACCCGTTGAGGTCGGTATTGCGAAATACCGATAAATTGAGGTGGTATCACGGTAGTATTCTATCGTCCTCTGTTTTATTTTTGTAACAGGGGACGTTTTTTGTTCCCGAAATTAATTTCAGAAAGGACAGAAAAAAATGGGAGTTTTTGAAGAATTGCAGGAAAGAGGACTTATAGCCCAGATGACGGATGAAGCGGAGATAAAAGAGCTTATCAATTCGGGAAAGGCAGTATTTTATATAGGATTTGATCCGACAGCCGACAGTCTTCATGTAGGACATTTCATGGCATTATGTTTGATGAAGCGTTTGCAGATGGCAGGCAATAAACCGATAGCACTTATCGGCGGAGGTACAGGCATGATAGGCGATCCTTCGGGTAAGACAGATATGCGTAAGATGCTTACCAAAGAGGATATCGAGCATAACTGTGAGTGCTTTAAGAAGCAGATGAGCCGTTTCATTGATTTTGGTGAGGATAAGGCTATCATGGTAAATAATGCCGATTGGCTTTTGAATCTGAATTATGTTGAACTTCTCAGGGAAGTCGGTGCTTGTTTCAGTGTAAATAGAATGTTAACGGCTGAGTGTTATAAGCAGAGAATGGAAAAAGGATTGAGTTTCCTTGAATTCAACTATATGATAATGCAGAGCTATGATTTCTTTTCACTGTTCAAGAAATACGGCTGTAATCTTCAGTTTGGCGGAGATGACCAGTGGAGCAATATGCTCGGCGGTACGGAACTTATCAGAAGAAAACTGGGTAAAGACGCTTATGCAATGACAATAAATCTCCTGCTAAATTCAGAAGGCAAGAAGATGGGTAAGACTGAAAAGGGTGCAGTATGGCTTGACGCAGAAAAGACAAGTCCGTTTGATTTCTTCCAGTACTGGAGAAACGTATCAGATGATGATGTAATAAAATGTCTGAAAATGCTTACATTTGTTCCTATGAATGAGATAAATGAGCTTGCGAAGCTCGAAGGCAGTGAGCTGAATAAGGCAAAAGAGATACTTGCATTTGAACTGACAAAACTGGTACATGGTGAAGAAGAAGCTCAGAAAGCCCTTGACGGTGCAAGAGCATTGTTCTCGTCAAAAGCTGATACGGATAATATGCCGTCAACAGAACTTGATGAAAGTACATTTACGGACGGTAAGATAGGTGTCATTGACTTGCTTTCCGTTACAGGTCTTGTACCGTCAAAGGGTGAAGCAAGAAGACTTATCCAGCAGGGCGGTATTGCAGTTGATGATGTCAAAATAACAGATGTAAAAGCCGAACTTTCCAAGGATAATTTTTCAAAGGGCTATGTTGTTATAAAGAAAGGCAAGAAGGTATTCCATAAAGCTATTCTTAAATGATAGGGGGATATTGATGGACAAGGACAGCAAAATACAAAAAAGGCGTGAGGACAGACAGCAAGCTTTGCAGTTTGTCTATGAAAGAATGTTCAGGGATGATACATTTGAAGATGTATGTACAGATGCACTTGATGCAAGGGATGAAGCAGTAAGCGACTATGCCAAGGAAGTCATACAGGGCATTGAAAGTCATTTGCAGGAGATAGATGAACTTATCGAAGCCAATCTCAAGGGCTGGAAGCTGAACAGGATATCAAAAATTGCTCTTGCGGCTATGCGAATTTCAGTTTATGAGATGAAGTATATAAAGAGTGTTCCCGTGAGTGTTTCGATAAACGAGGCTGTAAAAATGACAAAGGAATTTGCCTCTGATAAAGACGGTTCTTTTGTAAACGGAGTATTGGGTTCAGTAGCGAAGACTCTCAAGGGTGACAAATAATGTATTATCTTGGCATAGATACAAGTAATTATACGACCTCAGCGGCAATTTACGATGATGAAAAAAAATCTGTTGTTCATAGAAAAAAACTGTTGCCTGTAAAGCAGGGAGAATGTGGTTTGCGTCAAAGCGATGCTGTGTTTCATCATGTACAGCAGTTACCGCAGATTATAGAGGAGTTATTCAGTGAATTTCAAGGTGATATAACGGCAATAGGTGTATCGTCAAAACCGAGAGATGTTGAGGGTTCATATATGCCGTGTTTTACGGTAGGACAAAGTACGGCAAAAATATTGTCAAATATATTGAAAGTGCCTTTGTATGAGTTTTCGCATCAGAACGGTCATATAGCGGCAGCGTTGTATTCTTCAAAGAAAACGGAACTTATCGGAGAAAAATTTCTTGCATTTCATGTTTCGGGAGGTACAACGGAAGGCGTTATTGTACAGCCTGATGATGAGAATATTTTCCGTGTGGAATTGGTTGCAAAGACTCTCGATTTGAATGCAGGACAGCTTATTGACAGAATAGGCGTGATGTTGGGATTAAATTTTCCGTGCGGAAAGGAACTTGAAGGACTTGCCTTGAAAAGCACTGCAAAGGTAAAGGCAAAGGCAACTTTGAAAGATACTGACTGTTGCCTGTCTGGGATAGAGAATATATGCAGAAATGTGTATGATAAGGGAATGTCAAAGGAAGATATTTCTTTGATGTGCCTGAAATATGTTGAAGCAGCAGTTTCAGGAATGTGTGAAAGGGTAATGGAAAAATACAATAAAATGCCTGTTGTATTTGCAGGAGGGGTAATGTCGGATAAGATAATAAAGGACAACCTTTCGGAGAAATTCACAGCATATTTTGCTGAGCCCGAATTTTCTGCCGATAATGCAGGCGGAACAGCATTTTTGACATATCTTAAACATAGATTATAAAAAAAGGAGTGGGATTTTAAATGGGAAGACTTTTTGGAACAGACGGTGCAAGAGGCATAGCAAATACTCAGTTGACCTGTGAGCTTGCAATGAATATAGGCAGGGCAGCCGCAATGGTGCTGACAAACGGAAATAAACGTCCGAAAATACTCATCGGCAAGGATACAAGACTTTCAAGTGATATGCTCGAAGGTGCATTGACGGCAGGCTTGTGTTCGATAGGTGCAGATGTAGAGCTTCTCGGAGCAGTCCCGACGCCTGCAGTTGCATATCTTATAAGAAAATATAATGCTGATGCAGGAATAATGATTTCAGCGTCACATAATTCTTTTGAATTTAATGGCATAAAGATATTTTCAAGCGAGGGCTATAAATTGCCTGATGAGCTTGAAGCAGAGGTAGAATCCATTGTACTTGACCATTCAAAGCCGTATGATACTCCAATGGGAGACGGTCTCGGCAGAGTTGCAAAATCCGAAAATGCAGTGTCGGATTATATCGAGCATATAATTTCAACAGTACCGTACAGACTTGATGGAATGAACGTTGCAATAGATTGTTCCAATGGTTCGGCATCAACGACTGCAAAGGAACTTTTTACAAAACTCGGTGCAAATTGCCATATACTTTCAGCAGAGCCTGACGGGATAAATATAAATGATAGCTGTGGTTCGACTCATCTCGAAAATTTGCAGAAGTATGTCGTTGAAAATGGTCTTGAAATGGGAGTAGCATTTGACGGAGATGCAGACAGATGTCTTGCAGTTGATGAAAACGGCAGTGTCGTTGATGGTGATTTTATCATGGCGATATGTGCAATGGACTTGGCATCAAGAAATAAACTCGCTAAAAATACAGCGGTAGGTACAGTCATGTCAAATATGGGCTTCGGAAAATTCTGTGAGGATAATAACCTGAAGTTTGTATCAACGAATGTCGGTGACAGATATGTTCTTGAAGCAATGCTCAGAGAGGGCTATAATTTCGGCGGAGAGCAGTCGGGACACGTTATATTTCTCGATTATTCAACAACAGGTGACGGTCAGTTGACTGCTGCACAGCTTCTGAGCCTTGTCCACAGAAGACAAGCTAAAATGTCCAGTATTGCTACTATTATGACACGTTATCCGCAGATACTTATAAACGTAAAAGTTACCAATGAAGGTAAAGTTCAATTCTATAAAAATCAGGATATTAAGGATAAAATCGAGTCAGTCAAAAAAGAACTCGGCACAGACGGAAGAATACTTGTTAGACTTTCGGGAACAGAACCGCTTGTTCGTGTAATGCTTGAAGGTCTTGACAAGGAAAAAATAACCCGTCTTGCAAATGAAACCGCTGATTTGATAAAGGAAAAAATCGGTCAGTAAAACTTGCACAAAAAGATGTTTAAAAGATAAGAAAAGTTCTCTTTGAAAAATATGGTTAGTTTGCGGATTGTTGTGCTATAATAAAATTATCAAAAAGTACGGGGCGTTGATGATGGCAAATGTAGATATATCGGTGATAATTCCGTCAAAGGATAATAAAAATAAAACGGCAGAGATAATCCGCAAAATATCCGAAAGTACCAAGGATATCGAGATAGAGTTTATAGTTATTGATATGAACTCAAAGGATAACAGTGTGCTTTCGGCTTTGAATGAGATAAAGAAGCGTAATCTTCGTGGATGCGTGATACAGAGCGGAGGAGGTACCGTAAGTTCGGCACTGAATACAGGTATGTATAAATCGGATGGAAAGTATATAACCTTCGTGTATCCGAGCAGATTATATAAAAGTGATTATATACAGGAATATTATAAGACAGTTGAAGCACAAAATGCTGACTTTGTATTTTCGGCTCCGAAAACAGAGCTTGTCAGTGCCGAGATAAATAATATAAGCGGAAGTGAGCTTGCAACGGGACTGATACGTTCACTGATAAGCATGGATTTTTGTGCAGTGATGATAAAACGAGAGTATCTCCTGTCGAATCACATCAAATTTTACGAGAACTGCACATACGGCTATGCAGAAGCATTTGTTTTCAATGCACTGATATTTGAGCCGAAGATAGCCTATGCTTCAGCGAAGCTCGAAAGGGAATATATAGACATACCGCAGAAGACCGATGATATCCGCAATGACGGGTGTTTTTCAAAGATAGACGCAATGCTTAAAGTGTATGAGACGATGCAGTTGAATAAAAAAGGGAGTAATGCCCTGCATAATGCGTTTGAGTATAATAAGATACCGTCAGTAGTGATGTCGTGCGTAGATATGCTTTTGAAGGACAAATTCCCGTATTATGCGATAAAAAATTCGCTGAAGCTGAAGGAGTACGATAAACTGCTGAAATTTTCGAGGGTAACGCCAGCAAAGCTCCGCAAAAAGATAATAACATGGAAATTCTTTCCAAAATTTTATAAACCGTGAATTTCTTCACGGTTTATTTTTTATCTCATATATAATATATACTAATTCGGCACCACATCCCCATTTCCAACAATTGCCCCATTTTTTCATATTGGTGATGGATACCCAAGGAATTTTTATTGTTTTCAAAGAATGGCAATAGCTAAAAGCATAATTGCCTATTACTGTCACACTTTCGGGGATAGTTATATCTGTCAGATTGCTGCAAATTCCAAAAGTATTATTACCTATTGAAGTCACACTTTCGGGGATAGTTATATTTTTTAGATTTTCACACTTAAAAAAAGCATCATCTCCTATCCTTGTAATTCCTTCTTCAATTTCTACTTTTTTTATATCTTCTCTGTAACAGTACCAATCAGTAGAAGGTCTATCTTTGCGGGAATCATACTCATAATTATACATATCGCCTGAACCTGATATTATCAATGTGCCATTTTTCAACAATGTCCATTCTGCATTGTCACCGCATTTTCCGCTGTCGATAATTTCGGATTCGGAATAGGCTTTTTCTTTGGGCTGTTCTTCTTCAAATGTCTTTGTTTCTGTTTCTTCTGAAATATCCGATACATCAGACACTTCAACAGACATCACAACAGGTGGATTTTTTCCTTTATATAACATCACTGCACTGTTAAGATTTTCGCATATTATATTCGCACCCTGTTCCGACATTTCATCATAATTGATAAACTGATTTTTTAAGCTGTTCAAGATGTTATCCGTTTCAGAAAGTTCTGCATTGAATAACTTGAATATTTCATCTCTGTAATCCCTCAATGCTCTTGATAAAAGTCGGAGTTCTTTTTTCATATCGGGACACATATCATGCAGATAGTTTATCAGACTTTCGGAATCTTTCAACTTGTCAATACCGTACTGAATAATGTAATCATAAATTGCCTTTGGGGGTGTATCAATATCGCCGAGTGATACTTCCTTTGTGATTTTCGCACAACAGCACGGACAGTAATTCTGGTCATTGAGCCTGTAATCATCAATGTACCATATATTCAGACACGATTTGCATTTTAACTTTTTCAT
>CADCDE010000039.1 GCA_902800065.1 uncultured Ruminococcus sp.
TTCCGGAAAATGCTGTTCCAAGCATAGCTCCCGCCATTGCCACAGCAAGCATTTTCTTCAAAAACTTTGACTTCAATTTTACCACTCACTTTCAAAAAATATTCTATAATAATTGTACATTAACTTTCCCGTTTTGTAAATATTTTAAATAAAAAAATTGCTTCGGCATATTGAAAATACACCGAAGCATTTTTATTCAATTCTTGACTTCTTTTTTAACGGATATAAGCCAGCTTAATCCCATGAATACTATAAAATATATTGCGGCTGCAACTGAATGCCATATATATGTATCGACCTCCATTCCAATATAGAAGCCCCCAATGGCAAGAGTATATATCCAGTATTCCATTATACTGCTAATTATGTTTGACATCTTTTCATATACTTCATAATCCTCGGTTCCCGATAGAAATATAATATTCAATCCGATAGATAATACTCCTGTCATAACTATCGGTGCAAATATATTTACCGCTATTGCACCTCCCGTACTTCCTCCGATAAGCTCCGAAAGCATAAAATATTCTGCATTTGCCGTAAGGACTATCAATAATCTTCCGAGTATCAAAAGCCAAAAGCCTTTTATTGTCTGCGGACTTACATCAACAGGTGCTGTCGAAAGAATTACCATTCCCGATAAATACAATCCTGCAATCAACACTACATACAATAATACCGATACTGCCGATGATACTATGAATTTCGAGAAAAATACGGTTGTCCTTGAATATCCCCTTGAATATATATTTTTTATAGTTCCGCTTGCCCTGTCCTCACATACAAATATACCTGCAAATACAGCAAGCACTATAGGCACCATAAGCCAAAATCCACTCAACGCAAGCCTCTGCGGTGAAAACATTTCGGCAAGACTTTCTCTTATACTTTCTTTATTGAACTCGTTTATTTCCTGAACTATGTCATAAATCATGTTTCTTTGATAAAATACATTGTATACCGCAACACCGACACAGAGTATAAACATTAAATAAAAGCTCTTTTTTCTCAAAAGTTTTCTCAACTCAAATTTCAACATTCTTCCCATTTTTATCACCTCACACGTTCACAGGTCCCATTTTTTGCAGGAAATAATCCTCATAGCTTGTGCTGATTACTCCCAATTCGGATACTTCAAGTCCTGCCTTGACCAATTTTGAATTTATCTCGGCTGAACGTGATATATCTGTTGCTATATTCAGCTTGCCCGATGCTTCATTGACAGTCACCTGCGGTATCTCCATCTGAGTCGTGATTATCTCCGATGCCCTCGCAAGTGATTCAGCCGTTATCTCCTCAGCAAGCACTCCGTAACGGATTATACCGTATACTGTGGATATTTTTTCAAGCTCTCCAAGAAGATGGCTCGATATAAAGAATGTAACTCCCTTTTCCTTGTTTATTCTCAGGATGATATCCCTGACATCTTTCATTCCCATTGGGTCAAGTCCGTTGACAGGTTCATCAAGTATCAGAAATTCGGGATTTCCGAGAAGTGCTATTGCAATTCCAAGTCTCTGTTTCATACCGAGTGAAAATGTCTTTGCTTTTTTGTAAGTTGCCTCTTTCAAACCAACAAGTTCAAGCAGTTCATGTATTTCCTTATCCGTACCGCCCCCGAGAATGGAAAATCTTTTCATATTCTCATAGGCTGTGCAGTTGCCGTACAGTCCCGGAGCTTCTATCAGAGAGCCTACTCTTTTCAGATTCCTGATATTCTGCGGTTCACCGAAAAGGCTCACTTCACCGCTGTTTGCAAAAAGCAGTCCGAGGATGACCTTCATAACAGTTGTCTTGCCTGCACCGTTTGGTCCGATGAATCCGTAAATATCACCCTTTTTGATATTCAGATTCAGATTGTTTACCACTATCTTTCTTCCAAACCTTTTTGTCAGTCCTCTCGTTTGAAGTACAAATTCTTCCACTAAAAACATCTCCTTTTAAAAAATCTTTTATACGTTTCGGCAGATATCTATAAAGGATATACCCAATAAATATACCGAGTGCATTCAAAATGACATCATCTATATCGGCAGTTCTGTAATGTGAATCCAATGCAAGACATATCAAAAGCTGTGACAGTTCTATTGCCATCGGAAAGGCAAACATATGCAATACATACTGCCAACGCTTTTTGAATTTGAATAAAAATGGTACCATCATTCCATATGGAACGGTCATAAGTATATTCGCACATATATCACGACCTATTCTGTTTATATCTCCTAATGATATATCATTTACAATAGTATACAGAGGCATCAACTGTATAAACGGTGATTCAAGTACTCTGTATCCTGGTATGACTTTTATCGGAAACCATATACACACCATCAATATCAAAAAATATATGCCTGATATCCCAAAAATCACTGTCTTATTCAACGGATATTTTTTTATAAATAAAAATGCACATACTATTATCAAAATCAAAAAGCCCGTTAATAAAAAAGGTATACCTAATATTATCAAACTCAGAATCCTCCTCCTATCGTATACATAAGTACAGAAAATACTCCCAATACCATCATTATACATAATATGATGCTTACTATTCTTACTATCTTTTTTTTCTTTTTAAACACACTATTCACCTCGCCAAAAATATATCAATCATTATAACATATCGAAAATGAAATTTCCATATTTTAAGATAAAAAAACAGGGAGCGTTTTTTCCAAAAGAAAAACAATCCCTGATAATTTTTTTGATTATTTTGGTTTATTTGCAGGTCTGGCGGATGCTTTCCTTTTTTTCAGCTTTTCGATAACTACCGTAAGCCTGAGTATTTCATTTTTCTGAACAGTAATCCTTGAAATACACAGGAACAATGCTATCACAAGAAATGCTATTATAAAGAATAGTGCCACGCAAAGGTCTTTGTAAATATATTCTTCTCTTTTTTCAATGGTAGTATTGAAGCTGATATTATCACCGTCAAGTGCCTCATTTCCCCAAGCCACCGATATCCTGTTCCATTCCTTCTGAGAGCCTTCAAAAAATATTCCGTGAACATTTGCCTTCCCAAAGGCATTGTGATTTATATACATGACGGTCTGAGGAAAAAAGACATTCACTGCATTGATACCGTAAAAGGCGTTTGAAGCTATTCCGACAGTATTTCTTTGTATTTTCAGATCCTTGCTCTCAGAATCATCCTCCTTGTATCCAAGACACCATTTCCCTATATAAAAAATATTTCCGGACATATTATTATAAAGAGATGTATTTTTAAAAGCATCCTTTCCGATAACCTCAAGACTGTCTGAAAGAGTCACGAATCTCAAGTCACAGCAATCAGCAAAGGCTCTTTCACCGATATTTTTAATTCCGTTTTCAAAGCCTATCTCGGAAAGTCCAACGCAACTTTCAAATGCTCCGCTTTCTATACAGACAACATTTTTGTTTTCTATCCTGCCCGGAAATATTATCTTTGTTTTTTCGGGATAATTCTTTGTGACAGCCTCAAGAATAGTAATCTCATTCCGTGTATCAATAAAGTATCTGAAGCTCTCATTTGAACACAGTGCTTCGCCTGTTTCCTTAAAGAAGATATCTACTTTGAAAACAACATCATTTCCCTGTGTTTCGATATTTATACTGTCCCACTCATCCTTTGAGCCTTCAAAATTTATTTTCTTCAAATTTTCACAGCCCTCAAAGGCATTTTCTGAAATTCCCCGTGTTTCCTTTTTTATATCTGCAACGGTATTTTCATCAATATCACCCTTATATTTATAACAGCAGTTTCCAACATAGACTAATCCATCACTCTGACCGTTCCAAAAAGCAGTATCTTCAAAGGCATCCCCTCTGATATTCAGTACATTTTCAGCACCTGTGATTTTTTCAAGATTAATACAGCCCTCAAACGTACCTTCTTCTATCTTTAAAATGCCCTCAGGTATATAAACAGACTTTATCTTCTCATTTCCGCTGAATGCACTGATTGATATTACTTTCACCGTCATACCGTCTATCAAATCCGGTATTTTTACATTTTCATCATTACCGCTGTATCTGACTATTTCGATATTCCCATCAAGGTTTATCATATAATCAAAACCGTTATACGTTTTATAATCATCCGCACAAACAATATTACTGACCTCCAGCAGCATAAATATAACTGTTATAAATAATACCGCCGTCCTTTTTCCCATTCCATCACCTTTTCTTTAAGCGTAGTATACACGGTCAGGCTTTCTTTCGGGTATCTTCGGCATATCACCGTCAGCATATCCCAAAATACAATGACCTATCCCCTCATAATCTCCTTCGATTCCAAGTGACTTCAATATCTCTTTTCCCTCATCACTCTCAAATTCTTCCTTTGCACGATGTATCCAGCAGCTTCCGATACCCATTGAATGAGCCGCAAGCATAAGATTACCCATAACAAGACTGCCGTCATAAAGATATGTATTTCTTGACTTATCCGCAAGAACTATCAATACAACAGGTGCATTATAGAACGGATCGAATCCCTCTGCCCAGCCGCCTATCTTTCTGTTCATTTCCGACAGCTTATCACGAAGTGCCTTATCAGTCACAGCAACTATTATCGCCGACTGATATCCCCTGCCGCTTGCCGCATACAGCCCTGCCTCTATTATATCATCAATGACAGCTTTTGGCAACATCTCATTTTTATAGCTTCTTACACTTCTTCTTTCAATCATTGCTCTGATAATTTCATTCATCGCTTTCAGCCTCACATTCTGTTTTATTTTTATCTTTCTTCCTGCCATATTTATTAATCGTATTTCCTGCACCGTTATTACAGCCCATTTTGCAGTCAAAACTCAGGCTACCTATATGTACTCCGCCCTTGACAGGTGAAAGGATAAATCCCAATGCTGCTCCGCACAAAAATCCTCCCATTGCAAGAATAAATCCCGTTGACTTTTTCATAAATAAAAAACCTCCAAAAATTTTTTGATAACTGTAAATGAGCAAATTTTGTCACCCTGAACGAAGTGAAGGATCTTTTATAGTAAACGTCAATGAAAATATCCTTTTGTCATTCTGAGGAACGAAGTGACGAAGAATCTTTCAAAGATTCCTCGCTTTGCTCGGAATGACATAGAGCAATTTATTTTGTCGTTTACTATGTGCATTTTTCAGATTTGCTCATTTATAGTCGATAAAAAGCAAATGCGTAAGGCAATATACCCTACGCACCTACTCAAAGGAATAAAAAGAAAAAAGGAAAAAGGAAAGAAAAGGAATAATCAATTTTATTTTGTCCTGTTGTTTTCGGACTGTTCATATAATACACTAAAATTATTAATTTGTCAAGTATTTTTTATAGATTTTTTATAATTCCTTTTTATAAATATAAAAAATTTATTTGACTTTAAGGCAAAAAAGTTATATTATATAAGTATAATATGTATTTATCACGGGGGTGATGAAACATGGATATCGGAATATCAACAGGCTGCCTTTATCCCATGCTGACCGAGGATTGCATCAAAGCTCTATGCGATATAGGCTTCAGGAATTTCGAAATATTCTTCAATACGTTCTCGGAGCTTGAAACAGACTACCTTGACAATATCCTCAAAATAATTTCACCCTACAATGCAAGAGTTGTTTCGATACATCCCTTTACCTCGGGCTTTGAATCATATCTTCTGTTCTCGAATTATGAAAGACGCTTTTATGACGGCGTTGCATTTTATGAGAAATATTTTCGGACCGCAAAATATATAGGTGCCAATAAAGTAGTTCTTCACGGTCTTATGACCGTATATAAATCTTCCCTGACTAACAGTGAATATTTCAGACGGTTCGATATCCTCCAGAACAGTGCGTCAAAATATAATGTCAGTCTTCTTCAGGAAAATGTAAATTTATTCAGAAGCAATGATATCGGCTTTATAAAAGATATGAAAACTGAAATACCGCTCAGTGCAGGATTTGTTTGTGATATAAAGCAGGCTGTCCGTGGAGACATCTCCCCGTTTGAAATGATAAAAACTATGGGAAACCGTCTCGGGCATATACATATAAATGACTTTGACAATAACGGTAAATGCGTACTTCCCGGAAAGGGCTGCTTCGATTTTGATTTATTCTTTGATACAATAAAAAATACAGGCTTTGACAATGATATTATTATAGAGGTTTACAGGTCGAGCTTTGAAACATTAAATGAACTTTCGGACTCTTATGAATTTTTGAAAAAATTTCTTTAAAAAGGCGGTGTATTTATGAAATGTCCGTACTGCAATTCTGAGGATACAAAGGTTATTGACTCACGTTCAGCCGATGAAGGTGTGCGTATCAGAAGAAGACGTGAATGCTTTAGCTGCTTCCAGAGATTCACAACCTATGAAACTGTTGAAACTATGCCCATTATGGTAATAAAGCGTAACAGAGGGCGTGAACCGTATAACAGAATGAAACTGACCAACGGTATCCTGCGAGCCTGTGAAAAAAGGGATATTTCAATTGACCAGATAGATGCAATTGTCGATCAGGTCGAAGCCAAAATAGAAAATTCCTTTGAGAGAGAGGTCTCGTCAAAGAATATCGGAGAATATACCCTTGAGGTACTCAGAAATGTAGATGAGGTGGCTTATGTCAGATTCGCCTCAGTATATAAGCAGTTCAAGGATATTCATTCATTTCTCGAAGAACTGAACAGACTCATATCCGAAAAATAATTTTCAGGAAGTGCATATCATGATAATAGACACTCATGTACACATCGGCAATATGATAGGCTTTAATCTCACCGAGAATGATGTCATCTATTCAATGGAAAAATACGGTATCTCCCACAGCATCGTTTCAACTCTCAATGCAGCCGAATTTGACCATCATCTCAATCCAATTCCAAAGGAATATCTTCATTCACAGCTTGAATGTCTTGATGATGTTCTGAGATTCACAAAAAAATATCCCGATAAAATAAGTGCTGCCGTGTGGGTACGCCCTTTCGGTGAAAAAGCCGATGACAGCTTATACAAAGCCATTGACGAAAATATAAAATACATAAAAGCCGTCAAATTTCACCCGTTCCATTCAAATGTTCCGTTTGACGATAAAAAATCAGAGAGCTTTATCGAACTTGCCGAACACTTCAACTTACCCATTGTCACTCATACAGGCGGCTCTGACTGTGCATCATGTATCAAAGTTTACAGAATGGCAAAAAAATATCCCAAGACAAAATTCGTCATGGTACATATGGGACTCGGTACTGATAATAACGAGGCTATTGAACTTATATCCAAACTCCCCAATCTCTATGGTGATACGACATGGGTACCGGTTAAAAGCACACTCAGGCTTATCGAAAAAGCGGGTGCAGATAAAATACTTTTCGGCAGTGACAGTCCGATTGACGGTCCTGACACATATCTGTGCAACCGTGAGGGTGACCGTTCACTCTATCAGCAATACTTCAATGAATTCAAAAACATGGTCTCACAAGAAGACTATGACAAAATAATGTACAAAAATGCAATGTCGGTTTTCAACATTGCCCTATAAAAAATCATCTCCGCATAGTCCAAAAACTATACGGAGATTTTTTAATTAATTACTTCTTTACATTAAGTGTGAAATATTTCTTTTCAACTCTGCCGTTGGAATCCTTTACTTTAACACATATATCATATGCAGTCGCTTTCTTTGGAGTGAATTCTGCTCTGAGGCAGTGACCGAACTCATTGATTGCAGTCCAGCTTTCATCCTGAGCTTTCTTGTAGTAGAAAGCATACTCATATTTTCCGCTTCCGCCGTTGGCAACAGCCAGAATACTAACTGTCTGACCGAGCTTTATACTATTGGAAGCTATTTTTGAACTATTCACGAACTTCGGATAGACCTTGACGGATGAAAATGTCTGTTCAACCTTGCCTGTCGAATCCTTCACCTTTACACATATGTCATAGTATGTATCCTTAAAGGGCTTGAAAGATGCTGTTGTTTCAGCAGAAAAATCACTTATCTTTACCCAGCCCGTATCCTCATGCCTCTTGTAGAAATACGCATAGCTATAATTTCCGATACCGCCTGACGCTTTTCCCTTTATATTGATTTCATCACCTACATATACAAAGGATTTTGTAGCGGCTGACTTATTCACCAAAGGCTTGTGGACTTCAAATTTAAAATATTTCTTTTCAAGTCTTCCCTTTGCATCCTTGATCTTGACACACAGATCATATGTCGTTGCCGCGAGCGGCTGAACACTCACTTTACTGTCAATGCCGAATCCCTTTATTTGTGTCCAGCTTGTGCTGTATGTTCTCTTATAGTAATAAGCATATGTATAGGGAGCATTTCCGCTGTCAGCAGAACCTTTTATCTCAATAGTATCACCAAGTATTATATCACTTGCACTTATGGATGATGTATTATTGAAATAATGAATTGTGTCTTCCGAAACAATTTCAGTTTTCGTCTCTACCTTTGCAGACTGTTCATTTTCTATCTGCTTTGCATAGTCAAGTGCTATCCAGCCGTTCTTTGAATTGTAGCTGACATATCCCCATGTATACCCGCCGGCTGCTTTTTTCTTTGTAACATTTACAACCGACTTGTTGGGAACAAATCCTATTATGGCATTTGAAATACCTGCATCAGAACGCAGATTCAAACCTGCCTCATCATTTACCTGCCATGTTTCATTGACATTTGTAACTGATGAGCTTGTTGTTGTACTTGTATTTGTTGAGCCTGTGGTCAAATGCAGATCAGGGCTTACGATATACCATACTGATTCAGCACTCTCTATGCTTATGCTTGCCTGTGATATCGGTATTCTCTTTGTGGGAAGCTCATACCAAGGATCTGAACAGTAGAACTGTCCATCGGTGTAGTCAGTCAGCAATATAGCATGAGGTCTGTCATAATCGTATATTACTACACCTTCGGGATGCTCCTTAAGCATATTTATGAAAAACTGCTTTGGATTGCTCTTGCCGCCAAGCTCATCAACACGCCTGTTTATTACGGTTATAGTTTTTATCGAACCGTTGTATTTATAATCACATATCATTCCGCCATATTCGCTCCATATAGTCGGTCGGCAGTTCTTTTCGGTAATAAACATCCAGTTCGGATCACCGAGCATAAGAGCCGCTCTCCTGAGCATCATGACATTTGAAGCAAGCGTACAGGTATATGATGTCTGCTGATCAACAAAAACCGAATCCGCATTAATCTGTGAAAATGTTGCTGCATTGGCTGTTAAAGAAGCAAACGGTGCTATCATTGCTGCACCGCAAAGCACCGATGCAACAAATCTTTTTAAGTGGTTCAATTTAAAGACCTCCAGTCAAAATTATATATACTTCTATTATAGAACGTTATTAAAAAATTTCAAGCCTTTTAATCTTTTTTCGTTACTTATAACAACTTTGTTAAAAAGTATTGTAAAATATTTACATCACTGTAATATTTTAGTTCAACTCTATTTGTATCAAAATGACAAAAGCACTAAACCTCACGTTTAGTGCTTTAAAAAATATTTTATGTCATATTTCTGTAACCGTTATTTTATCAAAATCTATATTCGCATGACGGTAAACTATATCCTTTACTGTTATAGCCGTTGCTTCATTCAAATTGCCCTTTGCTACTATAACGGTACAGTTATTATTGTTTATCGAAACAATACATTCCGCAAAGCCCTTTGTCTTTATTTCCGCTTCAATGTCACTCTCAGCCTTTATATTATCTGCTAATTTTTCAGCTATCTTGATTGCATCCTTTTTAGCTGTTTCGGAGCTTGATGCAGATTCTATTATATCCGTCAAAGCCTCTGTTGCCTTGTCCTGCGACTGACTTCTCTTTGCCCTTTCAGAAGAAAAATACTCCTGCTGTTCCTTGGTTAAATTACTCTTACTTTCCGAAACGGTCTGTTTTACTTTGCTTGACTGCGTTTCCTTTTCAGTCTTGGAACTCTCCGTTTTTGAGCTTTCAGGCTTCTTTGAGGACTCCGCATTTGAGACCTCTGTATTCACATAAGTAGTCTGACCGAGCTGTTTTGAAGTCGAAATACTTGACGGTGTATCATTTACGCTCACAGGCTCTACTCCAGAAAACTGCCAATTCAAATATACAGCCGTTCCAAGTGCCGTTACCATTGCTGCTATTACCAACTGTCTTTTCCCGAATGTCATGTACATATCTCCCCAATATCATGTATTCATTTTAGTTACGCATATATGTGTTTTATTTACATCAAGTGCCGCTGACACCGCTTCCGATACCCTCTCGCATATCTCACTGTCATCCCCTCCTTCACATACTATCAATACTCCCTTTATCTTCGGCATAAGCTGTCCCACTGTCAAAGCCTTTTCCGAACCGTCATTCTGTCTTATCACTATACATGACTGCTTTTCATTGCTCTGTTTATCTGCCGAGGTCTCTCTCTGCTGAATATCATTGTCAGTCGCATATATATTCCTTACTGTACCGTCAAGTGTCAGCATTATTTTAGTCTTTCCTACGCCCTCGATACTTGCAAGCATATTCCCCAATTCATCACACAATTCCTGTCTGTACTGAGTCAGCGTATCCGCTTCACTCTCAGACACCTCTGCAAATGTATCTTCCTTCGCCTTATTCCCAGAAAATACCGTCGAGCAAAATATCAGCATTATCCCCGCTATCCCAACTATAACAGTCAATTTAAGTATATTCTCTTTTTTAAAAATATCCTGCATAGTTAGCCACCTATTCCAAAACGCTTATGTTACACCCTATCCCCAAACTATCCAATACATTTCTTATCTTCTGAGATTTATGGACATCACCGTTTTCAAGCAAAATATCTGCTGTTATTATAGATATGCAGTTATCTTCGTCAATATCCATATTTACGCAAATTTCCTTCGGAAAAATATTTTCATCTTCCAAGTTCCTAACAATCAATTTTTTTATCTCACTCTTTAAATACTCTATCCTTTCATTTTCAATATCTTCCGGTATTTCATCTGATATTTCCCCGAAATCCCCGAAATCAAACGAAATATCCCTTATAAATCCCCCGACAGGCACTATCACCGCACACAGCATGAACGCCCCCAATACATACCTTACAGTCTTTTCGAGAACCGTATCAGATATAAGCATCTCTATTATACAAACTATCCCACAGCTTATACAGATACCGCCCGCCCACTGCATTACACTTTCCATTCCATCATCTTCCTATAAGAAGTATCATTCCCGTTGATATCACAACAACCGCAAGCACACAAAATAATAATCCTGTCATCATTGCGACTGCCTTTGAAACGCTTTTGAATATTTTTGTCATTGAAGAAAGCCCCATAATATCTCCTGCCGATGACAGCACAAACATTGAAAACTGCCACACGATACATTCAAATGCCACAGGAAATATTATAAATGCACCCGCTATTATGACAAATACCCCTGCACCCGATTTCAACAGCTCAATACTTCCATTGAATGTATTGAGAGCCTCACCCAACGCTCCACCGACAACAGGCACAAATGAACTGACTGCAAATCTCAGTGCCTTTTTACTGACATTATCCATTGATGAACTCATTATCGTCTGCAATGACAATACCGCTGTAAATATCGACATTACAAATGTCAGCGACCATTTGGCAAATTTATACACGCTTTCACAAAGTGATGAAAGATTCATCTTTTGTGAAAGTGATGATGTTACCGTGAGTGCAAGAAAGACATTCATCAATGGTGAAACCAATCTGGCACTGACAGCCGAAACAGCATTTCCAGCCGTCATCATTATCGCATAGTATGAACCTCCTGTAACCTGATGTCCCGAAGATATTATAAGTCCTGCCATCACAGGCACCAATAAAAGCATAAATCCCGAAATTCCGTTCAAAATCTCAACAGCCCTTGAAACAGTCGTACACAAGGGAATTATTATCGCTGTACAGATACACATTGTCGAAACCGCATTTGATACACCGTTCAGTTTTTTATCAGATAAATTTATATTCACTCCCTCAGTTAATGAACACAATATCATTATCCCAAGACATACAGACATTCCTGTAAACGCTGTATGACTGTTCTCACCGAAAAGTGAAAATATCTTTTCAAAGACTCTCCCGAAATCCAATCCCGAAAGCTGTTGGATATCAACTGACGTTATACCTATTTCCGATAAACTTTTCTTCGTTTCAACCGGCAGACTGTCAAACAATTTCCGCAAATCAAATTCCGCTGTATTTTGCATTCCTCATGCTTCACTCCTCACTTCATCAAGTCCATAGCTGTATTTAAAATATTTCCGAACAGGGGCAAAGCTGTTATTATAATAACCGTCTTTGAAGCGAATTCAACCTTTGATGCAAGGGAACTCTGACCGCAGTCCCTGCAGGTATCCGAAACAAACTGACATATCATACATATACCAAGACTTTTTATAAGAATATCCGTATATTCACCTGAAACACCCAAATTATTTATCTGTTCCATTACAGGAGATATTTTTGAAAGTACACTTATAAATATATATGCACCTGCCGTTATCACCAATAACACAGACGTTTCGGGGGCATATTTTTTCAGTGCCAATGCACAGAATACACTTGCAAGTGATACTCCGAATATTTGCAGTAATTCATTCATATTCTATCAAAACCCGAAAAGCGTTTCTATCGTATGGAACAAGTCTGCTATTTTCTGCACAAGCATTAACAAAACTACTATAAGTCCCGAAAGTGTTGTCATCATAGCCTGTTCTTCCCTGCCTGACCTCGACAGTACCAAACTCAGCACCGCTACTATTATTCCAATAGCCGCTATCTTGAATATAAAATCAACATTCATAAAATTCCCCCGACTTTTTCCTCTTGTCATTCTGAGCGTTAGCGAAAAATCTTTAAGATTCCTCACTTCGTTCGGAATGACACCTACTGAAACAGCATCAGCATATCATTACAGCCACAAGCACTCCCCCAAACATTCCCAATATCCTATATATTTTAGTTTTAGATGTAACATCATTTTTCAGAATATCCAATTTTTCTTTTATCATCTGTGAATGAAGCTCTATCTTTGCAAGCTCGCCGTTTTTATCCGTCATTCCAAACGATTTCCCGAAAAAATATATCATTTCAATATCCTCTTTATCCAACTCCTTCATATTCCTATCAACGGACTTCTTCCACGCATTTTCAAAATTCTCTCCGTCATCAAGAAATTTCTCTGCATCACTTAAAATCGGCTCTATCACCGAAATATTTTTCAATTCCCCAAAAATCTCCCTTACTGACATTTGACTGTATTCTATCATTGTCCCGACACGATTCAGAAATATAATATACTGCTCAAAAAATTCCGCTTTCTTTTTCAATCTCAATGAAGCATATATTCCCCCCAAGGTTCCGCACATCACTATCAATATACCGCCGATATATTTCAGCACCCTTTTTCACTCCCCGACTTTAATAAATTCAGCTATCTTGCATGGACTGTTCGCTGATGAAAGTATCACTATATTCCCGAAAGCACCTGTTTTCAGCAGTTCAACAGCCTGCTTTCTTTTGAGAAGTTCATCATAGCTTCCTGCGTGTATGCTTGCAATGACTGTTGCTCCTGCATTGAAGCCCTGTGAAACAAGCCTGCAATCCTCATATGTCCCCAATTCATCACAAATTATTATCTGCGGTGACATTGCTCTTATTGCATGGATTATCCCCTCACCCTTGGGATATCCGTTCAATACATCACTTAATCCCATATCGTTATATGCACTGCCCGAATATGTTCCCGAAAGTTCCCCTCGTTCATCTATTACCGCTGTTTTCATTACATGACAGCCTATCCCCAATGACAAACTCCTTGCCAAGTCCCTCAAAAGAGTTGTTTTACCGCTTGACGGCATACCTGCTATCAATATACCGCTGTCAAACGGATAAAGATGGCTTATTATCTCCTCTGATACCCCGAAAATCTGCCGTGCTATCCTGACATTCATTGATGAAATATCATTCAGAGCAGATATTTTTCCGTCAGTTAGAACAGCCGTTCCGCAAAGTCCCACTCTGTGACCGCCTTTTACTGTGATAAAACCGTTTTTTATCTCGTCCTGACGGCTGTATACTGAATAATCGCATAATCTCCTGAAAGTATCATAAATACTTCTCTGTGATACAATAAAATTCCTGTCATTCATTGTATACATAATTTTCCCGTTGCTGTCCGTGAATACCGTCACCGCACCGTCTGAAAGTGTCAGAGGCTTGTTTGTCCGTATGCGTATTTCCTGAACGGTATTTTTCTTGCTGTCGGGGATATTTTTGAGAACTGCCCTTATATCCTCCGATAATATCTCCACTGCACTGTCAAAGGCTTTTGTATCTGTCATTTAAAACTGTCCCTTCGTTTCTGATATTCTATTAATATTTTGGCAATACAAAAAATATTCCTTTACAGCTTAATATTTTAATGCTATAATACATTTTCGAGGTGATTTTTTTAATGGACAAATCAAAGGCTGTCGAACACAGCATTATAACCAAATACAAGAAAACTCTTTTTCACAGATTCATAGGTGCAGTAAAAGATTATGAGCTTATTTCACAGGGCGATAAAATAGCCGTGTGTATATCGGGCGGTAAGGATTCCATGCTTTTAGCCAAACTCATGCAGGAACTTTCCATACACGGGGATTATCCTTTTGATATGGAATTTATCGTAATGGATCCCGGATATACTCCCCAAAACCGTCAAAGGATAATCGACAATTCAGAGATACTTAATATCCCGATAAGGATTTTTGAAACGGATATATTTGATTCAGTCGTGAATATAGAAAAAAATCCGTGTTATCTTTGTGCAAGAATGAGGAGAGGTCATTTATACAAATATGCTCAGTCATTGGGCTGTAATAAAATAGCCCTTGGACATCACTTTGATGATGTCATTGAAACTATTTTAATGGGAATGTTGTACGGAGCTCAGATACAGACCATGATGCCGAGAATTAAAAGCACAAATTATGAGGGTATGGAGCTTATAAGACCGATGTATTATATCCGTGAAAAGGATATTATTTCATGGAGAAATTACAATAATTTAGAATTTTTGCAGTGTGCTTGCAGATTCACCGAAAAAAATGCACTGTCCGACGGCACAGGCGATTCAAAGCGTCAGGAGATAAAAAATCTTATCAAAGAAATGAAAAAAGTCAACCCGCAGGTTGACATAAATATATTCCGAAGTGTCGAAAGAGTAAATTTAAGTACTATAATCGGCTATTACAAAGAAGACGAGGAGCATAATTTTCTTGAAAACTTCCGTCAAGTGAGGAATGAGGAGTGAGGAGTGTGAAACATTCAATTCCAAAAGACATTTTGACCAATTCATTTTTCGTCACGGGAATTGCAGTATTCTGCACTCTTTTATGGGGAACGGCTTTTCCGGCTATCAAGATAGGCTATCGGCTTTTTGATATATCTTCGGGCGATACTCCTTCTATACTGATATTTGCAGGTACAAGATTTGCCATTGCAGGTCTTATAGTATTATCCATTGGACTTGTTAAAAATCCCCGAAAAATATTACTTCATAAAAAAGACATTATCCCTGTCGGCATACTTGGATTTTTTCAGACTTTTCTTCAATACTTATTACTGTATATCGGACTTACAAGCGTTTCGGGAACAAAATCCTCTCTTTTGACCTCTGTAGCGGCTTTCGGTTCGGTAATATTATCAGCGATTTTCTTCAAGTCCGACAAGCTCACTGTCAAAAAAATTCTCGGCTGTCTTGTGGGCATTTCCGGAATAGTTCTGATAACATTTTCGGGCGGAGATATCGGCGGATTCACTCTTGTCGGTGACGGTCTCGTTATACTCTCGAATTTGTCGGGAGCTTTCGGAAATATCATCAGCAAGAAAATATCAAACGAAAGGAATCCCGTTCAGATATCAGGCTGGCAGTTGGTTATCGGCGGAACTGCACTTATCATATCTGGAATGATATTCGGCGGAAAGCTGATTTTTTATAATATCCAATGCGTGATGATATTATTATATTTAGCATTCATGGCAGGAATAGCCTTCATGCTCTGGACAATGCTATTATTCCATAACAATGTCAGTAAAATTGCCGTGAATATTCCTCAATGAAAATATATTTACTCTCACAAATATAATTTCACTTTTGCTTGTATGCTCAGGAGTATTTCTTGTAAATTTCAAAAAAATCAAGGCATGATTTTTTCAATCATGCCTTTTTTATTATGATCTTTTTTTCTTTGTAGTAGTGCTGCTCTTCTTTGAAGAAAATTTTTCTGATGCGAGCTTCTTGATAATGCTTTTTTTATTTTCGGCACGTTCAAATTCAGGCTCACTCTTTTTTGTGACAACATCAGCAGTTATCGTTATCTTAACGATAGTCTCGTCTGACGGCACTTCATACATGAGTTTTTTAAGGATATCCTCCATTATTGAACGGAGTCCTCTTGCACCTGTATGACGCTCAATAGCTTTTTGGGCTATTTTTGAAAGTGCTTCATCTGTGAATATAAGCTCTACACCGTCAAGCTCAAACAATTTCTGATACTGCTTTACAAGTGAATCCTTGGGTTCCTTGAGTATCCTTACAAGAGCATTTTCATCAAGACCGTTAAGAGCCGTTATAACAGGAAGTCTGCCAACAAGCTCGGGGATAAGTCCGAATTTTACCAAGTCCTGCGGGATAACATCAGACATCCAGCTTGTTGTATCAAGCTCTGTCTTCGTCTTTATCTCCGCATTAAAGCCGAGACTTGATGAATCCATTCTTTTTTCGACAGTCTTTTCAAGTCCGTCAAAGGCACCACCGCATATGAACAGGATATTTGAGGTATTTATCTGTATGAACTCCTGCTGTGGATGCTTTCTTCCTCCCTGCGGGGGAACATTTGAGACAGTACCCTCAACTATCTTGAGCAATGCCTGCTGTACGCCCTCACCGCTTACATCTCTCGTTATTGACGGATTTTCCGATTTTCTTGCTATCTTGTCTATTTCATCAATGTATATTATTCCACGTTCAGCACGCTTTATATCATAATCAGCCGCCTGTATCAGACGGAGAAGGATATTTTCAACGTCTTCACCGACATATCCTGCTTCTGTGAGAGTAGTTGCATCCGCTATTGCAAAAGGTACATCAAGTATTTTGGCAAGTGTCTGTGCAAGGAGAGTTTTTCCAACACCTGACGGTCCAAGCATCAATATATTGCTCTTATTGAGAGCAACTCCGTCATCATCAGGATAATTTATCCTCTTGTAATGATTGTATACAGATACTGCAAGTGAGACTTTGGCTTCATCCTGTCCGATGACATATTCATCCAGCTTTTCCTTTATTTCCTGCGGCTTCGGAAGTCTGTCAAGGTTCTTGAAGAAATCGTCATCCGATTCTTCAGGGACTTTCGTGTCAAAGTCAGGCTCTATTATTGACATACAGAGCTTTACGCACTCATCACATATATATACTCCTGCACCCTGTATCATTTTGCCTACAATATTCTGCGGTTTTCCGCAAAAGGAACAGCGTATCTCTTCTTTTTTAGGCATTTCTTGAAACTCCTTATCGTTTTGTAATGACCTTATCGATAAGACCGTATTCAAGTGCCTGCTGTGCTGTCATAAAGTTGTCTCTTTCCGTATCTTTGGCGATAATATCATAGGGCTGACCTGTTTTTTCAGCGAGTATGGTATTGAGCTTTTTCTTTGTCTGAATGATGTGGTCAGCGTGTATCATGATGTCAGTTGCCTGACCTTGTGCACCGCCGCTGGGCTGATGTATCATTATATCGCTGTTCGGAAGTGCATAACGCTTGCCCTTTGTACCTGCTGCAAGGAGAAATGCTCCCATGCTTGCTGCCATGCCCATGCAGATAGTCGATACATCACACTTGATGTACTGCATGGTATCATAGATAGCCATACCGTCAGTTACAGAACCACCCGGACTGTTTATATACAGGCTTATATCCTTTGTAGAGTCCTGTCCCTCAAGGTACAGGAGCTGTGCTACGATAAGGCTTGCTGTCACGTTGTTTACTTCCTCTGTGAGCATGATTATTCTGTCATTGAGAAGTCTTGAATAGATGTCATATGAACGCTCACCACGGTTTGTCTGTTCAATTACATAAGGTATTGTTGCCATTATAAAAAACCTCCTGATTTCATATATTCATATACGGGCAATTTTTATAAAAAAACCGCCCGCACATCTAATTTATATAATTAACCTGAAATGCTTTGTTTAATCATGCTTCTGTATATACAGCAGCATTTTCAACAAGCGCAAGAGCCTTTGCAGTTTCAAGGTCACTCTTTATATCCTTTGCAGGGAAAACACCCTTGACCTTATCAACTTCTACCTTGTAGTTGTCTGCAAGCTCCTTATATTTGTTTTCAACTTCCTCGTCGGTAACTTCAATGTTTTCAAGCTTTGCAATTTTCTTGAGAGCAAGTCTTACCTTTACCTGTGATACTGCTCTGTCATAGTAGGTCTGATGGAGAACATCATCTGTAAGTCCTGTATATTCCATATATGTCTTGAGATCTATGCCCTGCATACGAAGATTCATTTCAAACTCGTCAACAAGATTGTCTACCTGATTTTCATACATTACCTCAGGTACCTCTGCCTGCATGAGTTCAGCGAGCTTATCAGCTACCTGACGCTCCTTGTCTGATTCTGCATTCTTTTTCTTGTCCTCTGCGAGCTTCTCTCTGATATCAGCCTTATATGCGTCTATTGTATCAAACTCACTTACATCCTTGACAAAATCCTCATTGAACTCAGGAAGCTCACGAGTCTGTATCTTATGGAGCTTTATCTCAAACTGTACAGGCTGACCTTTGAGTTCCTCTACCTGATAGTTTTCGGGGAATGTTACATCTATTGTGAATTCCTCGCCGACACTGTGACCGACAACTGCATCCTCAAAGCCCGGGATAAATGCACCGCTTCCAAGTGTAAGATTATAATTTTCAGCAGTGCCGCCCTCGAAAGGCTCACCGTCTTTAATGCCCTTGAAGTCGATAACAACTGTATCCTCATTCTGAGCAGGTCTGTCTGTTACCTCTACAAGACGGCTGTTTCTCTGACGTACCTTCTTAATTTCAGCCTCTATATCCTCATCTGTGACCTCTGTTGATACAGGCTTTACAGCTATTCCCATATAGTTCTCGATAGTTACCTCAGGCTCAACAGTAAGTTTTGTTTTGATAACAAGAGCTTCGCTGTCAGCTTTTTCTATCTCAACATCAGGCTTATCTTTTACTACCTCAAGACCTGCCTCTGCTATTGCAAATTCAAGTGCTGACGGATAGAGTTCATTTATAGCATCCTCATAGAAAACACCCTTGCCGTACATTTTTTCGATCATTGCACGGGGAGCCTTGCCCTTTCTGAAGCCCGGGATATTGATATTCTTAACTTCCTTTTTGTAAACAGCATTTACGGTTTTCATAAAAGTCTCGCCGTCTATCTCAATAACGAGTTCATAACGGTTTGTTTCAACTTTGTTTGATGATACAAGTTTCATTTTTTAATTTCCTCCAAATTTTTATTGAAAAATCAATAAAGATTATAACACATAATTATTGATTTATCAAGATTTATTTTATAGACACAGGGGTAAATTTTATATAATCACAGGCTATCAGCCTAAATTTTATTCCATCCTTCTCACCATTGAAGGCTTTTTTGGCTGCATTTCCCTCATGGACATGACCGTAGAAGCATTTTTTGATATTATACTCTCTCAGAACATTCATTATTTCCTCACACTCGATATTATTATATATCGGCGGATAATGAAGAAATACAACAGGCTCATAGCCGTCTTTTATTGCAGGTTCTATCGACATTTTCAGTCTGCCGACCTCTCTTTTGAGTATCAGCATATCCTCATCCTTCTCTGCATCATAAAACCAGCCTCTTGTTCCGCATATTGCCGTATCTTCAACCACAAAATAATTATTATGCAGTATCCTTACACTGTCAAAGCCGTTATCGACAAGATACCTGTCCATTTTTGATTTGGTTGTCCACCAGTAATCATGATTCCCTTTGAGAATTATCTTTTTGCCGTTGAGCTCCTGTATGAATTGAAAATCCCTGTTTATTTCCTGCAATTTCATTGCCCATGATATATCCCCTGCTATTACAACAGTGTCATCAGGCTCAACAACTCTCTGCCAATTCTGCTTTATACGCTCGGTGTAATTTTCCCAGCCTCTGAAAACCTCCATAGACTTGTCTTCCCCAAATGACAGGTGCAGGTCAGCTATCGTATATATCATTCAGATAACCTCATTTTATTGAAAGGCTGTCAAGGACTGTTTTCGGCATTTCATCAACTTCACACTCAAATGTAAATCTTACCTCTGCATTTTTGAGAACTGCCAACGGTGCAGGTATAGCCGTCTTTGTTTTAGCCGAAAGCTCATCTACCATTGCAAATTCATCTTCGGGAAGCTTTTCATCAGTAATAGCTGTCAGAACGCTCTGTGCAAATTTATAAGGACTTGCAGTTGAAGCAAGTATAACGGGTGTTGTATCGCCTGTTTCGCTGACATACTGCTGATATACATTCACTGCAACCGCTGTATGTGTATCGCACAGATAATTCTCATTCTCATAAAGGTCTTTTATCGTCTTCTGTGTATTTTCGTCATCACAGAAGCCGCCCCAGAAATATTTGTCAAGCTGTGCCTTAACATCATTATCAACCGTATATTTGCCCTCGCTTGAAAGTGCTTTCATCAGTTCAGCAACTTTAACATCATTTTCACCTGTGAGATGATAGAGAAGTCTCTCAAGATTACTTGACACAAGAATATCCATTGACGGTGACATCGTTGTATAGAATTTTCTCTGCTTATCGTAAGTACCTGTCTTTATGAAATCTGTCAATACATTGTTTGAGTTTGATGCACAGATAAATTTCTTTACAGGAAGTCCCATATTCATTGCATAGAATGATGCAAGGATATTACCGAAATTACCTGTAGGCACTGCAACATTTACATTGTCACCTGCATTTATCTTGCCCTCATTGACCATATCACAGTAAGCAGAAAAATAATAAACTATCTGCGGAAGAAGTCTGCCCCAGTTGATTGAATTTGCACTTGAAAACAGCATATTATTTTCAGCCAACTTTTCTTTTATATCATTATTTGTGAATATCTTTTTAACGCCTGTCTGAGCATCATCAAAATTACCCTTGATTGCAACTACACTGACATTATTGCCTTTCTGTGTAGCCATCTGACGCTTCTGCATGGAGCTTACACCGTCAACGGGATAGAATACCATTATTTTTACACCGTCAACATCTTTGAAGCCCTCCAAAGCTGCCTTACCTGTATCACCGCTTGTTGCAACAAGTATAACTGCTTCTTTTCCGTTGTATGCTTTTTTAACAGATTTCGTCAGCAAATGCGGAAGTATCTGCAAAGCCATATCTTTGAATGCACAGGTCGGACCATGCCACAGTTCAAGTACAGCCATTTTTGATGCACCGCTCTCAATATAAGAGATAGGTGACGGATTATCCGAACCAAATTTTGCAGCCGTATAAGCACTGTCTACACTCTCGTTAATTTCCTCAACAGTAAAATCGGAGAGAAAATCTCCCATGATTTTCTTTGCTCTGCCCCTGTAATCAAGCTCGCACAATGCCTTTATCTCGTCAAGCGAATATTTCGGGAGTGACTGCGGTACAAAAAGACCGCCCTCGTTTGAGATACCCTGTGCAATAGCCTGTGACGCTGAAACAACCGTATTTTTATTTCTCGTACTGTTGTAATTCATCTTAATAATTCCTTCTTTCTTTATTTTTGGAATCAAGCCGTAAACGACCTGACTTTTAAATAATACACCATAAACATACATTCTGTCAAATGTTTAGAGCATTTTTTTAATAAATTTTATCTCCATTAAATGATTTTTTCATACAAACCCAACTCTGCCCCATACCATGTACGACAGTCATCTTCATAAAAATCTTCAACCCAACATATTCCAAAAACAAAATATTCTGTTTTTGTACCCTGATTCTGAATATAACTTATGCCGTATTCCTCAAACTGCACACCATAATCAAATTTATTTCCTGCAAAATACGGTTCATCATCAAAACGTTCACCTTTTACGCCAATCGACAAATCCATTTTTGAACGGACAAATTCTATTACTTCAAAATCTTCATCACCGTCATGCTGTATTTCCACATCATTCGATATATCTTTTATACAGCATGAAATAATATGTTCTTTGTTGTCATTGATACGGTCTGTTTTTATCATATACCGTCCTGTAACTTGCTTTCCGATAACTTCATTGTCCAACTTTATAAAATTATAATCTGTTTCCTGACCGTCAATAAATATTCCTATTTCTCCAAACGGTGTCTTTATTTTATCCATATTTATCACCTGCTGAAAAATTCAAACGCATTATTGAAAAATATGTCTTCAACAACACTCTCACTGTAATGTTTCAAAAACATTTCATAAAGTTCTCCCATTTTCTCAATGCCGTTCAAATCTTTCGGCACGTCTGCACCGTCAAAGTCTCCGCCCATTGCAACGACCTTTTCACCACCAAGCAACAAAAAATATTCTGCCATTCTCAATACATCATACATTGATGACTTTTCAGCTTTATCATTCAGAAAATCAATGCAGAAATTCAGTCCAACAAGTCCTCCGCTTTTCTTGATTATATCAAACTGACTGTCCGATAAATTCCTCTTATGTGAACATATTTTCTTTGCATTTGAATGTGATGCGACCAACGGACTCTCGGCTGTTTCAGCGACATCATAAAACAATCTTTCGCTTGCATGGGATATATCCAAGATAATCTTATTTCTTTCAAGCTCCTTAACAGCTTTTCTGCCAAACTCCGACAAGCCCTTTGAATCCTCGACTCCCACTCCGTCACCCAATTCATTTGTGCCGTTCCATGTGAGAGTCATCATCTTAACGCCCATATCAGCGTATTTTTTGATATTCTCCAATTTTCCGCCAATTGCCGCACCGCTTTCAACCGTCAATACAACACCTGTTTTACCGACACTTTCAAAATCATCTCTTGTAACGCACTTTATTATATCAGTATTTTTTATTTGTTCATCTAATTTCCCGACACAGCCCGAAAATAATTTTTCTGCACTCTCTCCCCTGTATTCATCGGGAATCCATACAGCAAGACACTGTATATATTTATCAATATATTTTGATTTATTGAATGATATATGGAACTCATCATTGAAAAGAGTACTCTTTTCGGTATAAGCCCTGTAAAGCGTATCACAATGCAAGTCAAACAGATTCATTGTCATCATCACTCCTGAAAGGATATCTATGATTATCTTTGCTTTCTTTCCAAGTTTTTTTCATATCCTCAAAGGCTTCATCATCAAACTTTTTATCTTTGAAATAATATGCAATGTCATCATCTGTAATTTCCCTGATGACCTTGCAGGGATTGCCAAAAGCAACACTCCATGACGGAATATCCTTTGTTACGACTGAACCTGCACCTATCACAACATTATCGCCTATGTTAACACCTGCACATATAACTGTATTTCCGCCTATCCAGACATTATTACCTATATGGACTTCCTCTGAATACATATAGCCCGTATTTCTGCAAGCCGGATGTATCGGATGTCCCACCGCATATATAGATACATTAGGGGCAAACAAGCAGTAATCCCCTATTATTATCTTGGCACAATCAAGCATAGTGCAATTATAATTTATGAAACATTTATGTCCCACTTCAATATTCACACCGTAATCACAATAAAAAGGTGGATTTACTCTTACATGACCGGCACATTTTCCGAAAAGCTCCTTTACAACTTCTTCTACGCCGTCAAAGTCGCTTGTATCCATTGTATTCAGCTTGTGCGTCAGCTTTCTTGCATGTATCTCCTGTTCATACACCGATTTATCAGATTTATAGACCATGCCTTTATCTCGTCTTTCATTGTTATCCACCAAAAACATCTCCTTTATTTTTTTTGGTAAATATTATAATATCTTTTCATTGATTTGACAAGTCATTTCTGAAAGGAAATTTTATATTATCATCAGATTCACTCCATATTTGTTTCATGTGGCTGAAAGCCTCGTCATCAAATCTGTCGTTCTTGAAATAAAACTCAATGTCATTATCTGTTATCTCTCTTATAACTTTACACGGATTTCCTGCCGCAACTGTCCATGACGGAATATCCTTATTAACAACAGAACCTGCACCTATCACGGCATTGTCACCGATAGTCACTCCAGGACATATCACCGCATTTCCGCCTATCCAGACATTATTTCCAATATGAATCTCTTTCGCATATTCATATCCGGTATTCCTGCAAGCCGGATGTATGGGGTGTCCTGCCGCATATATCGAAACATTCGGGGCAAACAGACAATTATCCCCTATCGTTATTTTATTGCAGTCAAGTATCACACAATTATAATTACAGAAAAAATTATCCCCGACTTCAATATTCTTTCCGTAGTCACATCTGAAGGGCGGATTTACCATGATATTCTTACCGCACTTTCCGAAAAGTTCCCTTACAACCTCGGCTATTCCCTCAAAATCACTCGTATCCATTGTATTCATCTTGTATGTGAGTCTTCTTGCAATTTTCTGCTGTTCAAATACAGCATTGTCCGATATATACACCATACCGTTGTCACGTCTCTGATTATTGTCCATTTTTACACATCTCCAATTTATTATATTAACTCTATTATAATAACTTTCCTGCATTTTTACAAGCACAAAAAAAGACTGACATTCAACTGTCAGCCGATTTTTCATTTTTTGTCAGTCCCAAAATATAATCCGTAGATACATCAAAATATTTCGCATATTTGACAAGCATATCATAAGGCGGTTCATTTCTGCCACTTTCCCAATTTGATATTGTACGCTGAGTAGTAATGAATATATCCGCAAGCTGTTTTTGCGAAAGTCCCCTGTCTTTTCTCAATTCCTGTAAAATTTCATTATAAGCCATAGCTATCACCAAAATTAAATATTTCAATTTAATTTTAGTATAGCCCATTACGTTCTATTGACATTTAGCCCAAAAAGGGCTTAAAATAAAAAAACCGACATTCAACTGTCAGCCAATTTTTCGTTATCCTCACGAAAACATTCTATAACATTGTAAACTGCCGTAATCTGTTTTTCGGTTAATCCCTCAACTGATAAGGTTGCATTGTCATTTGCAATTCCTAAAATGTAGTCCGATGAAACATGAAAAAATTTCGATAACTCAATAATATATTTTGTTGATGGCACTGAAAGTCCCATCTCCCAATAATTAACAGCGGAACGTGATAATTTGAACTTTTTTGCGATTTGAGCCTGTGTCATGTTCGCATTTTCTCTCAATGCTCTAATTCTGTCCCCTACTGAAAATAACTCTTTTGGTAACACATCAATCACCTTTTACGATAGTATATCAAATCATATTGATAATTATAAATTTATTTTGATAAGCATTGTAAATCATTTAGATAAATAATACTTGACAAAAAGGTAATTATATTTTACAATAATAATTAAAAAACTATACATAGAGGTGGACAAAATGAAAAAGATTATAATAATACTTCTTTCGGCTTTTGTGATGATTTTTCTGTCATCATGTGAAAATCAGACTAAATACTACCAAAGTTCCTCAACAAATCAAACTTATGATTCGCAAATTATTTTCGACAGTCACCAAGAAATATCCGAAAATTCCGTTGACGAACATTCCTCTTATTATGTCCTTAACACAAATACTAAAAAAGTTCACCTTCCCTCTTGCTACTATGTTCAAAAAATTTCGCCTAAAAACTATGCTGTTACTGATGATTTGCAGTCCGCCATTGATAACGGCTACTCAAAATGCCAAAAATGCAGACCAAACTAATATCTAATTAAAAATAAATCTCCCCTGTCCATTGGATTTCTCCAACGAACAGGGGAGCATTTTTTATGTTTTATTTATCGGCAAACCGCACAATTTATTAGTTATTGTTAGTTGCACGGGCTTTGAGTTCGTCATATCTTGCAACTGACTTCTCTTCTGCCTTCTGGAACAGCTGTTCTGCTCTTTCGGGGAATGAACGTGTCAATGCACTGTAACGAGCTTCACCGAGGATAAAGTCACGGTAAGATGTCTTGGGTTCTTTGCTGTCGAGGATAAACGGATTCTTGCCCTCAGCTTTAAGAAGCGGATTGTATCTGAACATATTCCAATAACCGCAGTCAACAGCTTTCTTCATTTCAGCCTGACAGTTCTTCATGCCGCCCTTAATGGAGTGCATTTCGCAAGGTGCATAACCGATGATAAGTGACGGTCCCGGATATGCCTCAGCTTCTCTGATAGCTTTCAATGTCTGGTTCTGGTCTGCACCCATTGCTATCTGTGCAACATAGATGTAACCGTATGACATAGCTATATCAGCAAGGCTCTTTTTAGCGATTGCTTTACCTGCTGCTGCAAACTGTGCTACCTGACCTATCTGTGAAGCCTTTGAAGCCTGTCCGCCTGTATTTGAGTAAACTTCTGTATCGAATACCATGATGTTTACATCTTCACCTGATGCGAGAACGTGGTCAACACCGCCGAAGCCGATATCATAAGCCCAGCCGTCACCACCGAATATCCATACGGATTTCTTTGAAAGGAACTCTTTGTTCTCAAGAACATCAAGTCTTGTAGGACAATCACAATCGAGTTTTTCAAGTTCAGCGATAACTTTATCTGTAGCCGCACCGTTCTTTGCACCGTCATCCTTTGTAGCCATAAATTCTGCTATTGCAGCCTTTACGCTTTCGGGAGCCTTTTCACCGGCAGCTATCTTTTCGAGGTCTTCGATAAGTCTTGCACGGATAGCCTTCTGACCGAGATACATACCGTAACCGTGTTCAGCGTTATCCTCAAAGAGTGAGTTAGCCCATGCAGGTCCCTGACCTTTCTTATTTACAGTGTAAGGACAGGTTGCAGCAGGACCGCCCCAGATTGATGAACAGCCTGTTGCATTGGAGATGTACATTCTGTCACCAAAGAGCTGTGTAACGAGACGTGCATAAGATGTCTCTGCACAGCCTGCACATGAGCCGGAGAATTCAAGCAATGGCTGCTTGTACTGGCTGCCGATAACTGTTGCAGGATTAGCAACTTCCGGTTTCTCTGTAACATTTGCAACACAGTAATCAAATACTGCCTGCTGGTCGTCCTGAGTTTCACGGGCAACCATCTTAAGTGAATTGGTCGGACATACGCCTACGCAGACTGAACAGCCCATACAATCCATAGGAGATATTGCAAGTGTATATTTATATTCTGTTTTAACAACAGGCTTCGGAGCTATCTTTGTATTAGCCGGAGCATTGGCAGCTTCTTCTTCTGTCATTGCAAACGGTCTTATTGTAGCGTGAGGACATACAAATGAACACTTGTTACACTTTGCACAAGTCTCTGCATTCCATTCGGGTACCATTACGGCAACTCCACGCTTCTCATAAGCTGATGCACCAAGCTCAAATGTACCGTCAGCATGGTCAACGAATACTGATACGGGGAGTGAATCACCGTCCATTTTGTCAACGGGTTCAAGAATGCTCTCAACCATTTTAACAGTTTTAGCATTGCCTGTGAGAGTGCTTTCAGCTTTTTCGTCTGTTGCCTCTGCCCAATCTGCCGGAACATCTATCTTAACAAACGCTGTAACACCTGCGTCAATAGCCTTGTGGTTCATGTCAACAACGTCCTGACCTTTTTTGAGGTAAGATTTTGTTGCAGCGTCCTTCATGTGCTGTACAGCTTCTTCGATAGGCATAACCTTTGCAAGTGCGAAGAATGCAGCCTGAAGAATTGTATTTGTACGCTTGCCCATGCCTATCTGTGCAGCAAGGTCGATAGCGTTAACTGTATAAAGCTGAATATTATTCTTTGCGATATACTGCTTTGTTTCAGCGTTGAGGTGCTTGCCAAGTTCTTCGGGAGTCCACTGACAGTTGATGAGGAATACACCGCCGGGCTTAACGTCCTGAACCATCTTATAGCCCTTGAGGATATATGACGGGTTATGGCACGCAACAAAGTCAGCTTTATTTATATAATAAGGACTCTTGATGGGCTTGTCACCGAAACGGAGGTGAGATATTGTTATACCGCCTGTTTTCTTTGAGTCATACTGGAAGTAAGCCTGTACATATTTCTGTGTATAGTCACCGATGATTTTAATAGAGTTCTTGTTAGCACCGACTGTACCGTCACCGCCGAGTCCCCAGAATTTACATTCGATAGTACCTTCGGCTGCTGTATTCGGAGCAGGCTTTTCATCAAGTGAGAGATATGTCACATCATCATTTATACCGAGTGTGAAGTATGCTTTCGGAGCATCTTTTGCAAGTTCTTCATATACTGCAAATACGCTTGACGGAGGAGTATCCTTTGAACCGAGACCATATCTGCCGCCGACAACTTTTATATCACTTCTGCCCTGTGCTGCAAGAGCTGCAACAACATCAAGATACAAAGGTTCGCCCAATGCACCCGGCTCTTTTGTTCTGTCAAGAACAGCTATCTTCTTGCAGGTTGCAGGGATAGCTTCAACGAGCTTGTCAGCCCTGAAAGGTCTGTAAAGTCTTACTTTTACAAGACCAACTTTTTCGCCGTGAGCGTTCATGTAGTCTATAACTTCTTCTGCAACGTCACAGAATGAACCCATAGCTATAATTACACGGTCAGCGTCTTCCGCACCGTAGTAGTTGAACAGTTTATAGTCTGTACCGAGCTTTTCATTTACTTTTGCCATGTACTTTTCAACTATCTCGGGAACTGCATCATAGAACTTGTTGCAAGCCTCTCTGTGCTGGAAGAATATATCACCGTTTTCGTGTGAGCCACGCATTACAGGATGTTCAGGATTCAAAGCTCTCTTTCTGAATGCCTTTACAGCGTCCATATCGCACATTTCAGCGAGATCCTTGTAATCCCATATATCTATCTTCTGAATTTCGTGTGAGGTTCTGAAACCATCAAAGAAGTTGATGAACGGAACTCTGCTCTCGATAGTTGCAAGGTGAGCGACTGCCGACAAGTCCATAACTTCCTGTGTATTTGTTTCAGCGAGCATTGCAAAACCTGTCTGACGGCAGGCATAAACGTCTGAATGGTCACCGAAAATGTTAAGAGCGTGTGAAGATACGCATCTTGCTGATACATGGAATACGCTCGGAAGCAATTCACCGGCGATCTTGTACATATTCGGGATCATCAGGAGAAGTCCCTGTGAAGCTGTGAAAGTAGTTGTCAAAGCACCGGCATTGAGTGAGCCGTGAACTGTACCTGCCGCACCTGCTTCAGACTGCATTTCCTGAACCTTTACGGTTGTTCCGAAAATGTTTTTCAATCCCTGTGCAGACCACTGATCTACATAGTCAGCCATAGGGCTTGAAGGTGTGATGGGATAAATGCCTGCCACTTCCGTAAACGCATACGCAACATGAGCCGCAGCATTATTACCGTCCATCGTTTTCTTTTTTCTGGTAATCATTTGGAAAGTCCTCCTTTTTATTATCAGACCTCATCTCAACAAAAAGGTCTTTAAAAAATGACTTGTAATAATTTACAGTATTTAGATACTGCACATAGTTAATTTTAGCACTTTTTTCTTCTGATGTAAAGTATAAATTTAAAATTATTTAAAAATATTTACAAATTTTTTATAATTTTACGCATGTCACCCGAAAGATAAAGTGAACCGAAAATTATCACCGCATCATTCCTATCAGCCTTTGAAAGTGCCTTTTTATAAGCCGTTTCATAGTCATCCTCCGCACTCACGGGAATATCATACTGTGATATTATCTCCGCAAGCTCCTCTGCACTCATTGCACGGGGATTATGCGGTGAAACTGTTATGATTTCCTCAAACAACGGCACTATCTCCGATAATGCCGTTCTGACATCTTTATCCGCCAACATTCCCACTATACCTATTTTTCTTTTGTCGGGCATATTTTCCTTTAAAGCGTTTGCAAGTGCTTTCACTCCGTCGGGATTATGGCTTCCATCAAGCATTACAACAGGATTTTTTTGGAGAATTTCAAGTCTTGCAGGGAAAAACACTGTTTCAAAGCCCTCTTTAATAGCCTTTTGGGAAATGTCCATTCCACACTCACAAAGTGCCTTTATCGTGCAAAACGCCGTAAGTGCATTTTTAACCTGATGTTTTCCAATAAACGGTATTTTCAGTGAAATTTCGTCAATAACAAATTCCGAGCCGTACAGGTCCGATTTTATGACATCAGCGTTTTCATCTGCAATATACAGCTTATTATTTCTTTCAGAAACAGTTTTCTTTATAACTTCAATAACTCCGTCCTTTTGGTCGCCGTATGCAACGGTTATTCCATTCGGCTTGATTATACCGCATTTTTCAAAAGCTATCTTTTCATAGGTATCTCCTAAAATTGCCGTATGGTCAAGGGATATTGAAGTAATAACACTTGCAAGCGGTGTGTCTATTATATTTGTAGCGTCACGCAAAGACAAACTCAAATTCAGTGATAATTTTATCTTCCCTTTTCATTTCCTCAACAACGGGAAATAATTTTTCCACTATCTCACAAAGCCTGTTTTCGGGTATCATCTCACCGTTAATTTGAAAACGCTCTCTGAACTCCAACACATACGGCGATATAAACAAGCCTGTTTTATATCCCGCACATTTCAGCGTATTTGCAATTAATACACAGGTTGAGCCTTTTCCGTTAGTACCTGCAATATGCACGAATTTCAGCTTCTTATCTGGTGAGCCTATTCTTCTCATAAGCTCTCCCACTCTTTCAAGCCCGGGTTTACTTCCGAATACAAGCAAGCTGTCTATTTTTTCGACTGCCTCTTTATATGTCATTCTATCATCTCCATTTCATAATTCCTTGTCTATTATAATATCATAATGAACGATTTTCAATATTGAATTTATACCAATTCAATGTTATAATCATTCGGAAAATATTTTTTGAAAAAGGAATTTTTTTACAATGAAAACACCAATTTATTCACAGCTTTTAAAGCACAAATTACTTGACTATTCCCCATTCCATACACCCGGTCATAAAAATAATTTTTTCCCGAAAAATTTATTTGAACTTGATTTCACCGAATTGCCCGACACAGATGCACTCTATGAAGCTGAGGGAATAATTCTCGAAACAGAAAAAAATTTAGCGAAATTATTTTCTGCCAAACGCTCTATAATATCATCAGGCGGTTGTACGCTTGCAATTCAGACAATGTTAAGGCTTGCATCTCAGCGAGGAAAAAAAATATTATTCGCACGAAATATCCATCGAAGTGCCGTCAATGCCTGTGCATTGCTCGGAATCATACCGAAATGGATTCTTCCGAAATCCGAAAACGGTCTTTTCACGGGGAGAATATCACCACAAAATGTTGAAAAAGAATTTTTGAATGACAATGAAATATCTGCACTGTATGTCACATCACCTGATTATTACGGCGAACTGACGGATATAAAAGCACTTTCCGAAATATGCAGGAAATACAATAAATTGCTTTTGGTCGATAATGCACACGGCTCACATCTGGCTTTTCTCAAAGAAAATCAGCATCCTGTTCATTTAGGTGCTGACATGAGTGCCTGTTCACTTCACAAAACCATGCCTGTTCTTACAGGCGGTGCGGTCCTAAATATCGGAAATTCCAAATTTGCGGAAAATGCCAAAAATGCAATGTCACTGTTCGGCTCAACAAGTCCGTCATATCCCATAATGGCAAGTATTGATATATGCTGTGACTATATGCTCAACGGAAACGGTATCTCCGATTACAGAGCATTGGAAGAAAGAGTTGCAAATATCAAAGAATCAGCCAAAAATCACAGAATTATCCAGCCAGAAGGCTCATGCGATACTACAAGAATCTGTATCAATACCAACGGCATTGAGAATCAGATAGAATTTTTCCATTCATACAATATAGAACCTGAATTTTTTGACGGACAAAATGCTGTTTTTATCTGCACTCCCTTTAACACAGAAAAAGATTTTCAGCGACTTGAAACGGCAATTTCAAATATAAAGACAATTCCACCTATTCAAAAAAATATTTTCTTTGAACTGCCTGAAATAAAATTAAGTCCCCGTGAAGCAATATTATCCGAAACGGAAATAATTTCAGTCGAAAACTCTCTTGGAAAAATCTCCGCTGAAAGTGCCTGTCCGTGTCCCCCCGGAATACCTGTGATAATGCCGGGCGAAGTTATAAATAAAAACACTGTTTCACAGCTTTTGGAATACAAATTTAAATATATCACTGTCGTGAAATAAGTCTTTTTATCAATTCAAAAGAATCTGCAATGTAATGTTCTGAATCAGCAGCAGCGTTTTCATCAAAATGTGAAGCACTGCTGTTTTTTCTGTCATATGATTTATATATAAGATATGGCACAGGCTCACTTGAAATTCTTTTCAGATGTACAGGAACGGTAATATTCGATACTGCCATCAGACCGAAATCCTCACCCATTTCCTTGAGCCCCTCAAAAACAGGCTTGACAATATCTTTATCAAAATCGGAAATAACCTTTGTTTTCATCTCAAAGTCACCGCTGAGAGAACTTTCATATGCTCTGTCGTTGTACAAGAAAACAATATCATTTTCATTCAATTTTTCGAGTATGGTCTCTGAAACATTCTCTCTGCACGGAACAACCTCTGCTTTCATATATCCTGCCATGCCACGAACATAATCACTGTCTGTCACAACACAGCATTCCAGACCGAATTTATCCCTGAAGCTCTCTATATCATATACTGCACTTTCTCCCCATATCCACACAGAATCCACACTGTGATTTTTCAGAACATCACAGCTTTTTTTCATGATATTATATATCGGCTGTGCAAAATCACCCTTCGGAAGATGCTCCGCTATACACCTTGATACAGCTTCATTCGGGGAAGAAAAATCTCCTGCATAAAGCTCTCCGTGCTTCCATATCAAAAAGATATTATCATCTTTTCTGACAAACTCGAAAATATTATTATTGAAACTTTCACAAAGCTCTTTGTAAATATCATCAATATCATCAGGCATGATTTCTGCAAGCATAGTCTTTTCTTCGTAAACTTCTTCATCGGACAGCTTCACGAAACTGCATTTAAAAATAACATCATCCTTTTCGGAAATTATTCCAATACCCGAAGCATATAAAACTGCACTTCCCCTGAAATCCAGCTTCGGATCATATCCGAACAGTGAAAAAACTGATTTTTCGACAGAATATCTGTCAGCAGATTCAGAGGTCTTTGTAAGACCTGTTTCCGAATACTTTGCCAGTTCATCCAGACAGGGCTTATCTGCACTTGACAGTGGTGTAATATTATTTTTATCGGGCATAGTCCTGTCAGCCATTGCACCGAATATCAAAACGGCATATTTCATAAATTTTCCCCTTTCTTCAAATCTAAAACTTTAATGTCTTTGTCATTCCGAACGAAGTGAGGAATCTTTGGAAGATTCTTCGTCGCTGCGCTCCTCAGAATGACAGGTCAATCCATTGACATGAAAAAATTAGATTTTACAATGTACTAATTATATAACTTTTTCAATACATATTCAATAATAAAAAGGAAAGCAAAATAACTTTGCCCTCCTTTGAAAATATTATTTTTTAGAAGCTGAGGATATCTTTGATACCTTTCCTTTCTTTTTTGAATAAAAAAGAAGATATACAGTAAAAAATGCCACTATTCCGCAGTCTGCAAGAAGAATAATAATTATAAGTGCCGTATGTCCCCCAGAAAAAAGATTTTCTTCCTCATCCTCCGGCTTTAAAACACCCTTGTCGATATATGCCGGAAGATGACCTATATCCTCAAGCTGATAATTATTTTCCTTTGCGTACTGCTTAATATCATCACTGCCGTACAGTATCATATCCTTGGAGCATCTGTTGAACCCGTTATCCTCGATATGCTTGGGCTTTTTATTGAATACTATCTGAGAAAGATTCGGACAATCCGAAAAGGCAAATGATGATATCACAGATGAACTGCTGTTTATCTCAACTCTCGTAAGACTGTAACAATCCTTGCAGGCAAATGACTGTATCTCTTTAACATTATCTCCAAAAGACAGCCTTCCTAACTGAGAACATCCGTCAAATGAATATTTTCCGACCTTTTCAAGTCCCTTGTTCAGCTCTGTATTTTTCAGGGAAGTGCAGTTTTTGAATGCTTCATCCCCTATACTCTTGACATTCTCGGGCAAAACAATACTTTCAATCTCCGAACAGCCTTCAAAGCAACCCTCAGGTATTTGGGATATTTTTTCAGGCAATATGACTCCTTTCAGGAGTGTACAGCCTTTGAAGCATTCCTCTCCCAATGAAACGATATTTTTTGACAGGCTGATATCCTCAAGCACATCACAGTCCTTAAACGCAGAAAAACCTATAACTGTAACACTATCAGGAACACCTATCTGCTTTAAAGAACGGTTCTTTTCAAAAACACATTCACCGACAGTCTTTACAGTATCAGGTATCACTACTGATTGTTCATTTCCGTTATATTTTACAAGTATCCCGTCTCCTGCGACAACAAATTCACCGCTTTGACTTTCCATCCATTTTGTACCCTCAAGTGCATGACCTCCAAGATGCTTTATGCTTTTTTGGGGGAGCTGTATATTCTCAAGCGACTTGCATCCCAAAAATGCGTATTCTCCTATCTCATCCATACTGTCAGGCAATTTTATTTCTGAAAGACTCTTACAGCCTGAAAAACAGTATTTTCCTAAATATCTCACACCTTCGGATATATCTGCCGCTCTGAGTGCGGTACAGTCAGAAAACGCACCTTCACCCACAGTCTTCACATTAGACGGTATTATCAGCTTTTTCAGAGCACTGCAAAGTGCAAACGCATTCGGACCTATATCCTTTATATAGCTCGATACCTCTATCTCTTTTATAGTCTTATTATACATAAATGCCGCCGAATCGACCTTTGTTACATAATATTTATCTACCTTTGACGGCAGCTTCTCATAAAGACCGTTCCCCTTGTATCTGACTATAGCAGCACTTTTTCCGTCATCAAGTATCCTGTAGGTATAGTCACCCCTATTCAAAATATTTGCCGCATATATCTCTGTTTCACATAACGGAAACGAAAATACTGTTATCATAAACACTGTCATAAACAAAAATATTCTTCTCAAAAAACCGTGTTTCATCAGATTTTATCCCTTTCCTTATTTCATCAGTATGTCTAATAATATCATATAATTCCCGTTTTTTCAATACCCTAAAAATAACGCTTTTATTTTCGGAAATTATATGATATAATTTCCATGAAGGAGATGAATTATTTATGCCAAGCTTAAAAAATATTATAAAAGGCTGTATCTACGGCGGTGCAATAGGCGATGCACTCGGCTATACCATCGAATTTGACCGTGAAAATGAAATTTTCTCGAAATACGGAGAAAACGGGATACAGAAATATGAATATAACAAAAACGGCGAAGCTCTTATATCAGACGATACACAGATGACTCTTTTCACTGCCGAAGCTATCGTTTATGCCAAGAAAAATAATGTTTCAGTCAGACAACATTGACTGGCTCATAACACAGACAGTCCGCTTTGAAAACAGAACAAAAATCAAGGAATTTGATGAACATATAACATGGCTTAGTGACATAGAAGGGCTTTACGATACAAGGCTGCCGGGCATAACCTGTATGAACGCTCTCAAAGAGCTTGACAGAACCAAAGCTGTTATAGACGATTACATAGCAGACAAAAGAAATGACAGCAAGGGCTGCGGCGGTATAATGCGTTGTGCACCTGTCGGACTTTGTCTTAAAGGCAATATAAAAGAAATCGACATGGAAGCTGCACAGCTTTCGGCTATAACTCATTGCCAT
>CADCDE010000040.1 GCA_902800065.1 uncultured Ruminococcus sp.
GGAAGAAATAATTGCATGGTTGTTCAGGAACTTTCCTGCACAGATGAAATGGAACCTGCATATATAAGACTGTTTGAGCATATCAACATGAAGAAAGAAGCATGGGGTAATCCGACATTCATCTTCAAGATAAAGCAGACAGCCAATTATGCAAATGGTACAGACCAAGAGCCTGTTGCAGTGACTAACGGCAAAGAAATGCTTGTGGCTCTTACTGTTAATGAAGATAATGAAGTGATTACACAGATTATCGAAAAATATGACAGTAATGGTGCAGTTAAGTTCGCAGGTGACCCTCTCGGTAATACTTATAAAGATTGGCTTGTTGAAGCTACGACAGAATCAGAGTACAAGGGAATGTATCATATTGACAACAAGGGACGTATCAGAGTAGAGCCGGGCAAATATGAAATAACCCGTATGCCTGTATCAAGATATGAATTTGTAGCGGATACATGGAAGCTTGAAGATGGAAATGTAGATACATATATATCATATTTTCCGAATCAATCAGGTACCATGACAGGCAAAGAGCCGAAAGTTGAAGTAACAATTCCTGCAAGCAAAACTGCAATGGTACATTACTATGACAAGGTAGCTTACTATGACAAGTTCAGTGATGTACAGGAGAAGATAAATACATTCTATTCGTTGGATAAGGATAACAGCAATAAACTTGAAACCATAAAGGGTATCAGAATAGCCGAGTATCATGTTGATACAACAAAGAATACGGATAACGCAGATGATAATGATACATTGACCGTAGCATTGCTGAGTAATACAAGATTCAAGGCATATATGATACTTGCAGACGGTTCTGAAAGGCTTATGACCGATACCGAAAAAGCCAAACTTGCGATAAGCTATACTTATGACAAGGATTCGTATGATGACAAGAATTTCGGCAGTTATACGGACAAGACGAAAAATGACTTCTCTTATGATACTGAAAATTATAAGATACAAGTCAAGAATGTTTCACGCTATAATAACGAGATATACACGATGACGGCGAAGTATGACGGTAAATATGAAACAGACTTTGACCTTATCATGTCGGAGAGCGATAAACCGAAAACACTCTATACAAGACAGGTAATATTCAAAGCTGATATGTCAAATTACGGAACTACCCCGAATGTTTCATACTTTGTTGACAGCATCATACATGACAGTGTCGAGGAAACTCCAAAAGAAATTCAGACAGGTGAATATGAATTTACATTCATAATACTTGATGATGAAACGAAAGCTGCAAATGCTTCTGACAGGAAAACGATATATGATGTTCGTCACAACGGCAGAAGTATCGGAAAGAGTGGTAAATGGGCTGAAATTGTCAGTGACTTGATAAATGTCAGTGCAAGTAAATCTGCATTTGAGATAAACAAATCATTCAGACAGAATTCAGGTTTGAGTCAGACATATTCGTTTGCTTCATGGTCGAATACATCGGGTGAAAATCTGACAGCAAGCTATGATAATATCAAAAATAATATCATAAGCAACCTGAACAGCACTTCACCAATAATATTCACAGCACAGCTTACAAAGCATGGTAAGGCTGTCTATAACAGAATGGTATGTTTTGAATCGGCAGATGATGTAAACGGACAGGGCACGAAAGTTTCCTACTTCGTTGACGGCAGTGGTAACCGTATGGACAGCTACGAATTGAAATTTGTAGTTGAAGAAAATTTTGATACATCAAATACTGAAGTTAAGGATGTCCGTTTGAATGGAGAAAGCATAGGCGAAAACAGTACTTTATGGTCAACAACAGTTAATAATGTTTTTAGCGGAAATTCTCCGTTTAGGATTGAGGAAGGTTATTCGCCTGTTTCGGTTTCATGGCTCAATACATCAAATGATATAAACGACACGTTCAATTATGAACATATCGCAATTAATATCATATCCGATTTGAGCAAGACTTCAACAATAGTGTTCAAGGCACAGCTTAATCAAACTCAAAATCCGTAAGCACATTTCGGTAAAAAAACAAATAGACCGGGTATTTCTTCAACAGATGGAGAAATATCCGGTTTGTTATTAATGGAAAAGGAGATTTTTGTGAAAATGAAAAATAAATCTGTTCAAAAACTGACACAGGCGGCAATAATAGCGGGATTATATGCGGCACTGACGATAATGCAGAATATACTTGTACCTGGTTCGGCATCAATGGCGGTGCAGTTCAGAGTATCGGAGGTGCTTACGATACTTGCACTGTTTACTCCATCAGCAATACCCGGTTTGACAGTCGGCTGTATTATCGCAAATATAAGTTCATTGGCTTCGATAGGTGTATTTGATATGATATTCGGAAGTATAGCGAGCTTTCTTGCGGCACTCTCAATGTATAAACTCAGAAACGCAAGACTTTTCAAGATACCCTTTGCGGCATTATTTATGCCTGCATTGATGAACGGTATAATAGTGGGTTTTGAGATAGATTTTTTCTTTGTCAATACATACAGCTTTGATTTAATTGATTTTCTGATACAGGGAGGGCTTGTTGCAGTAGGCGAGATAGCTGTATTGTTTGTATTGGGATTTCCGCTTTTTGTGACGATTGAAAAAAGAAATCTGTCAAAGAAATTTTCCTGACAGGTTGAAATTTTGTTTTAATGATGATATAATCATCTAAACGGCATTGCAGAATACAATTACTTCGTTATGGGGATCAGTGGATAATATCCGTGCAGGTTCAAATCCTGCTGCCGCAAATTCGTTTTGCGGTATGGTGGAATTGGCAGACACGCTGATTATTTTGGAGTGTATTCGATTTTATCCGTTTTTTTATCAAGATAATAAACAGCAGTGCAGAAAACAGTTACTTCGCCTGTTACGCGGAAGATGTCGGTGCAAATCCGACTCCCTTTGGGGATAGCTCAATCAGTAGAGTACCTTATATCTGTTTTTGAATTTCTCTGTTTATTATACAATATAGGCGGCAGTGCAGGAAACAGCTACTTCGCTTGTCACGCCGGATGTCGTTGGTTCGATTCCAACTCCCTTGGGGGATAGTTCAGTTGGCAGAACGCCGTTATGTCTGTTTTTGGATTTCTCCGCCTGTTTTTCAGAAAATAATGCGTGTATTGCAGAATACAGTTACTTCGATTGGTCTGAAACCTTTGCTATTATGGTGAGGGGAAGTGCAGGTTCGAGTCCTGCGGAACTGTATTCGATTTTATCACGCTTTATTTTTATAAAAATATATGAGGAATGAAAATCACTCCTCACTTCTAATTTCTAACTTTTATTGGCAGTAGTGCAGAAAACGGGTTCTTCGTGTTGTCGGTTCGAGTCCGACTTCTCTTTTTGAGAATAGCTCAACAGGTAGAGCAGAACAAGCATTATGCTTACCGTTTTTGAATTTCTCTGTCTTTAAAAAAATAGGGTGTGTATTGCAGGACACAGTTACTTCAAGTGCGGTCACCGTTTGGGGAAGTCTGCCATTTTTTAGGCAGTTCGGTTAGGTTCGAGACCTTTGACCATACTGTATCCGATTTTATCACACCTTTTTATTATACAAATTTCTAATTTTATATAGGAGGGGCTTTTAAATGTCAAAATTCAATTTAAAACAATCTATCAAAACAGTAAATAACTGCGGTCAACCTGCGTATGCAATGGCTGACAAGGAAAAACTTGTTTCACAAGTGCTTACATCTTTCTTCAATGAAAGCAAATTTTACGGCGACAATTCGGAAGATATGCAGAAAACTATTGTCAATGTCATAAAAGCCGAGCCTGAATTTGTATCAAAGTTAGCTATATTTGCAAGACGTGTATTCAATATGCGTTCCGTTTCGCACGTTCTCACGGCATACCTTGCACATGAAAACGAGGGCAAGCCTTTTGTTCGTGATACGGTGAAAGGTGTGACAGTCCGTGGAGATGATGTCACGGAGATAATGGCTTTTTATATAGATACCTTCGGAAAAAGACCTATCCCGAACAGTCTTAAAAAAGGAATAAATGATGTTCTTGTAAACTTTGATGAATATACACTTGCGAAGTATAAGGGTGATAAAAAATCCGTTAAGATGCGTGATTTGATATGTATGTGCAGACCGTTACCGAAAAATTCCGAACAGTCAGATATGTGGAAAAGGTGCATTGAGGGAAAATTGACTGTACCCGTGACATGGGAAACTGAATTGTCAAAGAACGGCAATAACAAGGAAACATGGGAAAAACTCATTGACAGCGGAAAAGTCGGCTACATGGCATATCTGAGGAATTTAAGAAATATATTGCAGGCTAATCCATCAAATTTGCAGACAGTTCTCGATACAATAGAAAATCCCGATAGGGTGAAAAAGTCAAAGCAGCTGCCGTTCAGATATTTGTCAGCGTATAAAGCTGTTTCGGATATTGCAGGCTCAAAGGTATTTGACGTACTCGAAAACGCCATTGAAATATCCGTTGAAAATATGCCGAAATTATCGGGTACAACAGTTATAGCGGTTGATGTATCGGGTTCAATGGGTGACAGAATCAGCCGAAATTCCGATATAATGTATTATGAGATAGCAGTTTTGCTTGGACTTGCAGCAAATAAAATATGTGACAACAGTATTTTCTATACATTCGACACGGAAATAAATAAATTTAATTTTTCGAGTAAAACACCTATACTTGAAACACTGCGTAATATGCCTTACGGTGGCGGTACGGATATGTACTTACCTTTCAAAGAGATGATTGACAGAAAAATAAAGGCTGACAGGATAATAATTTTGTCGGATAATGAATGTAACCGTATCAACTGGTATTCGAGAAAAACTGTTCAGCAGATGGCTGATGAATACAGAAAGCAGTCAAAGCAGGATTTGTGGGTGCACGCAATAGATTTGGCAGGCTACGGTACACAGCAGTTTCACGGTGACAGGACTAATATTATAGCAGGCTGGTCGGAAAAAGTCCTTGATTTCATCAATCTTGCCGAACAGGGTACAGGCAGTTTGATAAAGACTATCGAAGATTGTGATTATATCGAGTGATATAGAGGTGGTTTTATGGACGATGATTTTATAGATGAGTTGTGGGAAGAATTTGACGATATTTTTGAAGAACATTTAGATGAAGAATTACACGAAGAAGAATTGCCTGATGAATGGATAGAGCTAAAATGCCGTGAGATACAGGATGATGAATACGAAGAACCAACAAAAAGAAACGGTTATCACCGTGTGGAATACGTCAGCGGTGCAGTATATGAGGGCGAGTGGAAAGACGGCTTGTCAGAGGGTTTCGGCAGAATGACCTATGCAGACGGTGAAGAATATATCGGTGAATGGAAAAATGATAAGATGGATGGCAACGGAAGATATACATGGTCTGACGGTGCAGTATACGAGGGCGAATGGAAGGATGATAAAAAACAAGGCAAAGGAAAAATGATATACGTCAGCGGAGACATTTATGATGGTGAATGGAAGGCTGATGACAAACATGGCAAGGGCAAATATTATTTTAATGACGGTGCGGTCTATGACGGAGATTTCAAGGAGGATGAAAGGTCGGGCTTCGGTAAAGAAACATATCTCGATGGTTCATACTATGAAGGCAAATGGAAAAACAACATGAAAAACGGTCACGGAAAATATTTTTTTGTAGACGGAGGTTTTTTTGAGGGGGAGTTTGCGGATGATTTGCCCAACGGTAAAGGAAAATGGATGTATGCAGACGGTGATTCTTACGAAGGCGATTTCAAGAATGGTATCAGAGACGGTATCGGAAAATTTACTTATGACAACGGAGATGTATATGATGGTGAATTTCGGGATGATGTGAGAAACGGCTTTGGAAAATACATTGCTTCAAGCGGTGAAATATATGAGGGTGAATATAAAGATGATTTGAGAAACGGTCATGGCAAGGTGTTCTTTGTGAACGGCGATGTTTACTGCGGTGATTTCAAGGAAGGGGATTTCAGCGGACACGGAGTTTATACATGGTCTGATGGGAGAGTCTATGACGGAGAATTTGTTGATGGTCTTTCGGAAGGTTGGGGAAAACAAACTTACCCCAACGGAAATATATATGAGGGTGAATGGAAGAATGACAAAAGAAACGGCTGGGGCAAACTTACTGATTCAAAAGGCAAAATATTGTATGAAGGTGAATGGAAAAATGACAGTAAGAAACGAAAAAGACGGCAGAAAAATGATTAAATTTTTCTTGTAATTTTTATTTAAATGTGATATTATTATAAATAGCTGTTGAAAAAACCGCATTGATTCTGTGAAAAGGCAGTTTTAATGCGGTCTTTTATTAAAATAAATTGGAGGAATAAAAAAATGGATGAAAGAAAAACAATCCATACTTTTTATAAACTTAATGAATCCGAAAAAAGTGTATTGATGAATATGTATTTCACGGAATCTGAAGATACTGTACAGCCGAAAGATGATATTGTAAAATTCGCAGAATCTGAAGATAATGTACATCAAAAGGATATTGTACAACTCATGGATTCTGAGAAGGTCGGCAACCCAAAATCTAATAAGAAAAAGATGTTTTTTGTTCCGATAATATTTTTAGTTGTGATAATAGGAATAATAGTTGCTGTAACTTCCAATAAAAGTACAAGTCCAACAAATGGTACAGTATCTGTTTCTTCTTCACAGGGTAATGAAACGAGTTTTGCAGCGTCTGTTGTACTGTCTTCAAGTACTGCATCTGTTGAATATAAGACCATAACTTATGATAATGGAGATGTATATGAGGGAGAAGTAAAAAACGGTCAAAGAAGCGGTAAAGGAAAAATGACATATGCTTACGGTGAAGTATATGAAGGTGAGTGGAAATACGATAAAAGAAATGGTCAGGGCAAATCTGTATGGAGTGATGGAGATGTATATGTCGGTGAATACAAAAATGATGCTGCAAATGGTCAGGGAACATATACATGGCCTGACGGTTCAGTGTATGTTGGAGAATTCAAGAATGATGTCGCAAATGGTCAGGGAAAGTATACCTGGCCTGACGGTTCTGTATATATAGGTGAATTTGAAAATAATATGAGAAGCGGTTACGGAGTATATACCTGGGCTGACGGCTCTGTATATGAAGGTGAATGGAAAGACGGTAAAATGAACGGTCACGGAAAAATGACATATGCTGACGGAACTGTATATGAGGGTGAATGGAAAGATGATGAACGTGTTTAAAAATAATTAAATTTGACTTGTAATTTTTCCGTGGATATGATATTATTATAAATAGCTGTTGAAGAAACCGCATTGATTCTGCGAAAAGGCAGTTTTGATGCGGTTTTTTGAGTAAAATAAATTGGAGGAAGATATATATGCAGATAACGGATGATATGATAAAGTATGTTGCAGAGCTTGGAAAACTTGAATTGTCCGATGAAAGCAAGGAACAGGCTAAAAAAGATATGTCCGATATGCTTGATTATGTGAATATGCTCAATGAGCTTGATACAGAGAATGTTGAGCCGATGAGCCATTGTTTCCCTGTATCGAATGTACTCAGGGAAGATGTCGTAACAAACGGAAATGACCGTGAAAATATGCTGTTTAATGCTCCTGAAAAATCGGAGGACAGCTACATTGTACCGAAAACATTTTAAGGAGGTTTTTTCGTGTATTCTTCAAAGGAAATAAGAAGCTTTACAGCCGTTGAACTCGGAAAGAAAATTGCAGATAAGGAAATTACGTCTGTTGAAGCGACAAAGGCTTATCTTGAACAAATAAAAAATACAGAAAAAGATGTAAATGCCTATATAACGGTAATGGAAGAACAAGCTCTTGAAAGAGCGGAATTTATAGATAAAAAGATTGCTGACGGGGAATCCTGGTCAAAGCTGATGGGTGTTCCTATGGCAATAAAGGATGTATTGTGCATGAAGGAAACACTCACTTCATGCGGTTCAAAAATACTCGGCAATTTTTATCCGACTTATACAAGCACTGCTGTACAGAATTTACTTGATGCAGGAGTAGTTGTTCTTGGAAAGACCAATATGGACGAGTTTGCAATGGGCAGTACAACGGAGTCATCATATTTCGGTGCAACCAAAAATCCGTGGGACTTAAACAGAGTGCCCGGAGGTTCGTCAGGCGGCTCGGCTGCGGCTGTTGCGGCAAATTCATGTGCGGCAGCACTCGGTACCGATACGGGCGGTTCAATAAGACAGCCTGCTTCCTTCTGTGGTATCACGGGTATTAAACCGACCTACGGCAGAGTTTCCCGTTACGGACAAATTGCCTATGGTTCATCACTTGACCAAATTGGACCAATGGCAAAAGATGTTGCAGACTGTGCGGCAATTCTTGAAATAATTTCCGGACACGACTCTAAAGACTCAACTTCTGCAAACAGAAATGACACTGATTTCACATCAGCTTTGCAGAATGATGTCAAGGGAATGAAAATAGGTGTACCGAAGGATTATTTCCTTGACGGCATAGACGAAGAAGTTAAGGAAAAAGTGCTTGCAGCGGCTGAAAAATTCCGTGAACTTGGTGCAGAGATAGAATATTTTGACTTGGGCATGGTAAAATATGCGATACCGGCTTATTATATAATTGCCTGTGCGGAGGCTTCATCAAATCTCGAAAGATTTGACGGTGTAAAATACGGTTACAGGACTGACAAATATACAGACCTGAATAATATGTATAAAAAGACACGTTCAGAGGGTTTCGGTGATGAAGTAAAGAGAAGAATAATGCTTGGTTCATTTGTTCTTTCATCGGGATATTTTGATGCATATTATGTAAAGGCACTTAAAGTAAAGGCTTTGATAAAACAGGCTTTTGACAGGGCATTTGAAAAATATGATGTAGTTCTGGGACCTGTTGCACCGACAACTGCTCTTAAAATAGGTGAATCTCTCAGTGACCCGATAAAGATGTATCTCGGAGATGTATACACGGTTTCGATAAATCTCACGGGAATACCTGCCGTATCATTGCCCTGCGGATATGACAAAGACGGTTTGCCGATAGGTTTGCAACTCATGGGACAGACCTTTGATGAAAAAGCCGTTATAAAAGCTGCATACAGCTTTGAACAGAATTTCAAAGTCGATTTAAGACATTCCCCACTGTATGAATGAGGTGATAAATATGAGTAAAGAATATGAGGCAGTCATAGGACTTGAAGTCCATGTTGAGCTTAACACGAAAACAAAGATATTCTGCGGATGTTCAACTGCATTCGGCGGAAGTCCGAATATAAATGTGTGTCCTGTATGTTCGGGTATGCCTGGTTCGTTGCCTGTATTGAACAGGGCTGTTGTTGACAAGGCAATCTCAATAGGTCTTGCAACAAACTGCAATATAACAAGAAACAGCAAATTCGACAGAAAAAATTATTTCTATCCCGATAATCCACAAAATTATCAGATTTCACAACTTTATTATCCAATATGCCGTGACGGTAAAATTGAAATTGAAACGGAAAACGGAAAGAAATTTGTCCGTATACATGAAATGCACATGGAAGAAGATGCTGGAAAGCTGATACATAATGCTTTCACGGGGGAAACCTATGTTGATTTCAACCGCTCAGGTGTACCGCTTGTTGAGATAGTTTCCGAGCCTGATATGCGTTCTGCTGATGAAGTATTGGCATATCTTGACAAACTACGATTGACGATACAGTATCTCGGAGCATCTGACTGTAAGCTGAATGAAGGTTCAATGCGTGTTGACGTTAATATGTCATTGCGTGAGAAGGGTACTGAAAAATTCGGTACAAGAACGGAAACAAAGAATCTTAATTCATTCAAAGCTATCAAGAGATGTATCGAGAATGAATTTGAAAGACAGGCAGATATACTTGATGCAGGGGATAAGGTAGTGCAGGAAACAAGACGCTGGGACGATGATAAGGGATATTCCTATACGATGCGTTCCAAGGAGGATGCACAAGATTACAGATATTTCCCCGACCCCGATTTAGTACCGCTGATAATAGATGATGAATGGCTTGAAAGAATAAGAGCAAATCAGCCCGAACTTCGTGACGAGAAAAAAGAAAGATATGCCCGTGAATACGGCATACCCGAATATGATATAGGTTTGATAACTGAATATAAGGAATTAGCAGATATATTCGAGGACGGTGTGAATGAGGGAGCAGACCCGAAAAAAGTTTCCAACTGGATAATAGGCGAGACTTTGAGATTATCCAAGGACAGTGAAAAGGATATCACCGAAATATCATTCAGCGGAAAGAATCTTGCATTGCTGATAAAAATGCTTGATGAAAAGAAGATAAATAATACAATTGCGAAGCAGGTATTTGAGCATATTTTCAATGAAAATGTAAATCCTGTCGAATATGCCGAGAAGAATAATCTTATTATAAAAACCGATACAGGTGCATTGGCTGAAACAGTCAAAAGAGCTATTGAAGCAAATCCGAAAGCCGTTGCAGACATGAAAGCAGGCAAGAAAAAGGCTATGGGAGCAATAGTAGGCTTTGTAATGAAAGAGATGAAAGGTAAATGCGACCCTGCGGAAGTAAATAAGCTTGTCATGGCTGAAATAGCAAAACTTTGATATATAACAAAAACCGAACTGTTTTGAACAGTTCGGTTGATTTTTTTCTAATTGAGTATATAAAATCCACGTCCATCTTTAAAGCGTCCTATAAGAATAAGTATGATGTCCAATATCCAGCCAAAACCAAACAGTCCGTATGTAAACATATAAACAAGACCGGTAATATATCTTCCGGCATAGAGTCTGTGTATTCCGAAATATCCCAGAATTATCGCAAGTATAAGAGTAAGTACCTTGCTTTTGGGGCTGACGTTTGAATCCATAGCAAAATTATTGCCTGTGAACTGATTGATAAAATTACCTATGGGATTATTATTCTGAACCGGATTATATCCCTGATTATAATTCTGATTGTATCCCTGATTGTAATTAGGATCATATCCCTGATTATTATAATTTTGATTGTAACCTTGATTATATCCCTGATTCTGAGTGGGATTCTGTATGATATTCTGTATTATTATAGGCTGATTCTGCTGACCGTTGGGAGTAGGATACTGTACTTCACTCTTGCAATATGGACACAAACGGTATTCAATTCCAACTTCCGCACCGCAATTTTTACACTGCATAAAAGCACAACCTTTCAAAAATTATTCGTATATATATTAACACAACTTTGTCATGAAATCAATATTTTTGCAGAAAAAGTCAGAGAGCTTTTTAAACACGTTTATCGTCTTTCCATTCTCCCTCATAGACATTACCATTGGCATAGGTATATTTCCCGTGACCGTTTCTTTTGTTGTCTTTGTATTCACCCTCATAGACACTGCCATTAGCATAGGTGTATTTTCCCTGACCGTTTATTTTATCGTCTTTCCATTCACCCTCATAGACACTGCCATTAGCATAGGTGTATTTTCCCTGACCGTTTATTTTATCGTCTTTAAATTCTCCATCATATACATCTCTATTATCAAATGTAAACTTTCCGTGACCGTTTCTTTTACCGTCTTTAAATTCTCCCTCATATACATGACCACTGGCATAGGTAAACTTTCCCTGACCGTTTTTTTGATCGTCTTTCCATTCGCCCACATAGACATTACCATTGGCATAGGTATATTTTCCGCGACCGTTTTTTTGCCCGTCTTTCCATTCTCCCTCATATACATCTCCATCAGTCCAAATATACTTTCCCTGACCGTTTCTTTTGTCGTCTTTCCATTCTCCCTCATATATATCTCCATTAGCATAAGTCATTTTTCCATGACCGTTTTTTTGACCGTCTTTCCATTCTCCCTCATAGACATTACCATTGGCATAGGTATATTTCCCGTGACCGTTTCTTTTGTTGTCTTTGTATTCACCCTCATAAACATGACCACTCCATTTGGTTGAAGCACCCCATGTAAACTTTCCATGACCGTTTTTTTCGTCGTCTTTCCATTCTCCCTCATATATATCTCCATTAGAATAAGTATATTTTCCATGACCGTTTTTTTTGTTGTCTTTCCATTCGCCCTCGTATATATCTCCGTTAGCATAAGTCATTTTTCCGTAGTAGCGTTTTTTACTGTTGACTGAATCGCTGACTTTGACAACATCAAAATTCCCTGAATATTTTTCTGATAATTCTTGTTTTTCTTCTTCATTAAGCTGATAAAAAGTGTGAATTATTTCGCTCATTTTGTTTACCTCCCCAAGATATTGATATTTAAATGTTATCACACATTAAATGTCAAATCAATATTTTTGCAGAAAAAAGCCCTCTGAAAAGAAAAAATCAGAGGACTTTGTAAAAAGATTGTTTGTTTATGACAGATTATTCACCGAAATATCTTTTGAGGAGACCTGCAAAACCTGCACCGTGACGTGCTTCGTCTTTTGCCATTTCGTGAACAGTGTCGTGGATAGCATCAAGATTATTCTGTTTAGCTTTTTTAGCTATTTCAAATTTACCTGCACAGGCACCTGTTTCAGCTTCTACACGCATCTGGAGATTTTTCTTTGTGCTGTCTGTGAGAACTTCACCGAGAAGCTCAGCAAATTTTGCAGCGTGTTCAGCTTCTTCAAAAGCATACTTTGTGAAAGCAGCAGCTATTTCGGGATAGCCTTCACGGTCAGCCTGTCTTGCCATAGCGAGATACATACCTACTTCTGCACATTCACCGTTGAAGTTTGCAACAAGGTCAGCATGGAGTTCTTCATAGTATTCGGGTGTAACAGTTTTTGCAGCGTCCTTTGCAACGCCTACAACGTGAACTGTTGCGAAAGCTGTATCAGCCTTCAGCTCATTGAATTTTTCTTTGGGAGCCTTGCAGACAGGGCATTTTTCGGGAGCTTCCGTACCTTCATAAACATAGCCGCACACTGAACATACAAATTTTTTCATTTTAGATATCCTCCGATTCAACAGAAATTTTTTTTGAACAGTCACCGCACAAACCATAGAAAGTAATATTATGGTTTTGGATATGCACATCACATTCGTTTTCGAGGTTATTTATAGTGCTTTGATCGACAAATGTCTTTGATTTGGGGATGTCTATTATTTTGAAACAGCAGTTACAAACGAAATGGGAATGCTGAAAAGTGTTTGCATCGAAACGCTCGTGTCCATTGATGACGCCGACAGATTTGACAAGACCTGTTTCCTTGAAGACTGACAGATTTCTGTAGACAGTGCCAAGACTCAAATCAGGTATTTGTGTTTTCAGATTCTCGTATATCCATTCGGCTGTCGGATGAGAGTCTGTTGATGAAAGTATTTTGTAAATAGCCTCTCTTTTTGCACTGAAATTCCGTTTACACTGCATTTTATTCACCTCCAAAATGATAACTGTTCTTAATTATTAATATAATATATCATAATTTTTTATTTTTGTAAATAGATTTTTGAAAATTCATTCAGCTAAAATTTAAGATAGTCACCGGAAACATATCCTTTAGAGCCGTTCCATTGGGTGAGATACCAATTACCGTCATTGCCGAGTATCTGTATTCGGGAACCGTTTGGTATACGGGCTATTATACGGGAATTCTGCGAAGGTTCTGCACGGAGATTGAGATTTGAATTTTGTGTGCTGACGGTTGCTGTTTGAATAGGAGTGGGGGACTGTTCATTGATGCCCAGAAACTCGTTTATGGATACAGCTAAATTCTGAGCGATAGTTCCGATATTGTCACGTATCCATTCAGCGTCAACGGGATTATCGTGATAGGCAAGTTCAATGAGAATAGCAGGTGCTTTTGTACGATTAAGTTCACCGAGAGTTTTGGTGGGAACAGTCTTTACATTTTCGGGAGCATAGTATATTTCTTTAAGATTGTTTGCGAAAATATCGGCAGCTTTTTTGCCCTGAACGCTTCCGTCATAGTAATATACCTGACTTCCTGTGAATTTTCCCGAATCCTGTGGAGGGGCGGCATTTGAATGAAGTGCAAGGTGTAAACCGAAATTTCCTGCATTGGAGAGCTTCACGGAATTGGCGAAAGTTTTTGACGGGTCGTTTCTTTCATATTCTATTCCTGCCGATTCAAGATAGGGGATAAGGGCATCTGTTATGATATTCATGTAATATTCTTCGTTTCCGCCGTCGATATAGGGATTGTATTCCTGAGTAGACGGACTTAAAAATACGCTTGGCATAGAAGATTCCTCCATAAAATCAATTTCATGTCATTCCGAGCAAAGAGAGGAATCTTTTAAAGATTCTTCGTCACTTCGTTCCTCAGAATGACAAAATTACTTTCTTAATCTTCACTGATAAAAATAGTATTCTCGAAGAAGTCTTTTGATGACATATTATTTGGTCTTAAAAATCTGTGTATATAGAAAAGGTCTT
>CADCDE010000041.1 GCA_902800065.1 uncultured Ruminococcus sp.
TTCCGACAGCTTTTCCGAAAACAATATGCCGTTGATAACTGTTATAGGCAAACTCCTTGACCAAGTGTATTTCAATCAGATGTCAAAGCCAATGAGCCAATGTGTCAGTAAAAACTCTAATCTCAGTGATGAATTTTATGATTCTCTCAATGAAAGTCAGCGTGAAATGTTTGAAAAACTTGAGCTTGTACCAAGTCAGGTTTCACAAATTGATATAAATGAGCATTTCAACAGGGGATTTGTTTTCGGTGCTGTTATCATGACGGAGATACTTTCGGTCATTCATCTCCCAAAACATCAGCTATAACGGCTCTGAGAGTATCAGCGGATTCACGAAGGGCTTTTTGTTCTTCACGGCTGAGTTCTATCGGAACACCTGTTTCAACACCGTTTTTGCCGACTATCGAAGGCATACTCAAAGCTACTCCGTCAATGCCGTATACCTTGTCATGCTGTATGCATGAAACGGGCATGATTGATTTTTCATCTCTGACGATAGCCTCACAAATTCTCTTGACGGACATAGCAATACCGTAATAAGTTGCTCGTTTTTTCTCGATAATTTCATAGGCACTGTTCTTGACATTTTCGGCAATTCTCTGCATAGCTGCCTCGTGGTGGAAATGACCTCTCATCTCACAGAAATTATTGAGAGGAATACCCGATACATTGGCACTGCTCCAAGCGGCAATTTCACTGTCACCGTGTTCACCGATGATAAAAGCGTGTACGCTTCTGTTGTCAACAGCCAAATGCTCGCCCAAGAGATATTTGAGTCTTGCGGTATCAAGGACAGTACCCGAACCGAATACACGGTTTTCGGGGAAGCCGCTCAATTTAACAGCCGCATAAGTGAGTATATCAACGGGATTTGCGACTATAAGCAAAATACCTTCTTTGTTGTATTCAGCGATTTGGGGTATTATCGACTTGAATATACCGACATTCTTTTTTACCAAATCAAGACGGGTTTCACCGGGTTTCTGACCTGCACCTGCTGTTACGATAACTACATAAGCATCGGATATATCGGCGTAATCACCTGCATATATCTTGATAGGCTTTGCAAAGGGCAGTCCGTGACTTATATCAAGAGCTTCACCCTCGGCTTTGTTTTTGTCAGCGTCGATCAGAACTATCTCCGAAAAAAGTCCGCTGTTCATCAATGCAAATGCAGAGGCAGAGCCTACAAATCCGCAGCCTATTATAGCTGCCTTTCTTACATTCAATGACATTCTGAAAAAACCTCCTCTAATAACTATACTTATATTTTACATTTTTTTGAAAATAATGCAAGATGTTTTTTATAATATTTACAAATTTTATTTGACAATATCCCGAAAGTTATGATATTATTATATCAATAAAATTTTTGAAGTGAGGCGTTTAATATGAGTAAAAAATTGGTAGCATATTTTTCACCGACAGGTACAACGGCAAATGCTGCAAAGGCTCTTGCAAATGTAGCAGGTGCGGATATTTACGAAATAAAGCCGAAGGTGCCTTATACAAGAGATGACCTTAACTGGAGAAATCTGAAAAGCAGAAGTTCACTTGAGATGAAAGACAAGTCCTCACGCCCCGAATTATCCGATACAAATGCTGATATATCGGGCTATGATACGATTTTTGTAGGTTTCCCTGTATGGTGGTACATTGCCCCGACTATAATCAATACATTCCTTGAAAGCTATGATTTTTCGGGTAAGAAGATAGTTTTGTTTGCAACATCAGGCGGAAGTGGTTTTGGAAGGGCAGTGGAATTTTTACAGACAAGTGCTCCGAAAGCCGAGATAATCGAGGGAGAGATACTCAACGGCAGACTTGACAACGCAAAACTCAAAGCCTTTGCCGACAAATTCTGATTAAAACAAAAGACTGCACTCTGTTTAAAGCAAAGTGCAGTCATATTTTTTATGGTTCAAAGAATATTTTGCCATGACGACCGTCAGTAAGCCAAGTGTCGTATATATCTATTCCGTCAAGATTTTTTCTGCCTTTGAAAATAATTTCTTTCAGATCTGTGCAAGCCTTAAAAGCATCTTTTCCGATATAAGTCACGCTTGCGGGAAACTCTATTTTTGTTAGATTGTAGCAATTAATAAAGGCTTTTTCTTCAATCGAAGTCAGGTTTTGGGAGAATGTTACGCTTTTGAGACCTGTACAGCAAAGAAAAGCACTGTTTCCGATAGAAGTAACACTGTCGGGAATCTTTATATCTGTAAATTGTTTACAGTAGGCAAAAGCAAATTTTTCGATAGAAGTTACAGTATTTGGAATGGTGATGCTTTTAAGATTTTCGCAGAGGTCGAAAGTCCCCTCTTTGATACAGGACAGCGTTTCGGGGAGATTGACACTTTCAAGATTTTCACAGTCGCTGAATACACATTCACCGATAAAATCTGTATTTTGTGGGATAACAATGCTTTTAAGGCTCTTGCAGTGGGAAAAGGCAAAATCTCCGATAACATCTACATTTTTAGGAATATTGATACTTTCAAGGCTTTCACATTCCTCAAAAGCCATTTTGCCGATAAAAACCACACTTTCGGGGATAGTTACGCTTGTGATATTTTTGCATTTCCAAAAAGCCTTGTCACAGATGTAAGTCACGGGACAGCCTTTTATTTCGCTTGGCATTTCGACAACGTTTTTTTCACCGATATATTTTTTGATATGGATTTCATCTATAAGCTTTTCATATTCAAACTCGCTCATTTTATTAATCTCCTTTTTTACGGTTCAAAGATAATTTCAGCGTTGCAGCCGCCTTTCCACTCACCGTCATTGTCTTGATAAAGCTCTATACCGTCAAGTTTGGTTCTGCCCTTGAAAATTATTCTTTCAAGGCTTTTGCAGCCGATAAAAGCATCACTGCCTATAATGCTTACACTTTTTGGAATAGTTATGCTTTTAAGGCTTGTGCAGTTCTCAAAAGCATAATATCCAATAAAACTCACATTATCGGAGATAGTGATGCTCACAATATCCGAACAGCCCGAAAAGGCGTTCCAGCCGATACCCGAAACAGTTTTTTTGGCAATTTCACTTGGTATATTGATTACAATATCATTGCCGATATATTTTGTGACAATACAGCAGTTATTGGTTATTTCATATTCAAAGTCTATCATAATTTTTGCAAACTCCTTTTTACATAACAAAGCCACCGTTTACTCCTAAAACCTGTCCCGTGATGAAAGATGAATCATCACTTGCGAGGAATAAAACAGCCCTTGCAATGTCAAAGGGAGTGCCGATTGAATTTGTGGGAGTTTCATCTTGGAGGGCTGTGAAGTCATCTTCGGACAGGTTCGAGGTCATGTCTGTTTTAATTACACCCGGGGCTATGCAGTTGACAGTGATACCGCTGAGACCTTCTTCCATTGCAAGAGCCTTTGTCAAGCCGATAATACCTGCTTTTGAAGCTGAATAATGCACTTCGCACGAACCGCCCACCTGCCCCCACATTGACGAGATATTTATAATTCTCCCGAAATGCTGTCTTATCATATAGGGGAGAGCCTCTCTGCAACAGTAAAAGGCACTGCTGAGATTTGAGGAAATCATATTATTCCAGTCATCATCTGTAATATCAGTGAAAAGTTTTGTCTGTGCAATGCCTGCATTGTTGACAAGAATGTCAATTCCATGAATTTCAGAGAACATTTTTTCAACTTCCGCTGACTTTGAGACATCAGCCCTTACAGCGTGAACGGAAAAATCTTTGAGTTCATCAAGGAGAGAAAGAGCGGCTTTTTCTGATTTGTTGTAGTTGATATAGACATTATAACCGTTTTTGGCGAAAAGTCTTGCAGTTTCCGCCCCTATCCCTCTTGATGAACCTGTTATCAGTACAGTTCTCATGATTTTTTAAGTACACTGACAATTTTACCGACAAACATTTCATGCCAGTCTTTGTTTGAATAGCTTTTGTCAATAATAGACTTGTCAATGAAGCAGTCGGGAGTCATTTGCTGTTTGTAGAGTTTTTTGCAGACGAGGACAAGTTCAGCCTGTTCAAAATAGGTGATATTGCCGTCATGCACGGGAGTAAGACCTGTTGCAGCAATTTTATCAACATCTCTGCCTGAGTTAGTGCCGCAGAATGCAAGTTCTTTCATGAATTTTCCGTCAAAGAATGAAAGAGTATAATATTCATTGCTGTCCATAAATTCAAGTGTATATCTTGAATCACGGATAAAAGTGAAAGCAACGTCCATGTTCCAGAGTATGCCGACACCGCCCCAGCTTGCTGTCATTGTATTGAATTTTTTGTCATTGCCTGCTGTGACAAGCATCCATTCATTGCCGATTTTTGTAAAGAAATTGTCATTGAGAGTACTGATATCAATTTTTGTAAACATAGCTAAAAACCTCCGAAAAATTTTATTTTTATCTATTATATCATACTTTGAGGAAATATAGAAATATTTTTTGAAAAGAAATTTTGTTTTTATTTATAAGTTGACTTTTCACTGTGTTTGAATTAGAATATATATTGCAATATTTTTACGGAGCTTAATCTAAAGAGGAGATTTAAAATGAAGAAAGTTATAATAATAGGTGCAGGTCCTGCAGGGCTGACAGCGGCTTATGAACTGATGTCAAGGTCAAAGGATTATGAAGTGACTGTTTTTGAAGAAAGTGATACATTCGGAGGAATTTCAAGGACAGTAAATTATAAAGGCAACAGAATGGATATGGGCGGACACAGATTTTTTTCAAAAGTACCTGAAGTAAATGAATGGTGGGAAAAAATGCTCCCGTCACAGGGTGCATTGCCTTATGATGACGTTGTTCTCCAAAGGGAATCGGCTATCAAAGAGGGTGGTCCCGATCCTGAAAAAACTGACCGTGTAATGCTCAAAAGACATCGTTTGTCGAGAATTTTCTTCAATAATAAATTCTTTGACTATCCCATTTCAATGAAATTTGAAACTATCAAAAATATGGGCTTCGGTACAACAATAGTTGCAGGGTGCAGTTATATGAAAAGTGCCATGTTCAAGAAAAAGGAAAATTCTCTTGAAGATTTCTATATAAACCGTTTCGGCAAGAAATTATATTCCATGTTTTTTGAAAATTATACCCAAAATCTTTGGGGAAGACATCCAAGTGAAATTTCTCCCGAATGGGGTGCCCAAAGAGTTAAAGGCTTGTCCATTAAAGCAATTCTCAAGGATATGTTCGGAAAGGCTTTCCACAAGAAAAATCGTAAAGTAGAAACATCTCTTATAGAGGAATTTTCATATCCGAAATTGGGACCTGGTCAGCTTTGGGAAATTACTGCGAGTGAATTTGAGAAAATGGGCGGTAATATAATCAAAAATGCCAAAGTAACAAAAATTATAAAAGATAAAGACAATAATCTCACGGGAATAATTTATATCAAGGATGGCAAGGAACAGACCTTCAATGGAGATTATGTTATATCGTCAATGCCCGTCAAAGATTTGGTTATTGGAATGAATGATGTCCCCGAAAAGTTCAGTAAAATTGCAGAGGGCTTGCCGTACAGGGATTATATGACAGTGGGCGTTCTTGTTCCTCATCTTAATTTAAAGAATGAGACAAAGACAAAAACTATCGGAAATATCGTGCCTGATGACTGGGTATATGTCCATGACAGAAATGTTAAAATGGGACGTTTTCAGATATATAACAATTGGTCGCCTTATCTTGTAAAGGATATTGAAAATACTGTCTGGGTAGGTTTGGAATATTTCTGCAATGAGGGCGATGAAATGTGGTCAATGACTGATGATGCTTTCGGAAAACTCGGCATAAGCGAAATGGTAACAATGAAGCTTATCGACAGTGAAAGCGAGGTTATCGACTATCACGTTGAGAGAGTTAAAAAGGCATATCCTGCATATTTTGATACATACGAACATATGGACGATTTGAGGGAGTATCTCAATACTATTCCTAATTTATTCTGTGTCGGCAGAAACGGTCAGCACAGATATAATAATATCGACCATTCCATGTGTACTGCTTTTGAAACTGTTAATAATATCATCAACGGTGTTACAACAAAAGATAATATCTGGAATATAAATACCGAAAAAGAATACCATGAGACCAAGTCATAAAGGAGATTTTTGAGATGTCTGAACTTTCTCCTAAAACAAGACCGTTTTATATATCAATTTTTGAGATGATATATTCTCATCCGATAATATCAGCAGCTTTATTGTGTTTTTTCTGTCTGATGCTGACAAACGGAAATAATTTCGGTGACGGTGTGACGCTTATATCACTTGTAATGCCGTCTGTCGGTGTTATAGCACTCGGAATTTTTGCAGGACTTTATACAATGCAGTCAAAGCCTGATGACAGGAAAAATAAATTCATATCATTCGGGATAATGGCGGCAGGTGTTATTGCGGCAGTAGTCTTTTGTATGCTTGTGATTTTTAAACAGCATTACGCATACAGTCTGCTGAATACAGGTCTCGCTGTAATAACGGGTATTTTTGTTTATTTTGGAATAAGAGGGAAACTTACTGTCAGAAACGGTATACTTCTGATAATGGCAGCAGGATTTCTGATAAGACTGTGTTATATCATATCCGATCCTATAACTACAATACAGCATGATGTGGGCAGTGTAGGAAGCGGCAAAGGTGGACATATCACATATATTGAATATCTGTATAATAACAAAATGCTGCCCGACTTTGACGTGAGAACTAAAAATCAGTTCTATCACCCTCCGCTTCACCATATATTTGCGGCTGTCTGGCTTCAGATACAGACCTGGATGAATATAAAGTATGAATATGCTTTTGAAAATGTACAGTTATTGACACTATTTTATTCCACGCTCTGTATGATACTTTCATATAAGATATACCGTCAGCTTGACTTGAAAGGGATATCGCTCATAACGGCAACGGCTGTTATTGCATTTTGTCCGACTTTTTACTGGCTGGCAGGAGGTATCAACAATGATATACTCTCAATTACATTCATGCTTGGTGCAATACTGAATACTATCTATTGGTATAAAAATCAGACAATAAAAAATATTATTAATATTGCCCTTTGTATAGGCTTGGGAATGATGACAAAGCTGTCTGCATGGATGGTCGCACCTGCTGTTGCATTCATATTCATCTATGCCTTTTTCAAAAATATTCTTGACAAGGATAACAGAAATATCAAAAAATATATCATTCAGTATATTTCTTTTCTTGCTGTCTGTGCACCGTTGGGCTTGTTTTGGTCGGTAAGGAATTACATAAGTCACGGTGTACCGATTGGATATGTCCTTCAGCTTTCAAAGACCTCAAAGCAGTATATCGGTGATATTCCCGTAATGCAGAGACTGTTTGATTTCAGTGCATATCAATTCAGTGACGTAGGCGACCAATTCACCATGTACAACGGTTCTTACAATGAATTTAATCCACTTGTGGCATTGTTCAAGACAGCAATGTTTGATGAAATGGTGACAGTCAAAAACTTTGCCGATATAGACGGTATCAATAAAATGCTTTTTTGGTCAGCAGTTGTTATCGGTATCATAGGATTTATCTCAATGATATTCGTATCTTTCAGGAAAGTAAAGGAAATGTCTGTTCCTATGAAGATATTTTTATGGCTGTTGTACAGCGTGATATTCGTTTCATATTACATTTTCTGCTTTAAATTCCCTCATGTATGTACACAGAATATAAGATATACAGTACCTCTTATTGTGATAGGGGCGTACTTTGTTGGATATGCAGTCAAATATCTTCTCGGAGATGACGCAAATAAAATTCAGCGTACAGCAGGTTCTCTTATATGCGGAACGGTGACATTATATGCACTTTCGGGTATACTTGTATACGGTGTTGTTATATCGAATCTTTCAAAGTAAAATATTATAATATGGCGGGCGGACTGTGATTTTTTGACAGTATCGCCTGCAAATGATTATTGAGGAGGAATAGAATTGTTTTTCAGGAAAAAGGAAAATTTCAGCGGAGTTGAATATATAGTTGTGGGATTGGGGAATCCCGACAGAAAATACGAAAATACAAGGCATAATGCAGGTTTTATAACAGTCGATACACTTGCGGATAAAATGGATATACGACTTGACAGGATAAAATACAAATCCCTTTGCAATACCTGTACGATAGCGGATAAAAAAGTATTGCTGATGAAACCGTCAACATATATGAATAACAGCGGTCAGGCAGTAGTCGAGGCAATGAATTTCTTTAAAGTACCGTCTGAGAATGTCATTGTGATATTTGACGATATATCGCTTGATGTCGGCAAAATGCGTATCAGGCGAAAGGGCAGTGACGGCGGACACAACGGTATCAAGAATATAATATATCTTTCGGGAAGTGACCAGTTTCCGAGAATAAAAATGGGAGTCGGAAATAAGCCTGAAAAATGGGATTTGGCAGACTGGGTATTATCGAATTTCACGGAGAGCGAAAAAAAATTACTTGACGAAACGGCACAAAAAGCCTGTGATGCAGTGGAGAAGATAATTTCAGGAAATATCGACAAAGCCATGAATCTTTACAATTCATAAAGGGGGAAGTTTATGGATAATATCGAAAATGAAAATGAATTTCCATATTATGTTATGATGTCCGAGCCTATTCCTGATATGTCTGTGGAGGATATTAGAAATTGGTTTGCAGAAAACAATGATGAACAGGGATTGGCAACAGCATATGCAGTTGTACATAACAAAGCATGGTGGGTTGAAGATGATGTTTATGACTATGAAGAAGGAACAGAAGAATATAAAAAAGCCTGTCAGATAACAGATGAATGGTTTGCATTGATGGACGAATTGGTGGAAAAAATATTTGATATTTTGAAGTCAGAGGGTATTGAGATACTCGAAACAGGACAAATTGAAGTGCTTGCACCTTTCATGGAAAGATATGGATATTTTGACGGTAATGGTTGGTGGATAAAGAAAGATGAAGAATGAAGAAAGTTTAATGGAAAGAAAATATAACGAATATCTCAATTCAAGCGACAGAACAAAAGTAATTGACGGTGTTACATACTATAAAGCAGTAAATATTGATGTATTAAAAATAAGAGATGAAAAATGCTATGAACTTTGTCTTGCTTGTGAAATGTTCGGTCAAGAGCCTATTAAAAGTGTGAAAGATGAATACGGAAATGTTTTACGGTTGAGTCCTCCTGCTTTGTTCAGGTTCAGAGGTGATATTCCCGAATGGTACATGAGATGCGGAGTTTTTTTAATCAAGCGTTCTGAAATAAAAGGAACGATAGGAAAGTTTTTTACAGTGGTTGAAAAATGATTTTTAGAGGTAATATATGAAATTTTTGGATAACATTTTTGAACAGACGGAAGAATATAAGGTTTTGTCTGGAGCAGTGGAAAAAAATAGATTTCCGTGTATGGCAACGGGACTTTCAGCCGTACACAAGGCACATCTTATACACTGCATGGTAAATGATAGTGATAAAAATGCACTTGTGCTTGCGTCTGATGAAGCTGAGGCTCAAAAGCTGTGTGCTGATTTGAAATCTATGGGGACAAGTGCGGTTTTCTATCCGTCAAGGGATTTTACTTTTCGTGATATAGAGGGTGTTTCAAGGGAATTTGAACATCAGAGGATAGGAGCTTTATACGGCTTTATGACAGGGCAGTATAAAGTGATAATATCATGTATTGACGGTGCATTGCAGTACAATATCCCGAAAAATGTCCTTGAAAAATCTTCTGTTAAGATAAAGTCGGGGACTGAGATTTCCATCGAGAAAATTTCATCTGCACTTTTGTCAAGCGGTTATGTCAAAGTGGAACAGGTTGACGGAACAGGACAGTTTGCTGTCAGGGGCGGTATACTTGATTTTTTCATGCCGTCAGCAGTTCAGCCGTGCAGAGTGGAGTTTTGGGGCGATGAGATAGATACTGTATCGTCATTTGATATAGATACACAAAGAAGAACGGAATATATTGACGGATTCGTGATAACGCCGTCAAGCGAGATAATTTTTGACAGTGCAGAGGAGGTTGCCGAAAAAATCGAGAAAAAGGCAAATTCACTCAGGGGAAAGGCTGCAGCACTTGCCAAGCCGATATTGTATAAAGAGGCAGATAAATTAAAAAATAACGGCAGGATAGCCTGTGCAGATAAATTCTATCCGCTCATATACGAAAAGCCGTCAAACCTGTTTGATTATATTGCAAAGGACAGTTTTGTATTTGTATCCGAACAGCCGAAATTAAAGGAAAGAATGAAAGCTGTGATATGGCAGTGGGGCGAGGATATAAAGGATTATCTGACAGAGGGCATTTTGTGCAAGGGACTGGATAAATTCACAGATGATTTGAATGATGAATTGAAAGAACTTTCAAAGAGGAATACTGTATTCATAGACAACTATGCAAGGGGTACCTGTGAATTGCCGTTGAAAGAGCTGGTTAATTTCAACATAAAGCAGACTTCACCTTGGAGCGGTTCATTGAGTGTATTGTGTGAGGATATTGACGGAATGAAGCCCGAAGGCAAAAAAATAGTTGTTCTTGCAGGTACGGAGAAATTTGCGGAAAATTTGTTCAAGGATATGCTTTCGGCAGGATATAATGTGGCTTTGCTGAAAAAAGACAGTATTATTGGAAATAGCGGGATATATATAAGCGAAGGAAGTCTTTCAGCGGGATTTGAATATCCGTCAGCGAATTTTGTGCTTATAACACGTTCACAGGTGAATAATACTGTCAGAAAGAAAAACCGCAGTGCTTCAAAGAACAGGTCTTTGTTTAATCTTGCAGAGCTGTCGGTGGGAGATTACGTTGTACATTCGGTGCATGGTGTAGGTATATTTGAGGGTGTACAGAAAAGAGAATATGAGAATGTTGTCAAGGATTATATAAAGATACGTTATGCAAGGGGTGATATGCTTTACGTTCCCGTGACACAGCTTGACTTGGTGTCGAAATATATCGGTCCGAGAGATGAAATTGATGTAAAACTGCACAGATTGGGCGGTCAGGAGTGGCAGAAAGCCAAAAACCGTGTGCGTAAGGCAGTCAAGGATATTGCAGATGAGCTTATAAAACTCTATGCGGAAAGAATGAAAGCAAAGGGACACGCTTTTCCGTCGGATACTCCGTGGCAGATGGATTTTGAACAGCGTTTCGAGTATGAAGAAACTGATGACCAAAAAAGAGCCATTGCAGAGATAAAAAGTGACATGGAAAAAACTGCTCCCATGGACAGGCTTTTGTGCGGTGATGTCGGTTTCGGTAAAACGGAAGTAGCTTTGAGAGCGGCTTTCAAGTGCGTGACGGATTCAAAACAGTGTGTATTGCTCGTGCCGACAACTATTCTTGCATGGCAGCATTATCAGACGGCTCTCAGAAGATTTGAGGGCTTTCCCGTCAATATAGAACTGCTTTCAAGATTCAGAAAAGCCTCTCAACAGGATGCTATCATAAATAAATTAAAAAAGGGTGATATAGATTTCGTCATAGGAACTCACAGACTTATATCAAAGGACGTTGAATTCCGTGACCTTGGACTTGTTATAATAGACGAGGAACAGCGTTTTGGTGTTGCACAGAAGGAGAAATTCAAGAAGATGTGCAAGGACGTTGATATACTGACACTTTCCGCCACGCCTATTCCAAGAACACTTAATATGTCTATGTCGGGTATAAGGGATATGTCAACGCTTGAAGAAGCTCCACAGGACAGACACCCTGTACAGACATATGTTTTGGAATATGACGAAAATGTTATAAATGAAGCAATAAGGCGTGAACTGAGACGAGGGGGACAGGTGTTTTATCTGTTCAATACTGTTGAGGGAATAGACCTGAAAGCCAAGCAGATAAGTGATGCGATACCCGAAGCGAAGGTCGGATACGGTCACGGCAAAATGACCGAAAGCCAACTTTCTGAAGTATGGAAGCAGATGCTTGAACAGGAGATAAATGTACTTGTCAGTACTACTATAATAGAAACAGGTGTCGATATACCAAATGCAAATACGCTTATAATCGAAAATGCCGACAGAATGGGACTTTCACAGCTTCATCAGATAAGAGGACGTGTGGGACGTTCATCAAGGCGTGCTTATGCTTATTTGACTTTCATGAAAGATAAGTCATTGAGTGAGATTGCACAGAAAAGACTTGAAGCCGTAAAGGAATTTACGGAATTCGGTTCGGGATTCAAAATAGCCATGAGAGACCTTGAACTCAGGGGAGCAGGAAATATCCTCGGAGCAAAACAGCATGGGCATATGGCAGATGTCGGCTATGATATGTATATGAAGCTGTTGAATGAGGCTGTAAGCCGTGCCAAAGGTGAAACGTCTGAAAATGCTGATATGGAATGTCTTTTGGATGTTCAGATAGAGGCATATATACCTGATGATTATATAAGCAATCTCAACAGAAGGCTTGAAATATACAGAAGAATAGCTGATATACAGAATGAAAATGATGCAAGTGACGTTATAGATGAGCTTGCAGACCGTTTCGGAGATATTCCAAAGGCTGTCAACGGACTTATAAATATAGCTCTCCTGAGAAGCAAGGCTAAGAAAATGAGCATATATGAGATAAGACAGCAGAACGACCATCTTATAATATACGTCAAACAGGTACAGTCACAGGCAGTTGCCGATATCATCGGAAAATTACAGAACAGGGCTGTATTGAGAGTCGGAGAAAAACCCCATATCTCTGTTTCTATCCGTAAAAGTGACACTGTTGGAGGACTTTTTGACGAAATTTTCGGTATGCACTTCGGTAAAAAATAGTATATGTGCAAATTTTTTAAAAAAAATTATGGACTTTGCAAAAGATTTGTTATATAATATACACTGTATGCAAAATCAATCTTTTTGAAAGGAAGAAAAAATTGTTATGAAAAATATAACGAAAAAAATATCAGCCTTTGCGATTGCTGCAGCTTTGGCAGTTTCGACAGCAGGCTGTACTATCGGCAGCGGAAAATGGAGCTATAAGACAAAGGTTTCCGAAATATCGGCAGGAAGCTGGATATACAGGACTTATGAAAGCTATCAGGAAGCTCTCAGCAAGATACAGGAAGCAAATGAGGGAAACAGCGATTTTGATATTCAGCTTATAGATATAACAAAAGAAAAAATTGAAGATAAAAATGCTGTTGACTGGATATTTGACGATGCAAAGGATAAGTGCCTGTCTCTCTTGAATATTGAAGCTCTTGCCAAATCCAATGATGTTGTTATAGACGAAACACAGATACAGACAACAGGTGATATGTATATACAGTACTATTACAGCGGAAGCGAGGAAGCAACGGCATTTTATGAAAAACTGGGCGTTTCAAAGGAGAGCTTTGCCGAATGTAATACAAGATATAATTATATCTATCAGGATCTGTTCAAGAAGCTCTACGGCAAGGACGGTAAAAAGGAAGTATCCGATGAAGATGTAAAGAAGTATTATAAAGAGAATTATATATCTTACTATTACATACCGTATTCACTCAAAACTACCGATGAAGATAATAATATCGTTGACATAGACGGTGAAACAAAGGAAAAAGCAATAGCCAATTTCAACAAATACCGCAATATGATAAACAATGACAAGAAAACAACTGATGATATAGAGGAAGCATACAAGACTGACTTTGAGGTTGAAAGTGTTCCGAGTTCAAAAAATACTGTTCTTACAAAGAATTTTGATGAAGATGAGAATATATCCGATGAACTCAGAAAGGCTATAAAGGATAATAAAGAAAAGCAGGCAACAGTTACAACCATTGATGATAAGCTGTATCTTATATACAGGGATTCTATAAGTGAGCTGTCTGAGAAGATAAAATATTCCGATGATGCAGGCGAAGATGAAACAGATTATATATCAAAGGATAATATCATTTATACAATGAAAAAAGAAGAATACGATAAATTTCTTGATGAGCAGAAGAAAGATTTGAAATATGAAACAAATGATGCTGCTATCAAAAAATACAGTATCGAAAGAACTATAAAAATTGCAAAAGAAGGCTGACAAAAAAACCGTTTGACTGAGAATTAACTCAAGTCAAACGGTCTTTTTTACTGTATAGTTTCAAGCAGATGTGCAATGCCATCAGAATCATTTGAAAGTGTCACAAAGTCGGCAACTTGTTTAACAGTATCAGACGCATTTTCCATAGCTA
>CADCDE010000042.1 GCA_902800065.1 uncultured Ruminococcus sp.
TGAGGTTGATAAAAACAATAAAAATTATGTATGGGAAGACGGTGCTTTATTTGACAAGGAAAATAAGATAATCAAATTTATCCCCAAAAAAAATGTAACATATATTTTTACAGTATCTAACTGACAAGAATTGAAAAAGAAAAATAATGAATGAAAGAAATTACGATTCTGCATATTATATAATGTAAAGTTTGTCAAAAACGTATTTTTTGCATAAAAAGATTATTAAAATTGCATTTTAAATGTATGAAAGTAAAAAATGGCTTAATCTGTCTTGACAAAAATATCTAATGGAAGTAAAATATATATTGACTGAATGACAATTATTAATTATTCATTATTAATTGTTAATTAAAGAATAGGGGGCTATACAAAGCTATGTCAACAAAAGCATATTATCCTATATCTGAAATAGGAAAAGGAAAAGTTGGTTTTTCAAAGACACGTTCAATTATCGAGGGTGCATTTTACGGTAACAATGTAGTCGAGGTATCTTCTCTTGCAGAGGCTTATTATCTTGCAAAGAATACTCCTGGTGCAGTTACTACCGATATGCCTATCTACAAGCCCGAGGAAGTAGGTCTTCCCGAGGGTGCACAGGTACTTCTCTTTAATGACGGTGCAGTAACAGGCAGATATGCCGCTGCAAGACGTATCAAGGGTGAGCCCGGTGTGGATGATGCAAAGCTCGACAAAGTTGTAATGGACGCTATATATAAAACTCGTTTCAAGAAGCTCTATCATGCAACAGCATATATCGGTCTTGATCCGGAATTCATGGTAAAGGCTCATCTTCTCATTCCCGAGGGTGAGGAAATGCTGATGTACAATTGGCTCTTGAACTTCCAGTATATCAATGACACTTATGCAAAGATGTACAAAGAATCACAGCCCGTAGGCAATGGCAATGAACCTGATATATACATCTTCTCTGATCCTCAGTGGGTTCCTACACCGTCACCTGACGTTGATTACAGTTGTCTGAGTGATGATTTGACCTGCTGCTACTTCGATACAAACAACAACTGTGCAGCTATCCTCGGTATGAAATATTTCGGTGAGCACAAAAAGGGTACTCTTACAATCGCTTGGGCTATTGCAAACCGTAACGGTTATGCTTCATGCCATGGCGGTCAGAAAGAATATACTCTTGCTGACGGTAGCAAATATGTTGCATCAGTATTCGGACTTTCAGGTTCAGGTAAATCTACTCTTACACACGCAAAGCATGGCGGCAAATATCCGAATATAACAGTTCTCCATGATGACGCTTTCATCATCAATTCAGATACCTGTGCATCAATAGCACTTGAACCTTCATATTTCGATAAAACAGCAGACTATCCAACAGGCTGCCCCGACAACAAATATCTCCTCAGCGTTCAGAACTGCTCCTGCACAAAGGACGAAGACGGTAAAATCCAGCTTGTTACAGAGGATATAAGAAACGGTAACGGTCGTGCAATCAAGTCAAAGCTTTGGTCACCGAACAGAGTTGACAAGATTTCATCACCTGTTAATTCAATCATCTGGATAATGAAAGACCCGACAATACCTCCGTGTGTAAAGCTCAAGGGTGCAGCATTGGCTTCAGTAATGGGTGCAACACTCGCTACAAAGACATCAACTGCTGAACGTGTAGCTGCAGGTACAGATATGAATGCACTTCGTATAGTACCTTATGCTAATCCATTCAGAACATATCCTCTTGTAAACGACTATGTGAAATTCAAGAAGCTCGTTGAAGAAAAAGACGTTGCTTGCTATATAGTTAATACAGGCGATTTCATGGGCAAGAAGGTACAGAAGGAAGATACACTCGGCGTACTTGAAGCAATCGTAGAGGGCAGAGCAAACTTTGAGAAGTGGGGATCGTTTGAAGATATCGAGATACTCAAATGGGAAGGCTTTGAGCCTGATATGAATGATGCTGATTATAAAGCAGCTCTCAAGAATGCAATGATCAACCGTGTCAACGCTGTACAGGGCTTTGCTGAGAAAAAGGGCGGCTATGACAAGCTCCCCGATGAAGCACTCGCAGCACTTCAGAAGCTCGTTGATGAACTCAACTAATAAATAATTCATAATAAAAAAAAGTCACACAAACTTGAAAAAGGTTGTGTGACTTTGTTTTTTTAAAGCTCGATAAAATACGGGCATATGTTTTCATAGCTTCCGTCTTTCATTCGGAATCCGTTTGTAATAGTGCCAAGCTGTTTAAAGCCGATTCTTTCATACAGATGTCTTGCATGGATATTGCTTTCGACAACGGCATTGAACTGTAATATTCCGAAGCCGAGTTTTTTTGCCTGTGCCATGCAGTCAAGGACTAATTTTTCACCGATATGTTTTCCTCGACTCTGAGAACTGACAGCATAGCTTGCATTGCATATATGACCGCATCTGCCGATATTGTTCGGATGAAGGATATACAGACCATAAATTTTATCCCCCTCACACGCTACACCTGTATAGCTCTGTGATGAGAAAAATTCAGCACCCGTTTTCATATCCAGTAATTCCTCCTGCGGAAATGCAATGCCGTCCTCCACGACTTCATTCCAGATATTTATCATCTGTTCAAGGTCTTTTGATTCATACTTTCTTATTTCCATTAAATATCCTCCTGATGTTCAACACTTTCGGTTATTATTTGTCTTATTTCATCTATCCCTGTACCGTCATTGGATGAACACGGACATAATCTTATATCGGGATAATCGGACAATTCTCTTTTTAATTCGGCTAATCTCTGAATTTGCTGTGTTTTTTTGAGTTTATCCATTTTTGTCAGAGCGATTATAAACGGATAATTATTCTGATAGAGGAAATCTATCATTGTCATATCATCAGCGGTAGGTGAATGACGCATATCGCATATCTGTACCACAAGTGCTATATTTCTTTCCTGAGCGAAAAAGCCCTCCATAAGCTCCGCCCAACGCTGTTTTTCAGCCTGTGAAACTTTCGCATAGCCGTACCCTGGCAGGTCTACAAGGTAGGCTTCCTTGAGAGAAAAGAAATTTATCGTAGCCGTTTTTCCGGGCTGTGAGCTGACTCTTGCAATGGATTTTCTGTATAATATTTTATTTATCAGTGATGATTTTCCGACATTGGATTTACCTGAAAATATTATCTCAGGCATATCCGATTCGGGAAGCTGACTGAGTTTACCGTAAGCCGCTTTAAATTCTGCTATCTGAAAATTCATAAAAAACCTCTTTTTTATTCTTTTACAAGTGCTGTATCAAGGACTGTATCTATATTGTCAGCCATGACAAAGTTTATGGCATTTTTGACAACATCATCTACTTCATCAAGGTCTGCTTTATTATCTTTTGGGATTATTACTGTTTTGATACCGAGCCTGTATGCAGCCATAGTTTTTTCCTTAAGTCCGCCGATGGGAAGAACTCGTCCTCGGATAGTTATCTCTCCTGTCATGGCAACATCCTTTCGTACAGGAATGCCTGTCAGTGCTGATGTTATGGCTGTTGCAAGGGTGATGCCTGCTGATGGACCGTCCTTTGGAACAGCACCTTCGGGGACATGGATATGTATATCTTTGTCCTTGTAGAAATCGCTGTCTATAGAGAGCTTTTCTGCCATTGTTCTGACACAGGTGTATGCGGCATGAGCGGATTCCTTCATGACATCTCCGAGTGAGCCTGTCAGCTCGATCTTGCCTGTACCTTTCATCACAGCGACTTCGACAGGAAGAGTTTCACCACCGACTGCTGTCCATGCAAGTCCCGTTGCTACGCCTACTTCATCTGATTTATTCATGGTGTCATTCTTGTATTTTCTTGAGCCGAGATATTCTTCGATATTATCGGTGGAAATCTTTACTGAATATTGCTCACCTGATACTATTTTTACAGCGGCTTTATTCATTAATTTGGAAATATCCCTTTCAAGTGAACGCACACCTGATTCTCTTGTATAGCTGTCTATGATATCATATATAGCTTCATCGGATATTTTGAAATTTCTCGTAGAAAATCCGTGACGCTTGAGCTGTTTTGATATAAGATGTTTTTTGGCAATGTTGAATTTTTCCTCTCTTGTATAGCTGTCGATATGGATTATATCCATTCTGTCAAGCAGTGGAGCAGGAATAGCAGTATAGTCGTTTGCAGTTGTTATGAACATAACTTTGCTCAGATCAAACGGCATATCTATATAATGGTCATAGAATGTGGAGTTCTGTTCACCGTCAAGGACTTCGAGAAGTGCAGATGTCGGATCACCCCTGAAATCACTGCCGAGCTTGTCGATTTCATCAAGAAGTATTAGGGGATTAGCAGAGCCTGACAATTTTATGGCGTTCATTATACGTCCCATCATTGCACCGATGTATGTACGTCTGTGACCTCTTATTTCAGCTTCATCATGTACACCGCCGAGGGCTATTCTTTCATAGTTTCTGCCTGTTGCATCGGCAATAGAATGGGCAATAGATGTTTTGCCGACTCCCGGAGGACCTGCAAGGCATATTATCTGACCATTTATCGAGGGATTGAGTTTTCTGACGGCAAGTGCCTCTATGACGTTTTCCTTTACTTTTTTCAGACCGTAGTGGTTTTTGTCAAGGACTTTGGCTATACGCTTTATATCATTTTTTTCCTTTGTATAGATTCCCCAGGGCAATTCTATACAAGCATCAAGGTAATTTCTTACGACATTTGCTTCAGCGGAATTTCCGAACATTTTTTCCAGCCTTGAGACCTCTTTCAGAAGAATGCTCTTGTTTTCGTCAGTAGTCCTGAGATTTTCGATCTTTTCCTGATATTCAAACACTTCTTCGGTAATATCATCAGTTTCACCGAGTTCTTCACGGATAGCCTTCAGCTTTTCCCTGAGATAATACTCCTTCTGATTATTGTCAAGACCGTTTTTTGTTTTTTCTGTAAGCTCCTCTTCAATAGCAAGGATATCTGTTTCATAGCGGAACATGGCAATGACCTTTTCCATTCTCTCGTCTTCATCAAGAGCTTCAAGAATTTCCTGTTTTTTCTCATAGTCACGGATCATGTTATCAGCTATATAATCTGCAAGTTCACCCTCATCTTTCATTTCATGTACTGTCATGACAATATCATTTGTTATCCTACTGTTGAACATCAGATAGTCATCAAATATTTCTTTGGCTACGTTTATCATTGCATCTTTCTTTGCTTCTGAAGATGGATGCGTTATTTCACATTCCTTTATATCGGCAAGGATATATCCTGATTTTTCCTTTGCACTGACCATTTCGGCACGGTACATTCCCTTGACAACGACTCTCACGATATTTTCGGAAAGTCTTACCATTTGAAGTACTCTTGCAATGACTCCCACTGAAAAAAGGTCATCTTTTTTAGGTTCTTCGTTGAAAGGATCCTTTTGTGCGGTGATGAAGACAAGCTGTTGGTCATTTTTCATAGCTGCTCCCAATGCCCGCATGGATTTGTTTCTGGATATATCGAAATGCAGTATTGATCCTGGGAATATGACAAGACCTCTCAATGGCAAAACGGGTGCTTTAACTATATCTTTAATTTCATTTTCCATTTTTTTCTCCTGTTTCTTCAAGTATTGATAGATATTATAACACACTTGAAGTTTTTTATCAAGATAATTGTAAAATTCATCTTTTATTTCAAAATTTTTTCTTGACAAATGAGTTTTTTTTTGCTATACTTATCAAGTAAATGCGGATATGGCGGAATTGGCAGACGCGTATGGTTCAGGTCCATATGAAAGCAATTTCATGCAGGTTCAAGTCCTGTTATCCGCACCATTCTGAAAGACTGTACCATTTTGGTATGGTCTTTTTATGTGTAATGGAAGTGGATATAAATGCTTCACTATACAGAATTTTGCCTTAGTCCCTATGAGGTTCCTGGTGAACAGTCAATATGTATTTATATATCAGGCTGTATTCATAAATGTCCGAATTGCCATTATCCTGAATTACAACTTCCTGATAATGGTGAATTGCTTTATAAATATTTTTCTGATATTTTAGCATTGTATCTTAAACAGGCATCATGTATTTGTTTTCTTGGTGAAGGAATGGAACTTCCGCAGGAAAAGAACGAATTTGCCTTATATACAGAATATGCACATAACAAAGGTTTGAAATCATGCTTATATTCGGGGCGTGATACTGTTATAGAGCAATGGATGCATATGTTTGACTATATAAAGTTAGGCAGTTACCATGAAGAATTCGGAACACTTGACAGTGTAATTACTAACCAGCGTATGTACAGAAAAAATAATAATAACGGTTATGATGATGTTACATATTTGTTTTGGGACAGATAATACGAATATGTGATGATTTTTATAAAGCCGATATCTGCATATTATCAAGCGGATACCGGCTGTTTTTTATATATTAAAGATTTCTAAATATCTCAGAATATTTCATTATGGCTTCAACGGCTTTTTCGGGAGTATATTCGGAGGTGTTTATGCATATATCATAATTTTTGGCATTTGTCCATTCACTGTCGGTGTGATATCTGTAATATTCCGAGCGGTGTCTGTTTATCTGATTTATTGTTTTTACAGCCTCTGCTTTGGACACAGAAAGTTTTTTCATTATAGTCTCTATACAGTCTATATCATTGGCATATATGAAGACTCTTAATATTTTATTTCCGCTGTTTTTGAGGGTGTAGTCGGCACATCTGCCTACTATTACGCAATCACCTTCATCAGCAACATCTTTTATGACCTCTGCCTGTCGCATATATATTTCATTTTTGGAGGTATATTTGTTTTTTTCTGACGGGACAATATCATCAAACAGCTTCTTTTTCATATCCTCATCATACTGTGCAAAATATTTTAAGTCTATCCCGCTCCTGTTTGCCGCAAGATATATGAGATTCCTGTCATAATACGGTATCCCCATTTTTTCAGACAGCATCCTGCCGATAACTCGACCTCCGCTTCCGTAGCTTCTTGATATTGTTATGATCAAATTTGACATATTGGTCCACTCCTTATGGTCATATTTCACTGTATTTATTCTAACATTTTAAACGGTCAATAGCAATATTAAGAATAAAATTATTTTATAAAAAATTTCCTTGAATATGATTATGATTATTGAAAATAATATTTGTGTAAGAAATTACAAAGGAGTTTTTAAAATGAAAAAAGCTATTTTTGCTGTTCTTGCTGCTGCAGGTATGGCTGTGAGCCTTGCTTCGTGCAAATCCAATACAAACGATCTTCCAAATAATAATGCGGCAGACAGGACTTATCAGAATTCCAATGTCCGTATGCCGAATAATGGTGAAGTAACGGACAGAAATGGAATAATAGGCGATAATGACGACCTTGTGGTTGACAGATACGGCAGAACTTACAATGACGTGAATACTGCAAACCGTGTCGGTAATACCGTAAACAATGCTGCAAGAAATGCAGGTGATATTGTCGATAATACAGCCCGCAATGCAGGTGATATTGTAAACAATATTGCTGATAAAACAGGTGATACTGTCAAAAATATCGCCGATAATGTCGGTGATACAGTCAAGAACGCTACAAGATAAAATCAAAACATCTGCCGGTCTTTTTTACCGACAGATGTTTTTTTATTGCTTGGTAAAATCAAAAATTCCATGTCATTGTCATTCCGAACAAAGTGAGGAATCTTATTGTTGACATATCAATCATTTGAATGTTTCTCTTTTATTATTGCTTCAAGCTGCATTTTGGAGAATCTGTGTTTTTTTTTGCAGAAATGACATACTGCCTCGGCAAAGCCCTTTTCATCTGCCAATGAACGTATCTCGTCATCACTGAGAGTTATAAAGGCATTTATGACTTTTTCACGGCTGCATGAACAAGCGTATTTTATCGGCATTTCATCAAGAACTTCAACTTCAAAGCCATTGAGTGCCTTTTCACATATCTCTTTGATACTCATTCCTTTAGCAAGCATTGTTGTCATAGGTTCAAGCTCGCTGACATTCTTTTCGATTTTATCTATTGTACTGTCATCTGCTCCCGGCAAAAGCTGTATTAATAATCCGCCTGCAAGCATTACTTCATGTGTTTCCTTATTAAGCAGGACTCCCAATGCACATACAGTAGGTATCTGCTCACTTGTCGCATAGTAATTTGTTATATCCTCAGCAATTTCTCCGGAAATTAACTGTACTTGTCCGAGATACGGTTCACCTGTACCGTAATCCCTCATTACATTCAGTATACCTGTTTTGCCGACTGCCTTGGCTACATTGAGTTTACCGTTTGGATAATATTCTGTCGGACAATCGGGATTTTCAACATATCCCCTGACATTACCGTGACTGTCGGATACGGCTATCACGGCACCTGTTTCGCTGTTATCTCCCTTTATTCTCAATGTAATACTTGCATTATCCTGTTTAAGTTGATTACCCATAATTGCCGCTGCTGTAAGAAGTCTGCCGAGAGCCGCTGTTGCAACGGGAGATGTAAGATGTATCTTTGCACCCGTATATACCAAGTTTGATGTATCAACAGCCGCCGCCATTACTGCACCGTCACTTGTTATACATCTCATTATTCTGTCACTCATTAAAATTTCCCCTTTTCCTCAATACATATACTGCTCTTTGAGAATCTTCCTTTATATTCTCAAAAGTCATATCATCATAGACTGCCTCAACGGAAAATCCCGCATTTTCAGCCATTTTTCTTATAGTTTCATCACTGTATGTCTTTTCTGAAAACTGCTCCGAGCTTCTGTGATAAACTTTTCCGTCACGCTCAAAAAAATCCAGCGTTATCACAACTTCATTGTCTTGTGCCTGATAATTATTTTGCCATGCACAAAATACTTTTTCAGTGTCATAGATATAACAGTTATCGCCAAGAATATATTTATGCTTATACACCGTATTCATATCAAATACAAACATTCCGCTGTCATTCATATATTCACTGACTTTTTCAAAAGTCTTCTGAACATCTTTCGCTGATTGCAGATGATTTATACTGTCAAGCGTGCATATACAGGTATCTATATTTCCGAATAATTTAAGATTCTGCATTTTCTGTTTGATGAACATTATATCCCTGTCTTCTTCAAAAGCCTTTTGCTGTGCTATTGTGAGCATATCCACTGACATATCACAGCCGAATATATCTACACCTCGTTTGCACAATTCAAGTGTCAGTGTACCTGTTCCACAGGCAAGGTCAAGTGTCAGTCCCATGTCATGCCCGTGTTTTTTGAAAAGCTCAAGGAAATAATCAGCTCTTTTCTCATATTCAACATTTTCCGTGAGAATATCGTAATATTCCGCAAAATATGAATAACTCAATTATTTTCTTCCTCTTTTCTGACTCTGTTTATGGTCAGGACATAACCGTCACTGCCATAGTTCAATGCCCTGTTGACACGGCTTATTGTCGCTGTACTTGCACCTGTTTTATCGACTATCCTGTTATATATCTCACCGTCATTCAGCATTGTTGCAACTGCATATCTCTGAGCCATAGCCTTTATTTCGGGTACCGTGCATAAATCGTCAAAAAAAGCATAGCATTCATCTATATTTTTAAGAGTCAGTATTGCCTTGAACAGTTCATCTGTATTTTCATTTTTAATTTTCGGATTCATTTATGTCACCGTCCGTCCTTTGAAAGTTTATTTCAATAAAATTTTATCACATGAAAGCATAAAAGTAAATAGCCAATTTTTTATTTTGCAAGAATTATTTACCACATCAAATTCGTAATATATTTCAAAAATCCGTCAATAATATTATCACAGACAGTTAAACAAAAAATTGATTTGCAGTTAGGGTGATACATTCAGCGTAACGGATTCACAGTGCGTTGAAATATATATCATCTCTGCACTGTGAATCCGAAAAGATTTATCTGTCTGAAAATATTCAAAATCAAAAGGAGATAAAAAGTTATGTCTAACAACTCTAACTCAATCAATGTACCCGAAGCAAGACAGGCAATGGAACAGTTCAAAATGGAATGTGCAAATGAAGTAGGCGTAAACCTTAAGCAGGGCTATAACGGCGACCTTACAAGCCGTCAGGCTGGTGCAGTAGGCGGTCAGATGGTCAAGAAAATGATCGAAGCTTACGAAAGAAGTATGTAATTCAATTAGCAATTAGCAGTTAGCAATTAGCAATGATTGCTGTGGGAAAGCTGATTGACCGATGTAAAACAAAAAAGCCGGCTTCCAAAAGGAAGTCGGTTTTTGATTTTTGTCTGAAAAAATGATAAAATAGTGTAACCATTCCATTGAAAAAGTTGCTTATATATAGTGAAAGGGGTGTTTTGAATATGAATGACGAACAAATCATAACTTTATACTGGAAACGCAGTGAAAAGGCTATCAAAGAGACTTCCAAGAAATACGGAAAAAAACTCAAAGCTGTTTCAATGAATATCGTTCAGAGTATACCTACTGCCGAAGAATGTGAAAATGACACCTATCTTGAAGCATGGAATTCAATGCCTCCGCATGAACCGCATAATTATCTTTTTGCATTTCTTGCGAGAATTATACGGCATATTTCTCTCAACAGGTGTAAGGAACAGAATACTTTGAAAAGAAATGCTTTTGTATGTGAACTGAGTGCAGAACTCGAAGAATGTATTCCATCACCCGATGATGACATCAATGCAAAAATTGACGAGATTACTCTTAAAAATGTAATCAATGATTTTCTTTCATCTCTTACGGAAGAAAAGAGACGTATTTTTCTCAGGCGATACTGGTATATGGATTCCATAAAGGATATTGCAAAAAGATTTTCAATTTCCGAAAGCAACGCAAAAACTACTTTATTCCGTATACGGGAACAGATGAAGGAATATCTTGTGAAAGAAGGCTATGACATATGAGAGGAAAAGACCTGCTTGAAAAACTTGAACTTGTTGACAGCGAATACATACAAGCTGCTTCTATGCCGTGGAAGAAAAAAAGGATAACTTCAAAAATTGCCGCTGTTATTTTTATTTTTTTAAGTATCTCTATTATCATACAAATGAATTATACGAATATAAACATATCAACATCACGGAATACATCGGATAAATACAGTTCTCTTACCGATATGCTTAACTATCTCGAAACAAATGAAAAACACAGCGATATCAAAAGTGAAATAATATCTGTATCGGCAAATATAAACGGTGCTGATGAAATGCAGTTAAGTGTTATGTACAAAGATTATATTTATCATTTCAATGATTATATCGACAAATATTCAAGTGGTATACAGATATTCAGCCTTAAAGAAAACAAACTTTTAAAAACTATCAATACAGTTTCTTCTCAAACGGCTGTTTTAAAGGAATTTGACATTCATCCTTATAATTACGGTATGTTTATATATCAGGATGAACTGATACTTCTCTGTACTGTCGGTGAATATGATGACATGAAAACATCTGTAAATATATACAGCCTTGATTCCCCTGAAAATCCAAAAATCAAATGTCAGTATTTGCAAAGCGGTCATCTTGATACAGCTTTTATATCAGATAACAGGCTTTATTTATTCACTTCTGATGGTATGTGTGCCTGCGGATTTTCCGCAAAGTCCGATACAGATGATTACAAGCCTTATCTTGTTTTTGATGAAAAAACAATAAAATGGAACGACAATGAAATAAATATTCTTGGTGAACCTCAAAGAGTCTTTTACAGTGCTGTTTCAATTATGGATTTGCAGAAAAATGAAATTTCACAAAAAAGGGCTTTTTACGGAGATGTTCAGGAAATGTTTCTTGATGAAAATACCATATCATTTTATATAAAACATTCCTTTAACTACTTTGAAAAGCCAAGTATATATATATTCGATATATCGGATAATTTCTCCTGTATTTCAAAGATAAATATAAATAAATCGGGTGTAACGAATATTCTTGACATCAAAAAATCAGGTGATTATTATAATATTATCTGTCAGCATTACAGCGGAATAATGTATTATTGGAGTTCAGAGATACTTGCTGTATCTGCTGATACCAAAAACAATACATTGAATTATCAAAGTTTCAAGTTGGACAGTGCAAATGCTGTAACAGATGACATTGTATGGGATGATGGCAAGGCAATTATCACTGTAAGCCAATCTTCTACAGCCAAATTTGTTATTGCAAAATTCGATAACGGCAATGTGTCTTTCAAAAATACATCTCTTTATGTTGACAGAGTGGCAGGCATTGACGGACATGAATATTTTAATTCTCCGTTCCGCTCAATAAAGTCAATGATACCGATAGGCAACAATTTATATCTTCGTTATAACAGAAAACCTGACGGTTTTGATATTATAGATTTTTCGGATGAGCCGAAATATTTATACAAATCACAGGGAGAAATTCCGTCAGACTGCCGTTTCAATTACAGATACACATGGTATGAAAACGGGCTTCTCCATACTGTTGCAATTATTCCCGACAACAGCAAGGGCAGTAACGGAAAAACACTATCCGAAGTTTATGTATATTCCGTTGAACCTCAAAGTACTTCTCCGTTCACACTTGTTAAAAAATCATCTCCGCTCAAAAGAAAATCAAAACTTTACGGTATTTTCATCGGTGATTTAACTGTATTTCAATACAACGGCAGACAATTCTACATCAACAGCGAGACACATTCTCTTGAAGTACTCGAATAAATCAACAAAGCCGACTTTGAAATTTTTGATATTGACAATAGATATGTGAAGTACTCACCGCCTATAGAGGCGGGAGCTTCCTTTAATCCGCCCAACCTTGCAGAGGATTTCATTTTACGGGCATCAGTTTCCGAGGCTATGGGTTATAGAAGTCGGAGATGAATTGCCGCATTAGGATAAAAAAGTCGGTTATGTTATTTTAAGGGAGGGTGCAGGAATGATATTCTTTGCAAAACGCAGATATTTATTATTTTCTGAAAAATAAAAGGCTGTCGGGTAATTAATGACCTGACAGCCTTTGTTTTGGTAAGATTAAAATTTTCAGAGCGTAGCCGAAAGACGGTTGTTTACTTCAACAAGGAATGTCTCTGTATCAACCTTTGTTTTGTTTTCGAGAGATGAAAGCAATGCAAGGTCGCCTGTCATAATGCCGTCTTCGATAGTTGTGAGAGTAGCTTTTTCGAGCTTGTCGGCAAAGTCGCAGAGTTCGGGGATATTGTCAAGTTCTCCACGCTTTCTCAAAGCACCGCTCCATGCAAAGAGAGTTGCAACGGAGTTCGTGGAAGTCGTTTCACCTTTGAGATATTTATAATAGTGACGCTGAACAGTACCGTGAGCGGCTTCATATTCATAAATGCCGTCAGGTGATACAAGTACAGATGTCATCATAGCGAGTGAACCGAAAGCAGTAGCAACCATATCTGACATAACGTCACCGTCATAGTTCTTGCAAGCCCAGATATATCCGCCATCTGAACGGATAACTCTTGCAACAGCGTCATCAATGAGAGTATAGAAGAAAGTTATTCCTGCTTCGGAGAATTTATCTTTGTATTCATTCTCGAATATTTCATTGAAAATATCCTTGAATCTGTGGTCATACTTTTTGGAAATAGTATCCTTTGTAGCAAACCAGAGGTCCTGTTTTTTGTCGAGAGCGAAGTTGAAGCAGGCTCTTGCAAAGCTGGCGATACTCTTGTCAATGTTGTGAAGTCCCTGTATAATGCCGTCAGTTGCGAAGTTGTGGATAAGCTGACGGGTTTCGTTGCCGTTTTCGTCAGTTACAACGAGTTCAGCCTTTGAACCGCCTTTAACGACCATTTCAGTATTCTTGTAAACATCACCGTAAGCGTGACGGGCGATTGTTATAGGCTTTGTCCATGTAGGTATATAAGGAGTGATGCCTTTTACTACAATGGGAGTTCTGAAAACAGTACCGTCAAGGATAGCTCTTATAGTACCGTTAGGAGATTTCCACATCTGAGAGAGATTGTATTCCTTTACACGTTCGGCATTTGGAGTGATAGTGGCACATTTAACTGCAACACCGTATTTTTTGGTAGCTTCGGCAGAATCAACTGTAACCTGGTCTTTAGTTTTTTCACGGTTTTCAAGACCTAAATCATAGTATTCTGTTTTCAAATCAACATAGGGGAGAATGAGAATATCTTTAATCATTTTCCAGATAATTCTCGTCATTTCATCTCCGTCCATTTCAACGAGGGGAGTAGACATTCTGATTTTTTCCATTGGAAATTCTTTCCTTTCTTTATGAAAATTTCGGGAATGAAGCATATATATGCTTCATTTCTTATTTTTTATTTAACCGTTATGTTTTGTGTAATCAAGAAGTCCGCCTGCAAGGATAATATCTCTTGTACGACCTGAAAGCTCGCATTTAACAGGAATTTCTTTGCCTGTTGAGTGGTTGATGATAATGAGGTCTTCTTTGCCTTCTTCGATAAGCTGACGAACATTCGGAATAGAAAGTCTGTCGGATTCGTTTATATTGTCATAGTCATTTTCATTGACGAATGTAAGCGGAAGGATACCGGCATTTATCAGGTTAGCACGGTGTATACGGGCGAAGGATTTAACGACAACAGCTTTTACGCCAAGATAGAGAGGTGCAAGAGCGGCGTGTTCACGTGAAGAACCCTGACCATAGTTGATACCGCCTACTATGATACTGTTCACAAGCTGTTTTGCACGTGCGGGGAAATCTTTGTCGCATACTGTAAAGCAGTGTTCGGAGATAGCAGGGATATTTGAACGGAGAGGAAGAATTTTAGCGCCTGCCGGCATGATATGGTCTGTAGTGATATTGTCACCTACCTTGAGAGAGCAGGGAACAGTTATATCATCCTGCAAAGGAGCGGTTGCAGGATATGGCTTTATATTAGGACCTCTGAGAACTTCTACACTGTCCATTTCCTCAACGGGAGCAGGAGCGATAACCATGTTGTCGTTGAAGTCGAATTTTTCGGGGAGAGGTATTTCAACAGCTTCACCGAGAGTTCTGGGATCTGTGAATACTCCTGTGAGAGCGGAAGCAGCGGCAGTTTCGGGGCTTACAAGGTATATCTGACCGTCACGTGTGCCGGAACGACCTTCAAAATTACGGTTGAATGTTCTGAGGGAGATACCCTTTGAATTGGGTGACTGTCCCATGCCTATGCACGGACCACAGGCACATTCAAGTATTCTTGCACCGGCTTCGATAATATCAGCCAAAGCACCGTTTCTTGCAAGCATATTGTAAACCTGTTTAGAACCTGGAGCGATTGCAAGGCTTACATTAGGTGCAACAGTTTTACCTTTGAGGATAGCTGCAACTCTCATCAAGTCAAGATAAGATGAGTTTGTGCATGAACCGATACAAACCTGGTCTATCTGCTGAGGACCTATTTCCTCGATAGTCTTTACATTGTCGGGACTGTGCGGACAAGCAGCCATAGGAACGAGTTTAGAGAGGTCAATATTGATAACTTCATCATAAACAGCATCAGCGTCAGGAGAAAGCTCTGTCCAATCTTCTTCACGACCTTGTGCAGCCATGAAAGATTTTGTGATTTCGTCAGATGGGAATATGGATGTAGTAGCACCGAGTTCTGCACCCATGTTTGTGATAGTAGCTCTTTCGGGAACTGTGAGAGTTTTAACACCTTCACCGCCGTATTCGATAATTTTACCGACACCGCCTTTAACGGTCATAATGCGGAGAACTTCAAGAATTATATCTTTTGCTGAAACCCAGGGCTGGAGCTTGCCTGAAAGATTTATGCGAACCATTTTGGGCATGGATATGTAATAAGCACCGCCGCCCATTGCAACGGCAACATCAAGACCGCCTGCACCGATAGCAAGCATACCGATACCGCCGCCTGTGGGGGTATGGCTGTCCGAACCTATGAGAGTTTTTCCGGGTTTGCCAAATCTTTCGAGATGAACCTGATGACAGATACCGTTTCCGGGACGTGAAAAATAAATTCCGTGTTTTTTACATACAGACTGGATAAATCTATGGTCGTCTGCATTTTCAAAGCCTGTCTGGAGAGTGTTATGGTCAATATAAGCAACGCTTTTTTCGGTTTTGACTCTCGGAACACCGATAGCCTCAAATTCAAGATAAGCCATAGTGCCGGTAGCATCCTGAGTAAGAGTCTGGTCAATTTTCAGACCTACCTCACTGCCGACAGTCATTTCACCGCTTAACAAGTGATTTTTGATAATTTTTTGAGCGATAGTATAGCCCATGATAATATCCTCCTTTGAAAGAAATACAATAATATTATCCGTCAAAATGCCTTTTTTGTCAATGATTATTTATGCAAAAAATGAATACTGCAAAAAAATTTCTCTAACGGAAATTCAAAAGCCCCGACAAATATTGAATGTCGGAGCTTTTGTTTCAATGATTATTGCAATGCACGGAAATCAATTTTTAAAATATAAGCATCCCGATTTGTCATTCTGAGGAGCGAAGCGACGAAGAATCTTTGTCTTCGTGATACTTTTGTGACAAATTCGCTTTCGCTCAGGATGACATAATTTTATTTTTCTTTTGGAGAAACTTGATTTCCGTGATTGCAATGATTACAGCCTTGACAGCAGCCATTACAGCCTGTACAGCCGCATATATTTTTACCGTGTTTTTTGGAACGTATGAGATATATTATATCCAGTATGATTATAGCAAGGACAACAGCGGATATTATTATTGTCGAGGAGTTTTGATATATAAATTCAATCAAGATTTTCCATCTCCTTTGAAAAATGTCATTCCGAACGCAGTGAGGAATCTTCAAAAGCTTCTTCATTGTTGTTGTTTCTTAAGAATAGGCACTGATTTTTTAGAAGGACGAAAAAGCATATAACACATAAATACAAGAATTGCAATAGCAAATATCAAGCCGATAATATTCATATTTCCTGTAAAAACGCTGCCTATCTGAAATATTGTAAGAGCTACGGCATATGCAAATATGCACTGATAGCCTATTGCAAAAAGAGTCCATTTCGGAGAGTTCATTTCTCTGCGTATAGCCCCCATAGCTGCAACGCACGGAGCACAAAGCAGATTGAATGTAAGGAAAGCATATCCGGCAAGAGGTGTAAGTCCCTTGAAATCGAGTACGCCAAATACGCTTACAATTTCTTCTTTTGCGAGCAATCCCATTAAAGTTGCAATAGTTGCGGTAGAGCTTCCGAAACCAAGGGGAGAGAATATCCAGCAGATTGAATTTCCTATCACTGAAAGTATGCTTGCACCGTTATCGGCAAATTCTGAATAAAAGCCGAAAGAGCCGTTATTCCAGCCGAGTGAATTGAGAAGCCATATAATGACGGAGGAAAGCAGGATTATTGTACCGGCTTTTTTGATAAATGACCATACTCTTTCCCAGACAGAACGCATTACATTAGAGAATATAGGAAGATGATATGCAGGGAGTTCCATGAGGAACGGAGCGGAGTCACCGGCGAATATTTTGGTTTTTTTGAGCATGATACCGGAGATTATTACAGCGGCAACACCCATAAGATATGCACTTGGTGCTACCCACCATGCACCGCCGAAAAGTACTGAGGTTATCAAGGCAATGACAGGTAATTTGGCACTGCATGGGATAAATGATGTTGTAATGACGGTCATGCGTCTGTCGCTTGGACTTTCGATAGTTCTCGAGGACATTATGCCGGGCACACTGCAACCTGAACCGACAAGCATTGGAATAAATGATTTTCCTGAAAGACCGAATTTTCTGAAAATGCGGTCAAGGATAAAGGCAATTCTTGACATATATCCGCATGATTCGAGCATTGCAAGAAATAAGAATAAAAGAAAAATTTGAGGGACAAATCCGAGGACTGAGCCGACACCTTTCAATATTCCGTCAAATACAAGACCGCTGAGCCATTCGGGAGTATCTGCAAAAAGAGGTTGGAGCAGTGCAGGAATGCCGGGTATCCATAGATTGAAAAGATACCAGCCGTCACCGAAAACGCCGTCATTTATCCAGTCAGTTGCCATAGTGCCGAGAGAGCTTCCCCAGGGCATCGGAACAGGCATTACAACAAATGCGTATATAATGAACATTATCAATGCAAATATCGGCAGTGCAAGATAACGGTTTGTAACAATATTGTCTATTTTATCTGATATGGTCATTTCACCGTTTGACTTTTTCTTGTAGCATTTTTTGAGGATATTTGTTATATAGTTGTATCTGTCGTTTGTGATGATGCTTTCGGAATCATCGTCAAGTTCTTTTTCAGCGGCTTGGATATCCTTTTCCATGTGTTTGAGTTTATCTTTGCTGATGTTAAGTTTTTTGATGACACGCTCATCACGCTCGAATATTTTTATGGCATACCATCGCTGCTGATTTTCAGGCATATCGTGAAGAACAGCTTCTTCGATATGTGCAATAGCGTGTTCGGCAGGTCCCGAAAATAAATGCTGTGGGATAGGCTTTTCACCGCCTGCAACTGAAACCGCAATTTCAGCGGCATCAAGGATACCGTCATTTTTTAGTGCTGATATAGTGACAATCTTACATCCGATAGCCTTTGAAAGCACTTCTGTGTTGATGATATCTCCGTTTTTTTTGACTATATCCATCATATTGAGAGCAATTACAACGGGTATGCCAAGTTCAACAAGCTGAGTTGTCAGATATAAATTTCTTTCGAGATTGCTTGCATCAACTATATTAAGTATAACATCAGGTTTTTCTTCAACGAGATAGTTTCTTGCCACGATTTCTTCGGGAGTATATGGAGACAGGGAATATATACCGGGTAAGTCAGTTATGGTAACGTCATTGTGTTTTTTGAGTTTGCCCTCTTTTTTTTCAACGGTAACACCGGGCCAGTTTCCGACAAACTGATTTGAGCCTGTCAGGGCATTGAACAAGGTTGTCTTACCGCTGTTTGGATTGCCTGCAAGGGCTATTTTTACAGCCATAATTTTTCACCTTTCATTCTATTTCAATCATTTCTGCGTCATCTTTTCGGAGTGAAAGCTCATAGCCTCTCACGGTAACCTCGACAGGATCACCGAATGGTGCAAATTTGCGGATATATATTTCAGTATTACGGGTGATACCCATATCCATTATCCTACGCCTTACAGCACCTTCACCATGAAGTTTTATCACTTTGACTCTTTGACCGGGTTTGGCATCTTTTATAGTTTTCATAAAAATTCCTTCTTCCTTTTTATTATCTAAAACACAGTTTAAATCACATAATTAATATTGTCAAGATATTTATAAAATTTGATATTGCCAAAATTCGTGTCAGATATTATAATATATATAAAATATTTGTCGAAAGGTGTGGACAGTGTGAAGAAGAAATTAAGTTTGTTGCTTGCATTGCTTATAACAGCAAGTCTTGCAGGCTGCAGCGGAGGAAATGAAAATTCAGGCGGTACTAGTGCCGAGCCGACAGTGACATCTCAAATATCGGAAATTTCCGAAAATGAAAGTTCAGATGTATCAGAAGAATCACAGCAGTCAAGTGAGCAAACATCCGAACAGGCAGAATCAAGTGTTGTTTCTCAGTCAAGCGTAAATGATGAGTCATCAAAGGATGAATCATCGAAAGAGGCAGTCAGTGAAACGCCACAGGCTTCAAATGAAAGTTCAAAGGAAAGTTCCGTTGAAGAAATAACTTCGACTGAGCCGTCAAAATCAGAGCCATCAAAGACTGAACCGTTAAAAACAGAGCCGAGTGTTCAGTCATCAAGTGAAGCTCCAAATGCTCAATCAAGTGTTCAGACACCAAGCAAAGCTCCGGAACCTGAGCAGCCTTCAAAGGCTGAATCAAGCGTTGTTTCTCAGGTATCGGAAACAATCAAGCCGACTCCTGAACCTGTCAAGCCCGATACTCCTGTTTCGGATAATGACATAGGCGGAATGGAACTCTATGAACAGCTTTTCAATATGCAAAATGCAGTTACTGTCGATATATCCATGGACAAGAGCGAAATAGACAAATTACAGACCGATTATCAGAAATACACGGCAAGAGATGAAAATAAAAAGTCCGAGATATACCGCAAGGCAAATGTTACTATAAAAGTCGGCTCAAAAAGCTATACAATAGATGAAGTCGGAATACGCCTTAAAGGAAATCAATCTCTGGAACCGTTCTATGCACCAAACGGTACTCCTAATATATGCAGTTTCAAGCTGAGCTTTGATGAAACATTTGATGATAAGGACGAATATGGAAGCAATGCAAAGGTATGGACTGACGACAATGCACGTAAGGCAAGAAAAAAACGTACTGTTGCAACGCTCAATGAACTGGATATGAAATGGAACATCTGCTATGACAATACGAATATCAGGGAAATTTATGCGACTAAACTGTTTGAATCAGCGAATGTTCTCGTACAGAAAATAGGACTTTCCCAAATGAAGATAAACGGAAATAACTATGGTCTTGTAAAGATATATGAGCCTGTTGATAATAATTTCCTTGAAAAGAGATTACCTGAATCAGCATTGGACGGAGACCTGTATAAATGTATGTGGTCTGAAACGAATAATGCAGGAAACCGTACAGGTCGCTGGAGAGGTGCTACTTATCAGCTTGACAATTCCTATGGTATACAGGACAATTCCGAGGGAATCAAATACAATTTCAATCTTAAAACAAACAAGAAATCTTCAAAGCATGAATCACTAAAAAATTTCCTCAGTGTAATAAACAAATCCAATGTAACAAAAGATGAACTCGAAAAAGTGCTTGATGTGGATTATTATGCGTCATTCATGGCAGCGGAATATTTTGCAGGAGACCCGGATGACATTCGCAATAATTACAACAACCATTACATATATTTCCGCAAGGACAACGGCAAGGCTATTTTCATAGTTTATGACAACGACAGGACAATGGGTATCACATACGGTCTGAATAAAAATTGTGCAGTACGCAATCCGTATTCAAATTATGCTGCCACTCAGAGTGAACAGGCGAATCCTCTTATCAGCAAAACTATATCTCATAATCCTTTGTCAAGTTTGGCATATGTCAGGGATAAATATGCAAATGAATTGAAGAAGCTCTCTCAGACATCAATACTTACAAGTGATGCGGAATTCAACAAGATGTACAATACCGCAAAGAATAATTATGAGAGCATTATCAAGCCTTATACCAGATTCGCCAATCAGGAACAGGATTTCAAATTCAGTCTTGACGGCAACAAAAACGGCGGTAACAGGGATAATATGTCATTTGAACAGTTCCGTTCAACCATAATGTCAACTTATCAGACAGCTAAACCGTGATAAAATCAAGCTGTGGGGAATATAATTTCTCCGCAGCTTTAAATTTTTACTCAATAATTTGAACAAAATGTATTGACTATAATATTATATTGCGATATAATTATATCATAGTGGCAAGATATACGGGTTTTACTTTCTCCATTGGAGATTGATACACTGCTTTTATTGGCTGATTCTTATAATCCATAATTGGTTTTACTTTCTCCATAGGAGATTGAAACCGATAGCCTCTTGCTTTACATCCTGCATAGGTATGTATGTTTTACTTTCTCCATAAGGAACAATTAAAAGGATTTCCGCCGATAGTAAGTCGGTGGAAATTTTTTTGCAGATTTTTGAAAAAAGGGGTTGACAAATCTGAAAGAGTGTGTTATTATAGTCAAGCTGTCGCACGAAAGAATGTTTCGACAGAGTTCAAAAAAAGATTTGAAAAAAATCTAAAAAAACTCTTGACAAACAAGAAACAGTGTGATATAATAATCAAGTCGCTGAACGAAAGAAATTTCGTTGAAAATCGACAAAGGATCTTGAAAATTAAACAACGCAATTATAAAAAAGACATCATGCCCGTAATTACTTTGAGAAGATTGTACTTCTTGAAAACATTACAAAGTGACAAAACACTTAAAAATGAAATGCGAAAGCGTAAATAGAGCCATAAAAAATGCTCGAAGCTTGATTTGAAGGTCGCAAGACTTTTAGATACAATAGTTTTGAGAGTTTGATCCTGGCTCAGGACGAACGCTGGCGGCATGCCTAACACATGCAAGTCGAACGGAGTTTGAGGAGCTTGCTC
>CADCDE010000043.1:0-1866 GCA_902800065.1 uncultured Ruminococcus sp.
ATTTCTTGCAATCATTTTAGGGGGCAGGAATTCCGATACATTTCCGCTGATTCTCGGAATACCAATAATATCTTCGGGGGCAAGCTGACTTCCCAGAAGTGATACACATTCCATACCTACGTCCATAGCGAACTGTTCAACAAGTGCCGATTTTCCTATACCTGGTGCACCCCAGATAAATACAGGTCTTACAGGTGCGACTGTCAATAATATTTCAGATAATTCTTCCTGAGTTACTTGTACGGGTAAATTCATAAATTTCTCCTTTTTCAATTAAGTTTACTGCCAATAACTGTTAGCGATTTTCCAGCAAATATCTGTCGGATCATGTTCTATAAGGTAATCTATAATCATTTGCTCTGCTTCATCACACTTATGCCTGACAAGAAAACGTACTGCAAATTCTTTAAGAAAATGACTCGAACTTTTGTTTGTCAAAATTTCCTTTACAATCATCATAGATTTTTTTAAATCTGTTCTTGCATAATAACTGATATAATATTTCAAACGCCTCATATCAATGTCATTTTTTGACAGCCAATCATCAATAATAGATTTAGTTAGTTCTGTATTATCTTTCTTTGCCACCAAATATCCCGATAATTCTTCAACTGTCGGATAACACTCCAAAAACATTCCGTCTTCACTGACAGGGAGATTATGATATTCTTCAAAAGTTATATTTTTAATCATTTTATCATCAGGCTTAAAATTCGGTAATTCTTTCATATTTATTTTTATATCGCCAAAAACAGCAAATATTTCTTGCTTATTCATATCATTCAAAACGTATTGTATAGGAATAATTACAATACTGTGCATCATAGCCCCCTTTAAAGCCGCTGCATAAGCCTTGTGATGACCGTCAAGCAAAGAACACAAAAATCCATATTGATAATAGGCAATCGCACGGGGAGCATTTTCTTTTTCTATCATATCAAGATAATATTTTGCCCTGTCAATGTTTAAACATAAATTTGACTGTGTAGGATAAATATATGCCGGAAAACCGTCTGCAACTGTCATAAAATCACGGTTGTAATATTCCGGTGTTGCGGCTTCCATGTAATCAGCCTTATCGGGTACATTCATAAAAAAATGATTTTTCCCATCTGTCGGATAAAGCATTGCATCTGCTATTACATAATATCCGTCATCAAGCAATCCAATGATTGACTTTATATTTTCTATTGCTGTTCGCAGACTGACAAACGGTGAATTTACTTTATCTCTGATTTTCTGCAATTCCGGAGTATCAATTTTTTCAATGCCATATCCCCTTGCAATCATTGCGGAACAAGTGGGACAAATCGGATATTCTCCCTGAATAAGCGGTTTGCCGTTTAAAAGCAGTGTGGATTTTTGGCAGTAATCTTCATCATAATCTGTTTTTACACTTGTCAATACACCTTTTCCGTCTGACAATTCTGTCAGAACAGCGGAATTGCACCAACTGTATTCTTCCATATTCAATTCTTTTATAATTTCCAATTTCATTTTATCACCTGATTTTTCAAATAAAAAAATGCACCTCTGTATTGAAACAGAAGTGCAAAAAACACATTATAAAACTGCCATATATGCGTGACAATAGAACTATGCCACACTTATTTTTATAAAACGGCAAATTTCACAATTCTGTTTCGGTATTATAATAATGTGATGTGTATTAGGTCGTATATTAAGCATAATTATGAAATTCACCCTTTCTTAAAAATATTATAGTGCTATTATCATACAACTATTTCACGCTTTTGTCAAGCAGTAAAATCACGGAAATCAAGTTTCTCCAAAAGAAAAATAAAATTATGTCATCCTGAGCGAAAGCGAAGGATCTTTGTCACAAAAGTATCACGAAGACAAAGA
>CADCDE010000043.1:1890-21377 GCA_902800065.1 uncultured Ruminococcus sp.
TGTCACAAAAGTATCACGAAGACAAAGATTCTTCGTCGCTTCGCTCCTCAGAATGACAAATCGGGATGCTTATATTTTAAAAATTGATTTCCGTGCAGTAAAATAAATATTCAATCCCACCAGAATGACCATACTGTTGAATTCATCAGCAAGCTTGCAAGAGGTTTGATTTCCTGCATACCCTGGTCTATTATATCATTACAGAATCCATAATGTTCTTCTGCAAGTTTCAAAGCGTCCGACTTGTTTCTGACAGGCTCAAAACAATATAACTCCAAAGTATCGCCCGAAATAACTGCGGGTACAGCTTTATACAGCTCATACCAATATTTGCAGACAGCCATCATATCCTCGGCATCAGGACATTCATTCCACCCGCCAAACGGTATCCATGCGAAAATTTCCCATGAGTTCAAAGTGGGTATTTTAGCAAGAATCAAATCTGCTGAAGATGAATTGTCCAAAATAATTTGTGATTCTATTGTATCGTCAAAATCTCCGTAAAGGCTTGTCGTACTGCCGAAATACTTTTTGATAGCCTTAACCTGTTCTTCAAATCTGTTTCTCAAAAACTCTCTGCCACAATCTGAATTTATAGACAACAGTTTACTTTTGTATTCATCAATATCTCCACTGTTTATCTCCAAAATTTCCGCAAGGCTGTCATCACAGCTAAGTATGACAGGTGTATAGCCGTTCTTTCTGCCTTTTTGATATTCCCTAAAATACAGCTCCGTTATCTGCTGACTTGAATAAGATTTGTCTATCTTTTCATAGTCACAGCCGATATTTTTTACTATCATTGCAAGATTTTCCGAAAAGTTACTCATAATCTTTTCCTCCCTTTATATTTCTGTTCATATTATAGCATGGCAAAAGAGAATTTTTTTGTACATAAACAATTTATATTTTTCTTTGGTATGAATGGGCAATATTCTTGTATTATATTTGAAAATCCTGTATAATTAAATCACAGCAAATATATAAAGAATAAGGTGAATAAAGATGAAATTTCGCAGAATACTTTTTTCAACTAAAAATGCCTATTCGCAGAATACAGACAAAATATTCGTAAAAGCAATGAAAGAAAATTGTGAGTATCAGTACAGACATTGTGTAGAATACAGAAAAATCCTTGACGGAATGAAATTCAGCCCAAATGATATTAAAAGTATGAAAGACCTTGAAAAACTTCCTTTTATACCTACTCTGCTTTTCAAGAAGCATAAACTTTATTCCGTACCGCCCTCACGGACAGTCATTCGGGCAACTTCATCAGGTACAAAGGGAATAAAAAGTGAAATAGGCTTTTGCATAAGTGACCTTTATGCAGGCTTGAAAATGGTTCTGCGTGTATCGAAGTTGAGAGGATTGTTTTCTCCTGTACCGTGTCATTACATCGTCTTCGGCTATAAGCCGCACAGAAGCAACAAAACTGCCGTTACTAAAACCGCACTCGGTGCAACGCTCTTTACACCTGCACTCAGCAGGACTTTTGCACTTACATATCAAAACGGAAAGTATTCATTGAATCTTGAAAATATTCTTCAAGCCGTAATAAAGTACAGGAATTCAAGATTTCCTGTCAGGTTCATGGGATTTCCGTCATATACATATTTTTTGATGAAAATGATGGATGAAAGGGATATTCATGTAAAGCTGCCTGAAAATTCAAAGATACTTTTGGGAGGCGGCTGGAAACAGTTCTACACCGAACAGGTGGACAAAGATATTTTTTATGGACTTGCCAAAAAGGTGCTTGGCATTGATGACAGCAATATCATTGAATTTTTCGGGGCAGTTGAACACCCTGTTTTATACTGTGACTGCAAAAATCACCACTTTCATGTACCGGTTTACAGCCGTGTATTGATCCGTGATGCAGATACTCTTGAAGTTCTGGAAAATGAAAAAGAAGGACTTGTCAATCTTATGACACCCATGCTGAAAGCGTGTCCTGTTTTGAGTGTTATGACAGATGATCTTGCCATACTTCATGACGGCAAAAAATGCGGCTGCGGTATTGAAAGCCCGTATCTTGAGATAATCGGCAGGATAGGCATGAAAGATATAAAAACTTGTGCGGCAGGAGCTGCGGAATTGCTGAGGGAGATGAAAATATGATAATTGCCAAAGGAACAATATATGATACAAAACAGCAAGATGATATACTGGAACATATTGAAGATGAAATTATAAAAACGCTTTCGGAAAAGTCATTACATATTGAAACTGTACTTTCCGCCATAGAAACGCTGTGTAAAAAATTACAAGACGGAGATTTTGACGATATCATACAAAGTCTTTCGATAGACAATGCCGATATGTATAAACATCAGGCAATAAAAATGCTTTCAAGGGAAAATATTTTATTCAAGCTGAAAACAGAACTTGGAGAAAACTTTTTGAAAGAATATGAAACCGAGCCACCCCGAAATTTTACAAAGATAAGAATAAAAACAAGACCTTTGGGAGTTTTGCTGCATATCGCAGCAGGAAACATAGATGGTCTGCCGGCATTCAGTCTGGCAGAAGGACTTCTGACGGGAAATATAAATATACTAAAACTTCCGAGTGCTGATAACGGTCTTTCCGTAAGGATAGTTGCAGAGCTGATAAATGCCGAGCCGTCACTTGCAGATTTTATATATGTGTTCGATACACCGTCAACGGATATTGCAGCTATATCGAAAATGGCAAATATATCGGACGGGATAATAGTATGGGGCAGTGAAGCTGCGGTTTCCGCTGTCAGAAATCTTGCTCCTGTCAATGCAAAATTGATTGAATGGGGACATAAACTCAGTTTTGCATATATCTCAGGCTATGAAGATAAAGAAAATGAACTTAATTTACTTGCAGAACACATTATCACTACAAAAGGACTTCTTTGCAGTTCATGTCAGGTCATTTATATAGACACGGACAATTTTGAAGAAGTTACAGCTTTTTGCAGGGAATTCTTTCCTGTACTTGAGAAGTCTGCAAAAAAACATCTTCCATCAGATATCGGCAGCCGTGCAGAAATGTCATTGAGAAGATATGCGGATAAACTTGAAAGCTTCTTTCATGAAAATAAAAAAGATATGTTCAATGGAGAATTTTGTTCTCTTGTCCCAAAAACAGACAGCGAACTTGAACTTTCGGATATGTTTGGAAGTGTTCTTGTAAAGCCCTTGCCGGGCAGTGATATTGTCAAGATATTAAGGAAGAAAAGGGGATTCTTGCAAACAGCCGGACTGATTTGTGAAGCCAAGAAAAGAAAAGAACTTTCCGAAATGCTGTCAAGGTGCGGAATTGTCAGGATAACAAGAGCAGGTGATATGTCATCAGCATTTTCGGGAGAGGCACATGATGGGGAATATCCATTAAGAAGATATATTCGCGTTGTGAATGAACAAATTTAAATAACACTGATTGTCATACGAAAAGCATATAAATTAAAAAACAAGGAGAAAAAACTGTATGCTAAAAAAGCTTAAACAAAAAACAAAAGAAATCAAAAATGCAAACAATACTGTGCTTGAGCCGAAGAAAAATCTTATGATGGAAATTGTTGTAGCAATTTGTCTTGCCGTATTTTTGATTACAATATATTTTTTTATAGGAAGTTGGGAATGTCTTTTGTGTGCCATAGTTGCTCCTACACTTATGACAGTTTCTTCACTCCACGCATTTTTCAAAGAAAAAAAGCAGGACAAAAACTCGGAATTTGATAAACAGAAATTTCTCAGCGGTGCAAAATACAGACAAAGCGAATGGAAAAAAGCCTATTATCAATATAAAGAAAAGCATACTTTTGAAACAATCAGTAAAAAGGGCATGAAGTATGATTTGAAAAAAAGATACCGTAAAAAAGATTTTGGATATATCAGAATAGGAATCCTTTTGATTATCGGAGCAATATTGATTCTTTTTATTCCAATGACAGAAGTTAAGGATAAAGTTGCAGCAATTTTTGGCATACTTTGCGGCGGAGTGATTTTTTCCATAGGCTTACATGGTTTAACATCAGGTCCCGTGCAAAAATTCCTGAAACGGCAGGTAAATCTGACTGAAATTGAAAAATCCTATGTCAAAGGAAAAATGCTGTCGTTTGGCGATAACGGTATTAATTTAGGAAATTCCTATATGATAATATACAACAGTGAAAATGTTTTTGCTGTTGACAATAATAATATCCGTGATATGACAAGAAAAATGGTACGGGTGAAGAAATATGAAAACAGCACTTATTCCGGTCAGGAATACAGATATTATGTCAGTCTGATATATAAAACATCTGACGGAAAAATTGAAACTGTTGATGTCCGTCTGGATGAATTTCAATGTGAAATGATGGTTGCAGAGTTTAACAGACATTTCTATCCTGACAGAAAATACGGCAACACTACCTTGGAAGTAACAGAAAACACAGTATCACCACCATAAAAAAATGGGCAGACATTCTTAAATGAAGGTCTGCCCATTTGACTTGTATTCAATTTAAAGATAAAGTCATATTTGAGTTTATTTTAATTTTTTACAGGGAACAGAGTCAGATTATTCTCATCATAGCATATACCGAGAAAAATCTCTTTTGCTGATTTATACCCTTGATTTTTTATTTCTTTTTGCAACCATTCGTCATTAAGACCTTTTCTCTTTAAATTATCACCCATCACTCTGCCATCCATGATAATTTCCGTACCAATATGCTCCGATTTGGTTGTAAGCTTCATATCCTCCGGATTAAGTGGTCGTTTTTTACTGACAGGCAGAATCGACAGCATACCATTGTATTCAAAGACCGCAGTCTGAATATCGTTCAGATTAAAATAGCCCGCCTGTCTGCATAACAACAAAAATTCACTCAGTTCCAGTTTTGCCTTTTTCATATTGTCACGGTATAGCTTACCGTCATTCATTACAATGGTAGGGGTACCGTTTACGAATTTTCTGCTTTTGGGAAACTTTCTTGTAACAATACTCAAAACAACCGTCACCAAACCGAATACAATCATAGCAATGGTAGGTTTCCACCATGGATCATCAAGTGTAGTAGCAAGCTCTGCAGCGATAGAACCAATAGTAATACCTGTGATATAATCGAAAAATTCAAGCTGTGCAACTTGCTTGTGTCCGATCAGCTTGGCTATAAAAAACAGAATCGCAGACGAAAACAATGATGCAAAAATGACTTTCAGTATTTCCATCATATATCCTGCAGATCTGCTTCCGGTATATCATTTTCCATATTATCTCTTGCAAGGTCGTTATCAATTTCTTTATAAGCCGTTGATATTGGCTTTTCGTGTTTATGTGGTGTTGTATGATATACCTTCTGCGACGGTGCTGCACTTCCGGATATAATAGGGTTGACTGACTTTTTGCCATGTTTAGCTTTTCCCTGAATTTCCGGAACGGCAGCTTGTTCATTTGAATTTTTTTCATGTGTTATCTCGGGACGTTTCATTCCTTGTTTTGCCATGTGTTTCACCTCACCATTATTATTTGATGAAATGCGGTTTTTATGCAATGTTTATTATGCCGCAGGCAATTTTTTCTCCCGAATCACCGGATGGTTGTGTACGGAAATCATCTGCTCTGTAGTGAATAATTACAGTTCTGCCGATGATATCTTTCACTTTAAAACGATCCGTTTTTACTGTCATATAAGCATTTCCACTGCATGATAACAATGGCGGCAAATCACCCATATGGGACGGATGGGGACATTCTTCGGGGTTTAAATGACCTCCTGTATTTTTGAGATTGCTGCTGCAGTCGGTCCCCTCGTGGATGTGAAATCCATAAAAACCTGAATCATTCCGGGGCAGACCACAAATATCAGCATGAATAAGCACAGCATTTTTTTCTTTATAGAACAACACTTCTCCGTGTATATTCGGATATGCTTCTGAGCCTTTGATAATCGTTTTTGCACAGGGGTTTCTGTTACATTGTGGCATAAAATGCACCTCCTGAACATTCTATGCACATATATGTAAGTTATATTCTTATTGGTCAGGCAAATGATTATTGAATATCAAAATGATGCTGATAGCTTTCTGTAGGGAAAAAAATATGAAAAATGACACTGAATCCTGATTTTTTAGAATGCACTGAGTTCCCATAATGAATAGTACCATGCAGGAATCACAGCGGCATATTGACCTTGTACAGCCAGATAAAGCAGTTTATTGCAAAGTTTCTTGTTGCAGAGTGCAGGCTTACTTAAAATTACTGTTGAAAGAATGACATTATGCCCGAAAGTAAGTTCACTTTGATAACGCATACCAAACGGACGGGAATTATTGTTCAATACATAGCTTATCAATTCGCCGTCCTGCTGACTTACATTCAAGCCGTAGCTGTTGCCTGACAAGCGGTCTGCTATTGCCATGAGCTCGTCGGGGTGATTATTGAAATAATCATCTTCTCCATAGACCATTATAGCAGGAACAGTGAATCTCGCCCTGCCGCTGTCTATATCATCACTCATAATATCTTTCATTTCGGTATAAATGTCCCTGTCTGTAACGCTTACGACTGCACCAAGACGAATATCATTTGATGAAAGTATCGTTTGATAATTGTCATATATTTGTTTTAAACTATCACTTCTGTCAAGCATTGTTTGTAGAACGGTATCACAGCCGAGTTTGTCTGTATGCTTGTTTTTACTGCGTTCGGAAATGAATTTCTGTATTGTCTGAGGCATATATTCATTGATAACTCTTGCCAGTTCGGCAGGGGGGACGTCCTGATGTGCACAGTGTACGCTTTTTTTGCCAACTCCGAAAAACGTAAGCAGCAATGCACCTCCTCCGCAAAATACGATAATTCCGACAGCCATCCACGGCATCCATGTCAAAGCCTCATTTTCACGCACTACTGAATCGGGATTATCTTTTTCATAGATGACACTGATTTTATCCCCGACATTTATATAATTGCCGAGAAAACCGTTAAAATAATGTATACCGCCATTATTGTCAGTATATGCCGCTGTACCGTATTGAGAAACAATACCTTTTCTGTTGCGTTTGGTATATTCTATCTGTTCTATGGTTGCTTGTACTTCAATGCCATTGTTTTTCTTGTTGGAATAATCCACAGATAAAAAAATTGTCCATATCAACACAAATACTCCAACAACTGCACCGATCCATAATCCGATTTTGAAACCTTTTGTTGACTTCATCTTAATTCTCCTTTATGTTTTTTATTTCATTGTATCACTTGTAATAATCGTCATAGTAATATGTTGTAAGGAAAGGTATGATTTTGAGGAAGAACAGCACCATAAATATTGAAAATGTTTTTGATATGTGATAGTATTGTTATGAGAGGTGAAAAATGGAATGGTCATAGCGGTATGTGATGATAATGCTTTGTTCAGAGATGATATAAAAGTATTATTGGATGAATATAGAAAAGAAAAAAGAACTGCCATAGATATAGCAGAATATGATAATGGCAAATCCCTGCTCGAATCACAGGATATTTTTGATATGGTATTTATGGATTATCTCATGCCGGATATTAACGGTCTGGAAACGGCAAGACAGCTCCGAAACAGAAAATATAATTGCAGTATCATTTTTGTAACAAGCTATCCGGAATTTATTCTGGATTCGTTTGAAGTACAGCCGTTCCGATTTTTCATTAAGCCGATTGAAAAGGAAAAACTATTTTCTGCTATGGACAGCTATATCCGACAGCAAAAAATGCTGAATCCCATTATGATAGTTGAAAACAATGAACGGCATATCATCAAAACAGAAGATATTATCTATATTGAAGCCGACGGGAGAAACAGTCTTATCAGAACAAAAGAATGTACATACAAATCCTCAAAGAATATTTCAAAAATCGGGGAATTACTGCCGAAATATTGTTTTTGTCGTGTGCATAAGGCTTATATAATCAATATGCACTGTATTTCGGCGATACGCAAAAATGAAATTACATTGATAAACGGTGAAAAAGCTATTATCAGCAGGACAATATTTCCGCATTTCAAAAAAATATATTCGGAGTTTGTAAAAAATTTTACAATGGTGTGATAAAAAATGAATGGCCAAATGCCTACAAATACAGCGGGAATGGTATTGGAACTGATGTTCTATTACCTTTGTACGCTGCTTTTATATACAAAAGTGTTCCGTTTCAAATACAGAACAGAAAGGATTTTTCTTTCGCTTGCCTGTTTTCTGCCTGTATGGATAGTGTACAATTTCCATGATGCCGATGTTACTTTTCTGACAGTCTTGGGTTATATTCTATTTATGCCTTTGCTTGACCGCTGGACAATAAAAAAATCTTCCCTGCTCATTATTATACAGATACATCTTTTTCTGCATTTTTTCAACATACTGATTTGTATGTGCATAGACAGTCTGCTCGGCATGGACAGTTCTGTCAATTTTGCCTATGAACTGGCGGTAAATACGTTTACGGCAGCCGGAATAACGATTATTTGTATGACGAAAATGAGAAATAAATTGAGAACGATAATGGTTCACACTCCAAAAAATATAAAACTTCTTTTGCTTTGCCTTTTGATAGTATGCTCCAATTTATCCGTACTGGTCATAAAAGAACCAATGTTTCCCCATAATCTTACCAAATATAACACAACAAAAATAATTTTTCTTATTATGATAATCCTTTTTACTCTGACGGCTGTATTTATCATCATGTATTCCATGACAAACAGGATCATAAAAAATAAGGCGGAAAACTATAAAAAATTCATTACTGCACAGCATGACTGTTATAGACAGCTTTCCGATTCGTATCTTGAAATCAGGCGTTTCAGACACGATTATAAAAATATGCAGATAGGTCTGAAAAAGCTTCTTTCTGACAGCAGGACAAAAGAGGCTCTCGAAATGCTTGATACAATGAATGAACGGCTTGATGACGGTATCCGTTTCCATACAGGAAACAGTATTGTTGACGCTTTACTCAATGATAAACTCAAAACAGCGGCTAAAATAAATACGGTCATTACTTTTGAGGGTAATATTCCGGCAAATGCAGTGGAAAATGTGGATATGTGCATTATTTTTGGAAATGCACTCGATAATGCCATTGAAGCCTGTGAAAAAATCGGTTTGCCATCAGAAATCCATATCACATCAAAGTGCGGTGTGGGATTTGTTTTGATAGAAATTTCCAATCCCGTCAGTGAAAGTGTGGATATCAACGGATTTCTTCCCGAAACAACGAAAGCAAATCCCGATATACACGGCTTCGGATTGTACTCCATACAACAAGTTATCAAAAAATATGACGGCAAAATAAAATGTGAATGTGACGGCAGTATATTTAAACTGTCGATAGAATTATTCTTATATCAATAACGGAGGTTGTTAAAATGAAAGGTAAAATTTTGCGAAAAGTCCTTGCAGTATCACTCTCGGCAGCTATGATAATGTGTGCAGGTCTTACAACAGTCGGTCAGTTTGTCGGCACGGATATTTCTGTCAGTGCTGCTGACACTTACGGTGATTTTCAGTATCAGGTAAACGGTGACGGAACTGTCACTATCATGGAATACACGGGAAACGGCGGTGATGTTGCTGTTCCGAGCATGATAAACGGCAGAAATGTTACCGTAATATACAATGGTGCTTTCCATGAATGTGAAACCCTGACAAGCGTTACCATTCCATACGGCATAACCGCTGTTAATGATTTAGCGTTTGTCAACTGTAAATCATTGATAAGTATTGTTTTTTCCGAAAGTGTGACATTTATCGGAGAGAATGTATTTACAGGCTGTGAATCTCTGGAAAGCATCATTGTCGATAAAAATAACAGTACATATTCATCTGATAACGGTGTTCTGCTCGATAAAGACAAAAAAACTCTAATTTTCTGTCCGAGAAATAAAAAAGGTACATATAAAATTCCCGATACGGTCACATCTGTTCGTGAATATGCTTTTTGCGGGTGCAGGGGGCTGACAAGCATAGATATTCCAAACGGCATAACAAAAATAGAAAGTTTTACGTTTTCGGAATGTGGTTTAACAAGTATTGTGATACCAAATGGTGTCACATCAATAGGATATAACGCATTTGACGGGTGTGGGGCTTTACAAAATATCACATTCCCTGCAAGCCTGACAAAAATAAGCGGAAGGGCTTTCAAAGATACTGCATGGTATAACAGTCAGCCGAATGGACTTGTTTTTGCAGGAAATGTTTTATATAAATACAAAGGAAGTATGCCATATGATACAAATATTACTGTAAAAGACGGAACTGTCAGTATCGGTGCCGAAGCATTTTCTCAATGCCGCAATATGACAAGTGTGACATTGCCGGGCAGTGTTACCGGAATAGATGATAATGCTTTCAGTTCTTGTTCGAGTCTTAAAAGAATCAATATGCCTAACAACTTGAAATATATAGGTATCAGTGCATTTTCCGGCTGTACAAGCCTGTCGCAAATCACACTTCCTGACAGTATAACGGAGCTCCATACCAATGCCTTTTATAATACAGGTCTGACAAGCATAACCATTCCCGATAGTTTAACAGACATAGGCGGCTATGTGTTCGGAAATTGCACAAACCTGATAAGTGCTTCTATTCCTGACAGCATTACTCAGACAGGCAGAGGAGTATTTCAGGATTGTAAAAAATTGGAGAACGTCACAATAGGAAAAGGGCTGACTTATATCCATGATGATTGGTTTGCCGGCTGTACAAGCCTGAAAAATATCACGCTCCCCGATAATATAAAATCTATCGGCTGGGAAACATTTTCGGGCTGTACAAGTTTGCAGGGCATTGTTATTCCTGATGGTGTTACATCTATCGGTTACGAAACATTTGCAAGATGCACGAGCATGACAAGTTTTAACATTCCCGACAGTGTGACATCTGTTAATTCAAATGCTTTCATTGGCTGTACCAATCTGACAAGTATTACTGTACCTGAAAGTGTAACATTTATTGGCTGGAATGCGTTTTCCGACTGTCCGAATTTGACTATATACGGAATGAAAGGCAGTTATGCCGAAACTTATGCCAAAAGAAACAATATTCCGTTTGTAAGTGCGATTTCATCAGATGAGATTGTATTGGGCGGGACAGTGACCGTCAATGCAAAAGCGGTAAATTGTACAAGTAACTATACTTATGCTGTTCTTTATAAGAAAAAATCCGAAAATAAATGGACTGTAAAACAGAATTACAGCACAAATGATACAGTTGTCATAAAGCCTGCAAGAGCAACGGATTATGATATATGTGTTAAGGTAAAGGACACAAACGGTAAAATCATCAAAAAATTCTTTGAATTGAAAGTCAACGAAAAACTGAAAAACACTTCCGTTATATCGGCAGCGACTATCAAAAAAGGCAGCACTGTTACGGTAAAGGGTTCTGCAACTGGAGGTATGGGAAATTATCAATATGCGGTGCTTTACAAGAAAAAATCCGAAAGCAAGTGGACTGTTCGTCAGGGATATAAAGATAATTCCGAAATAATTGTAAGACCTTATACCAATACGGATTATGATATTTGCATAAAAGTTCAGGACAGCAGCGGTACTATTGCAAAAAAATATTTCAGTGTAACTGTAAAATAATCAGCAACAGGGTGATTTACAATGTTTGAAATTTTAAGTAATTTTGCTGAAAAACATGAAACAGTCAGCATATATTCCAATCTTGAAAATACATTTGCACATCTGACAGGATATGTTCTGAAAGTAACGGAAGATTATGTTTTGATTGCTCACATCACGGAACACGGATTTTATGACGGATATATCCTCAAACGTCTGGAAGATATATACAGAGTGGATAATGGCGGTTTATACGAATGGAAAATCACAACTTTGTATCATCTGCGAAATCAGAAACATGATTTATTTACACAGTCTGAATCAACAACTTCCCTAAAATTGAATATTCAGTTTCTTCAATGTGCAAAAGAAAACAATAAAATCATATCTGTTGAATATGGAGATACAGTCATATCCGGATTTGTAAGTGATTATGACGCAAATAAACTTTTTCTCTCAATCATTGATGAATACGGACACAAAAATGGCAATACAATAATTTATCTTGATACAATTCAAACGGTTGCTTTGGATACAGATACTGAACAGGATATTTTGCTGCTGTATCAACAGCATTAAAGTGGTGATAAAACGATAAATACAACCATATGCGATGATGAAACGGAATTTGTCACAACTATGTCGCAAACATTAAAACAGCTTTATCCCAATGTAATATTGCCGCTTTTTTGCCACTTCAGGATGGCTTGGTTTTCTGCATTCTTTTAGTTCTAATGGCAGTTATAGTAAACGTAAATGAAAATTTCCTTTTGTCATTCTGAGGAACGAAGTGACGAAGAATCTTTCAAAGATACCTCTCTTTGCTCGGAATGACATAAAGTAATTTATTTTTTCGTTTACTATAACTTCTTTTTTAACGTGAGTTCGATGAAAACGAAAAATTATTATACTGTCATTCTGAGGAGCGACAGCGACGAAGAATCTTTTGAAGATTCCTCACTGCGTTCGGAGATACCATTATAATCAATTGATGTGAAAATTTCCTTTTGTCATTCTGAGGAACGAAGTGACGAAGAACCTTTCAAAGATACCTCTCTTTGCTCGGAATGACATAGAGCATACAATCTTCCAGTCAATAAAAAATCAGCAATCAGCAAGTAAATTGCTAATTGCCAATTAATTTAATCTTCTGTTTGTTTAGCGAGAAATGCAGCGGCTGTCTGAATGAGTTTGTTTTCAGTTTCAGTGGGCATGGATTTGTTTTCGTTGAACAGCATGACAACGGAACCTGTAACATCACCGGCTGAAATTATCGGATACATGACAGCAGCACTTTTTTCAATGCCTTCAACGGGAATAAGTGCATTTTCACCGCCTGTGCTTGCGTAAAAGCATTTACGCTTTTCAATGTATTCCTCAAGCATAGCAGATATACGTCTTTCAAGAATTTCCTTTTTTGATATGCCGGCAGCAGCTATGATATGGTCATTGTCACTTATTAGTATAGGTGACTTTGAAATTTTGCTTAGAACCTCCGCATACTGTTCCGCAAAGCTCGATAATTCACCGATAGGGGAGTATTTCTTGAAAATGACCTCACCATTTATATCAGTGTAAATTTCCAATGGATCGCCCTCACGTATACGGAGTGTGCGTCTTATTTCCTTTGGAATTACAACTCTGCCCAAGTCATCTATTCTCCTTACAATTCCTGTTGCTTTCATAGTGTAAAAATCTCCTTAAATGCAAATTTTTCATAGTTATTTTTTGCATTTTTTAAGGAATTATACATTATTTATTTTTTATCTGTAAGTCCAAGTATATAATCGCTTGTAACTTTATAGAATTTTGCAAATTTGATTATGTGACTTGCTTTTATCTCGTTTATGCCTGTCTCATATCTTCTGTATTGTTCACGCTTAATTCCGATAGCTTTTGCCACTTGTTCTTGTGTAAGTTCATGATACTCACGTAATTCTTTTAATCTTTCAGTATAATACATAAAAATTCACCCCAAAAATTTCTAACATATTTTTTGAAAGAATACTTAAAAAGCTACAGAAGTGTGGTATAATTTCTTTAGATGGAACAAAAATGTTCCTAAAAGATGGGAGTTGAAAAAATGTATTGCATTAAATGTGGATATGAACTGAAAAATGGAGATACGTTTTGTACTAAGTACGGAAATAACATTTTGTATAAAAATGATTTGAATAACAGACATAAAGCTGCAGTAGTAAGTTTAGTATTTTCAATATTATCGTTGTTGGCAACTGTTTATATTGTAATTAATGTGAATGATGCAGCTAATGAATTATTTGGTACATGGATTATAAAGTATCATTATGAAGAAATAGGATTTGTTTCACTAGCATCTATTGTAATGGGAATAATTGGTTTAATACCATCTATTGCTGAAATTATAGATGGTGACAAAAGAACTATTGTAGTAATTACACTTATTATATCAATAATTTCATTGGTTATTATAATTGTGACCTTGATAAGTATTTATCCGATTATGATGAAATAATTTTTGTTGTCATAACATAAAAAAACAGCAGATACACAATAAAAAGTGTGTCTGCTGTTTTTTTATAAGATTAATAAACGTGAGTTCGATGAAAATTAAACAGACACAAGAAGTTTAGGAATGTTGAGAGAAGGCTTTTTGGGTATGAAAGAATAAGCCACCAGAGCAGCCAAAAGATTAACAAAGAAATTGTCTATAGAACGATGTCTTGAATGTTCGATTTGGCAGATATTTTTCAAAAAGTCATTAACAGACTCTATGACGGCTCTTTTGCGAAGCAGAAGCCTTTCCGAAAAATCCATCAGTTTATTTTTCATATTGTTTCTGAGTCTTGTGACAAGCTGAATATTCTGTTCAAAAAGCTTTTCAAATAGTTTTTGAGACACATATCCTCTGTCAGCAAATAATTTTCCGTAAATCTCTTTTGTCAGACGGGCAATAACCTCCCAATTTCTGTCATTGACATTACCGGAAGTAAGGCAAACTGACAGAATTTCTCCCATATCGTTGATGATCAGATGAAGTTTGAAACCATAAAACTAACCCATAGAGCTTTTTCCACGCTGTGCAAGACCGCTGAATACTTTATGGGAAGAAATATGTTGTGAATCACATACATCAAGTGTTGTCGAATCGATAAAATTTATTCCGGTACACTTGCCAACACGGTATTTCATGAGGTATAATGTTAATGGAACTATTGACATTTTCATAATTTCCACAAAACGATTGTAGCTGACCTGTCGGGGAAAATACGGTCTTAATACTGTGCCTACAAATTTGATGTAATACCATTTGAATGTTCTTTGATTTGACAAATGAAAGTATATGACTATGGTCATGATCTCACTCAAAGACATTGATGTTTTGGGGATTATCTTCTCTTTATCCATCAAAAGATGGTGCTTACAGTATTCCGCATAATCCTTGCAAAAATCATCTACATCACAAAATATTGCTAATAGTTCTTCCATGAAAATCTGCCCTTTCTTTTGGTTAATGTTTGCTTGGTAACTTCATTATACCAAATTTCGGGCAGATTTTCTTCTTTTATTTTTTCATCGAACTCACGTTATATCAAGGAATAATGACAAAAATAACCTGATTTTATAAATATTTAAGGAGTGTTTTATCATGGCTAAAAAAGTAATTGTTAATGAATGGATAACTATCAAAGGAAGAAAAATGTTGTGTGAAACATTTATCACGGCATTGGATTGGGAACGAATGATGATTCCGAACGACATCCAACGCAGAACTTTTTGTGATGCAATAGTAGTTTTACAGTGCTGTACTGATGAATATTCACAGGGAGAATCAAGTATTACTTACAGTGACGGATTTATTGAGGAGCATGGAGTATCTGTGCCGAAAAACAAAACTTATCCGCAGGCTCTTGAAGAAATCTATTATTCTATTGAAAAAATCACAAGAATGGATTTTTCCGATATGCTTGACAAAGTCGCTAAACAGTCGCTTAAAGAAGATGAAAGAAATCAAATAGAGAGAAATAAAAAGCAAACTCTCAATAACATTGTAAACGAAATGCTTTATAATAAAAGTCTGCCGGAAAACACAGCAGAAAAAATATCAGCATTGCTTGAACTGAATGAGCATAAAAAAGCGAACAAGGATTATAACATTTCAAAGAGTGAAGAACGCAAGGAAAATCGTGCAACAGAGTTATGGTGCGGAATATTGCTTCATGGAATGAACAGTAAATATATCAGATACTGTGACCTGAAATCGTTGGTTGAGCAAGAATTTCTTGATGAATCGGATATAAGCGATATATTGGAAGGACTTGGCGATAAACGTGATTATGAGTGGTATACCGAAGATTTGATGTCTTTTGAGTTGATGGAAGATACAATCATTTCTAATGAAATTATTCTTAAAGAGGCAGAGCCGGCATTTATGCAAATTTTGAATATCAAAAAATTTCATTGACAAATCAAATGCCGTATCATATAATAAACACAGTCAATATTTATATCATTTGCATTGAGCAAGTGTGTCCAACCTGGCTTTGGACGGTCTTACATTCGACACCATATCAGCATTAAGCTGAGGTGTCTGCGGCACGGCATTTTCAAGTGTCAGTGCAACATTAGCTGTCATTCTGTAATGGCAGTTTTACGGCAGAGCGGTCTCTGCGATTATTTTTTTACAAAGGAGTCTTTAAAAATGGCAAATGAATTGAACAAGGTCGAGGGCTTCAATCCCCTTGACTACGCAAGGCAGATAACCGATGCAAACGGCAATACGAGTCTTTATCTCGATGTGCAGTACAGAAAGATGTGGTTTCGCCTTGCAAATCCCAACGGAAAGATCGTTAAGAAAATCTGCAACTTTGACGGAAACTTGGCTGTCATTGAGGCAAAAGTTTATCTTGATAAGAATGACAGTGAGGAAAATTTCGTCAGCAACGCTTTTGCACAGAGATTTGCTGATCCTTCAAACATGGAATATGGCAGTAGATATCTTGAAAGTGCGGAAACTGCGGCAGTCGGCAGAGCTTTGGCTGATGCAGGATATGGTTTACAGTTTTGTGCAGAACCCGATATGCTGCTTGCCGATTCACCACAGACGTTTTCACAAATGCCGTCACCGCCAACGATGAACAGCACTACGCCGCCTTACAATGCCCCGAAAAACCAAAGGTAGAAATCGGAATTTGGGGTAAGCGACATTTACGGTATATCGAGCAGCACCACCAAATCCGCTATACCAATCTGCTGACGAGTTACAAGCTGACCGCCTATCTCGCTGACATTAAAGAGCAGGCAGAGGAACTATTCTTTCGGTTGGTAAAGCAACTTGCCGAAAAGGAAGGTGTTACCGAACAGCTCAAAGCGGACAATCAAATGCTGTGGGTGCGGAGAATGAACAATATCCGTAACCGTGCAACGGAGCTTGTGAACGCAGAGTTGATTTATACCTGATAAGCACAGCCGTCAAGTAGGGAGGTTTCCTGCTTAACGGCTATTTTCTATTGCTAAATTTTCGGAGTCGTGGTAGAATAAAAATGATATAGATCCCTCTTGCACAGTGTTGTTTTTTTGTGGCATAAAAGTAGCGTAAAACCGTTGCTTTTCATCTTAAAAAGTGCTTATTTGGAATTTTGAAATCCAAAATTACTGCGAGAGCGTTGTAAAAAGTGCGAAATATCGTTGTTTTTGTTTGGAAACATTGATTACAGCAACACTGTGCAAGTAGGGATTTAAATGATATAAGTAAAGGTGTTGTAATTATTATGACTTTTATTGAAGCACTTAAGAGCAAAGACTTAGAGGCAATCCGAAATTTTCCAAAAGCGGATTTACATAACCATTTTGTGCTTGGCGGTAACAGATAGTATATATTTGAGAAAACTGGATACGAGGTTAAACCAATTTCCAATCCGTTGAAATCTATGAATGAAATGGATGCTTGGAGCGCTGAGTATATCGGAAACCGCTTTAACAGTACAGAAGGCAGAAAGCTGTTAATTGAAGCGACCTTTGCACAGGCAAAGAACGATGGTCTAACCGTGTTAGAAATCGGTGAAGATGTATGGGGACTTGGTGAGTTTTTTCACAATGATATTGACGAATTGATTTATTCCTTTCAGAAAGCGAATGATAAGATTGCTCCTGAGATTGAATTGCGTTTGCAGATCGGTTTATCACGTCATTGCCCGATTGATTATTTGGAGGATTGCTTAAAGTACTTTTGGAAGCACAAGGAGTTTTATTCTATTGATTTATACGGCGACGAGTTGGCACAAACCATAGAAAACTTTATCCCTATTTATGAGAAAGCCGCAGAAAACGGTTTAGTTCTGAAAGCACATGTCGGTGAATGGGGTACAGCTCAAGATATCTTTACGGCTGTCAAAGCACTGCACCTCAACGAAGTGCAGCACGGTATCTCTGCTGTTCAAGATGAAGATGTGATTGATTTTCTTGTGGAAAATGACATTAGATTGAACATGACGCCGTCAAGTAATGTTCTGTTAGGACGTGTTATTAAAATGAAGAACCACCCAATTGCGCAACTCTACCGCAAAGGAGTAAATGTAACAATCAACTCTGATGATGTGCTGATTTTCGATTCTGATGTATCAAAGGAATATCTACGTTTATATCAATCTGGTTGTTTGACAGCGGAGGAATTGAACGATATTCGACTAAATGGTTTGAAAAGAAGAATATAATAACTTAAAAAGAAACTATTGAGAGGAAAGGAAATGTTTATTAGGCGTTTTAGAGAAAGCAATGCAGAAAAAGTATCAAAGATGATTATCCGAACAGAAAGAATAACAAACAGTAAGAATTATTCCGAAGAAGCGATGAATGCTCTCGAAAAACGAGCGAAGCCAAGCCATCACATATATTAGAGCGTGCCGGTTGGACACATTTTTACGTTGCTGAAGAGAATGATACAATTATCGGTTGCGGTGCAATCGGTTCTTATTGGGGGAGCGAAGCAGAGAGCAGCCTGTTTAATATATTTGTTTTACCTGAATATCAAGGCAAAGGTATAGGTAGAAAAATTATAGAAACATTTGAACAGGACGAGTATTTCCTTAGAGCAAAACGCATTGAGGTACCAGCGTCGATCACAGCAGTTAACTTCTATAGAAAGTTAGGATATGATTATAAAAATGGAGTTGACCATCTCGATGAGGAACAAATTTATCGTTTGGAAAAGTTCAGGTGATTGTCTTGTAACGCCCAAACCGGCAAAGTAATGAAATTACCCTACTTATCAAGAATTGCTCCCCAGATAGCGCATAAACAGTACCTTTTGAAGCTGAAAAGCGTTACATATCATCAATAATAAATTTAGCCGACGGAGCTTTGATGTGTGAAACTTCCGTCGGCTTTGTCTTGCTATCTTTCTCTGTCTTGGGAATGGCGGTTGTGGGGGGTGGCAGTAATGCCATTTACGTCACCGAAGGTGCATTGAAATGGCAGATTGCACACTTTTTATCGGGAAAGCCATTTGTTGCAACGGCAGGAGTTAATCAGCAGAAAGAATTGGAAATACTGTTTCAAAGACTACAAAGGGAAAGCCAATGCAAAATGATAATTGATGCGTTTGACATGGACGATGATACAAATGAACACGTTAGACGAGGACATCAAAATTTAGCATGGCTTGCCGATAAAGTGTATTGTCACCGTATTTTTCGGCAGTTTTTCGGTCAGGCATATATGCAAGAGCGACCGTATATTTTATGTGCGGATATTTGGTTTTCAGTTCGCTCAGAACAGTATAAACCATACTGTCAAATTGTCCCTGATTTCCGACATAGAAATTATCCACCTTTTCGGAAATGATAAGATTTTCGATTGTTTCGGTTAATTTTTGAGGGATATCGTGTGTCACTTCACGGTGTTCGAAAAAACAGCAGGTTCTTTCATTTTGTATCAA
>CADCDE010000044.1 GCA_902800065.1 uncultured Ruminococcus sp.
CTGTGCAGGCTGTCTTGCGGGCTGTGCAGGAGTTCTGTCGTATGTCATGGGTGCCGCAGGTGCTGCCGGTTCATCAAAATCAAACGGCTGTACCTCACCGCATCCGCAGGTACCAACGTATTTCGGCATTATCTTACCACAGTTCGGGCAAGTCCATGTATCTGAACGCTGTTCGAGAGGGGTTACTTCAACATCAAGCTTCTTCTTACCGAATGCTGATGTTGTTTCCTTAACTTTGGAATACTCCGTTGATACAGGATTTACCTGTGCATGGTCAGGAGTTGCGGCTGCTCTGTTAGAAGTTCTTGCAGATGTTCTCTGTGCAGGCTGTCTTGCAGGAGCTGACGGCTGTGCAGGAGTTCTGTCATATGTCATAGGTGCTGCAGGAGCTTCAGGTTCGTCAAAATCAAACGGCTGTACCTCACCGCATCCGCAGGTACCAACGTATTTCGGCATTATCTTGCCGCAGTTCGGACAAGTCCATGTATCTGAACGCTGATCAAGGGGTGTTACTTCAACATCTATTTTCTTTTTACCGAATGCAGAAGTTGTTTCCTTAACTTTTGAATACTCCGTTGATACAGGATTTACCTGTGCATGGTCAGGAGTTGCAGCTGCTCTGTTTGTTCTCGTTGGAGTTCTTGGCTGTGAAGGCTGTCTTGCAGGGGCTGATGGCTGTGCAGGAGCTCTGTCATATTTCATTGGAGCAGCAGGAGCTGAGGGTTCACCGAAATCAAACGGCTGTACCTCACCGCATCCGCAGGTACCGACATACTTCGGCATTATTTTGCCGCAGTTCGGACAAGTCCATGTATCTGAACGCTGATCAAGAGGTGTTACTTCAACATCTATTTTCTTTTTACCGAATGCTGATGTAGTTTCTTTAACCTTTGAATACTCCGTTGATACAGGATTTACCTGTGCATGATCGGGAGTTGCGGCTGCTCTTGAGGGAGTTCTCGGCTGTGCTACGGGCGTTGATACAGGTGTATCATTCATTTTTACATTTTTAGGCTTTTCATGGGAAGCATAACCGAAGTTATATGACGGTGAATCAGGTCCGAATCTCATCGGCTCAGCAGGAGGAACATTGCTAAAATCGAGCGGCTCAAGAGGCTCTGCATAGTTCTTTTCAGCCTGATCATTGAGGTTGTTTTCAAATTTATTCTGCTTTTTTGTTGTCTCAGTACCCTGAGCTTTTATGTATGAAAGATCGGGTGACTGGTAATTCTGCTGAGCGTTTGTCTGCTCAAACTTATCTTCCGTTTTTATCTGAGGATTATATCCCTGAACAGACGGCTGTACATCTTCAAACTGCTGTACGAAATCATTCTGAACAGGCATTTTTTCTTCAACCTGCTGAATATTCGGAAGATTAGTCTTCAAGGTATCGCCCGTATTTATCTCTACACCAAAAGCATTTGGTGCTTGTTGAGGTGCTTCTACTGTTATTTCAGGAACACTCGGCTTTGGTGCTTCAACCGTTATTTCTGGAACATTTGCCTTTGGTGCTTCAACTGTGATTTCAGGAACACTTGGCTTAGGTGCTTCGATTGTTATTTCGGGAACACTCGCTGCCTGTGGTACTTCAATTACATCTTCAGGCACATCTGCTACTTCACTCAAAGGTTTTGATGCTGCTGTTTCGCTGTCAAAGAAATAATCCGCTGCTGCACGTGATGTTGTCACCTGAGATATAAATTCCTTGCATTTAACGTGTTCGGGATGTGTCTGATAATACTTCAATGCAACAGGATTTTTGAATGAAGCATAAAGAACTACATCATAATCGGATGCTTCATTGAAATTGTAACCCACTTCAATACTTACGAGACCTTCAATTTTTCCAACGAGCGATTTCAGCATTTCGATCATTGTTTCGATATTTTTCTGTTTTTCATCATTGTCCTTGACTTTCCAAAAGACTATGTGCTTAACCATTTGATTTGAAACCTCCTAATAAATTTTTCTGTAAAAATACACAATATTGCATACTCTTACTTTTTATTTATATTGATTTTATCACACTTCACACTTATAATCAATAAAAAACTCCAAAAAAATTAAATAAAATTAGCACATATCAATTAGTCATTCAATGCACAAAAAAAGAGCACCTGTCATAAAAAAACAGGCACTCTGAATTTTTTAAGTAAGAATCAAACTTCAACAGGATTTTCCTGAGCCTTGCCGTTAACAAGATAGTAGAACTTATTGTATTCAGGCTGATAATAAACATCAACAGATTCGATTTCCTCTGTGTTGCCTCTTGCCTTGTAGTCTTCTTTTGCAGCTTCAACAAGGTCATCAACATTAACATTTTTGCCAAGGAATTCTACAACAACATTAACTTTGGGTTCTTTTGCCTTTGCAGCTTTCTTTGCAGCAGGTTTTTTTGCAGCAGCTTTTACTTCCTCTTTTACTTCTGTTGCCTCAGCAACAACTTCTTCTGTTACAGCAGCCTTTTTCTTTGCAGCCATGATAAAATCCCTCTTTCTGATAAAATTAAGTTAATTTTGTAAAAACATCAAGTTCACAAGCATTTCACTTGCACTATGATGATTATAAACCTTTTTATGCAGTTTGTCAAACAAAATATTAACTTTTATATAGCTTATAAACAAAAAACGGTTGTTTATCCAAATCAAAGGATTTTTTGTTTAAATTATTGTTAATTCTAACCATAGTCACAAGTGAGAAGTGAGGAGTGAAAATTAAATGTTTATAAAAATTTATTTGACAGATATTTTATAATACCTAAAAATAATAAATCAATATTTAAAGGGAATTATATTTAAAGAGAAGTTTTTTATTACTTCTATAGTAAACGTCAATGAAAATTTCCTTTTGTCATTCTGAGGAACGAAGTGACGAAGAATCTTTCAAAGATTCCTCGCTTTGCTCGGAATGACATAGACTCTGAAAGGTGTCGGAGCAGGTCTTGTTGCAGGAATGATGTTCGGCTTTGTAAGTTCAGTGATGATGAACGACAGCCGCAAAAACAAGCGTAAAGCCAACAAGGCAATAAACACTGTCGAAAATATCCTTGAAGGTATGCAGCAGATTTTTTCATAAATCAAAAGTGAGGGGTAGGAAACTTTTGTTTCTCACTCCTCACTCCTAATTTATCACTGAACAAGTGCCATTGTATCTCTTGCAATTACGAGTTCTTCATTTGTCGGGATAACGAATACTTCAACGCTTGAATCAGGTGTTGATATTTTGCCCTCAACTCCACGAATAGCCTTTGCATTGAGTTCTGCATCAACTTTAACGCCCATATATGAAAGCTGGTTACATACATTTATACGGTGCGAACACTGATTTTCACCGATACCTGCTGTGAATACTATTGCATCTACTCCACCAAGTGCTGCCGTATAACTGCCGATATATTTGAGTATCTGATATTCAAGTATCTCAATAGCGAGCTTAGCTCTTTCATTACCGCTCTCAGCAGCCGCTGTCACATCACGGTCATCTGATGATACTCCCGATATTCCGAGGAAGCCTGACTTTTTATTGAGAAGTGTATCCATCTCAGACGGTGTAAATCCTTCCTTTTCAGCGATAAATGTTACAACTGAAGGATCAAGCGAGCCTGTTCTTGTACCCATCATTATACCGTCAAGAGGTGTAAGTCCCATACTCGTATCTATAACCTTACCGCCCTTGATAGCTGTAATTGATGAACCGTTACCAAGATGACAAGTTATTATCTTTGTATCTTTAATATCTTTTCCCATAAGTTCTGCACAACGCTGTGAAACATATCTGTGAGATGTTCCGTGGAAACCGTATCTTCTTACTGCATATTTTTCATAATACTCATAAGGTACGGGATATGTAAATGCTTTCGGGGGCATTGTCGAATGGAAAGCCGTATCAAATACGACAACTTCGGGAACTTCTGTGCCGAATACGTCTATACAAGCTCTGATACCCTGAACATGAGCTGCATTATGGAGAGGTGCAAGAGGAATAAGGCTCTCAATGCCCTTAATAACTTCCTCAGTTACGATTACCGATTCACTGAACAAAGCACCGCCCTGCACTATTCTGTGACCGATTGCAGATACTTCGTCAAGATTCTTGATAACACCATATTCATCACTCAAAAGAGCATTTTTTATCTGAACGAATGCCTCTGTATGATTGTTCATTACAACGTCTGTTTCATAAACTCTGCCGTCACCCGTTGTATGCTTGAAATGACCGCCTGCACCGATTCTTTCACAGTTGCCCTTTGCGATTACGCTTTCATCTTCCATATCAATAAGCTGATACTTCATTGATGAACTGCCTGCATTGATTACAAGTATTTTCATTGAAATTAAACCCTCCTGATTAATTATTTTTTTATTGCAAAAATTTATTTCAATGATATAATGATACTACAAATATAAAATAAATTCAACATTTTTTTGGTAATTTCAATAGGGAGTTTTGGGAATTTATGAAAATTTCTTCACTGATATGCGAATACAATCCTTTTCACAACGGTCATCAATATATGATTGATACTATCCGCCAAAGTAATTCCGATATTATAATCGCCTGCATGAGCGGAAATTTCACTCAGCGGGGAGATTTCGCTGTATTCGACAAATATTCCCGTACACAGACAGCACTTGAAAACGGCATTGATTTGGTCATTGAATTACCTGTTATTTATTCCTGTGCGACTGCCGAAAAATTCGCTTTCGGGGGAGTTTATATATTAAATTCTCTCGGCTGTGTTGATGACATTTATTTCGGGAGTGAATGCGGTAATATGGACTCTCTCAAAGAAACTGCCGATATTCTATTATCCCCCGAACTATCAGACAAAATAAAATATCATCTCTCACTCGGTCAGACCTTCGCAAAAGCCCGTGAAAATGCCGTTGCCGAAATTTCCCAAAATTCCGCTGATATTCTCAAATCTCCGAACAATATTCTCGGTATCGAATACATAAAAGCACTCAAAAAATTAAATTCTCCAATATCTCCGAAAACTATTCAGCGAATAGGCTCAGAGCATGACAGTAGAATTGCAACTCAAAATTTTGCTTCCGCTTCGCTTATCCGTCAGATGATTTATGAAAATAACACAGATTATTTCAATTATATACCTCAGAAAAATATTCCCGAAATACATCAGCTTTCCAAACTTGAAACAGCTTTCCTTTACAAACTCCGAACAATGTCACTTCAAGATTTTTCAAATCTCCCCGACATCAGTGAGGGACTTGAAAACCGTCTTTATTCAGCCGTCAAAAATTCATGTTCAATTGATGAGATATTACAGATAGTCAAAACTAAACGATATACCCTTTCCCGTTTAAGAAGAATTTTATTACACGCATTTCTTAATATTACTCGAAAAGACTGTGACATTCTCCCTCAGTATATAAAAATTCTCGGTTTTAACCAAAACGGAAAAAACATTCTCCGTATCATGCGTGATACTGCCACTCTGCCTGTAATCATGCGTTATGCCGATGTAAAAAAACTTTCCCCCACTGCACAATATCTCTATTCACTTGAAACACGCTGTGATGATATATATTCCCTTTCTTCAGAAACTCCCTCAAAATGTGGTATCAATATGACAAGCAATTTAATAATTCTATAGTAAACGTCACTGAAAATTTTTTTGTCATTCTGAGGAACGAAGTGACGAAGAATCTTTAAAAGATTCCTCGCTTCGCTCGGAATGACAAAGCTGTTTTCGGAATGACAGTTTTATTTATCTTCTTGTAGGGCGTATCTCTCCACAGCCTATCGTTTCACCGCTGTCGGCTGTTATTGCTACTGTTTTTCCGATTATATCACCTATATTGAATCTGTCGGTGAATACCTGCATATATGCAAAGCCTTTGTTTGAAAGCAATGACGGCAATTCCCAGTCAGGTCGGGGACGTATTTTGGGTTCGGGAAAATCATCTCCCTTACATTCCTCAAATTCCGATACCCTGAATCTGAAAAAACCGTCTCTATCTCTCGGCAAGCCTTTTATATTAGCAGTCACCAATACACCGTTAGCTTTCTGCTGAAAGCTGACTCTGCCATTCAGTTTCGGTGCATTTTTATCGCCTTTCACTTCGGCAAATGCACTCCTCGGCATAAATCTATTGTTCATTTCATCATCTCCACTGTATTATATTATGCAGTCGGAGATATTATGTTAATCCAGGCTGAATTTCTCTATCTCCTCAAACATCATCTGCACATTGTACAGTCTTTTTGAAGTATGATAATGTCCGCAGTACCATTTCTTATAGTCAAGTTCATGCTCTATTTCATTCAGCCATTCTTCCGTTGAACTGTCAACTTTACTTTGGTCTATGCCCGACAAAAACACCTCTATCGGCTGATAGTCCAGCGGACAAGTATGTGACAATACCACGTCTATTTTATAATCCCTTTTTGCAAGCTGACTTTCCACATACGCTTTGATTTCAGGAGAAGGCTGTTCATTGGCAAACCAAGGATAACCATACAACAATCTCATGTTTTTATCAACGCTGTATGCACCGCCTATCACGATACATTCATATCCGTCAAAATTATATATCTCACCGTCTTTTGCAAACAGAATATCGGGATATTCTTCCTCATACCATACCATTCCGCCATGAAACTCTTTCATTTTATAGCTTGATATTGCAAAAGGTCTTTGCTCATGATTTCCATGTATGCAGAAAAACGTAATTTCAAATCCCGCTGCATACTGCTTTCTTCTGTTATCACGCAAATCTTCCCAAAAATTCAGTCCTGCATCTCCAAGTATTATCATTATATCATCTTTTGAAGTATTATTTTCACGGCAAAAATCCTCAAATCTCGAAAAATCCCCGTGAGTATCGCCTGTTATGTATATCATAGAATAAATCTCCTTTCACACAAAAATAAAAAAACAGGACAGCCTGCATTTCAAAAACAGACTGCCCTGAAAATTACAATTATTAATTGCTAATTATTTGATTACTCTTACACGGATAACTCCGTCAACTGCTTTTACAGCTTCGGCATCGGTATCTTCTGCTACATCAAAGATTGAATAGAAGTAATCCTTCTTTGAGCCGCTTGCCATAGCTACTACTTTAGCTTTTTCCGAAAGTTTTGCACAAACAGCGTCAACTGCACACTTGTGAATTACACAAACTCTTGCTGCACCTGATTTTGCCATTGATACAGCAGGCATTGTAACGGAATTTTTGATATTGCCGTTCTCAAGGAAATCCTTGATTTCATCTGCTGCCATTCTTGCACAGTTATCCTCTGATTCGGGAGTTGATGCACCGAGGTGAGGGATTGCTATAACACCGTCTGCACCGAGTATATCATCTGTTGCAAAGTCTGTTACATAAGCTGATACTTTCTTATCTGCAAGAGCTGCCAGTACATCTGCTGATACAGCGAGGTCTGCTCTTGAGAAGTTCAATATACGAACACCGTCTTTCATCTTTGCGATATTAGCTGCATTGATGACACCCTTTGTATCGGGAGTGAGCGGTACATGAACTGTTATATAGTCACTTGCTGCGAACACTTCATCAAGTGTATTTACATACTTAACGCAAGGTGAGATTTTAAGAGCATTGCCAACGGAAAGGAACGGGTCGTAACCGATAACGTCCATACCGAGTGCAGCAGCTGCATTTGCAACGAGTATACCTATTGCACCGAGACCTACTACACCGAGAGTTTTACCCATTATTTCGGGACCTACAAACTGGCTCTTGCCTTTTTCTACCATCTTGCCGACAGCGTCACCGTTACCCTTGAGAGTCTTTGCCCATGCGATACCGTCAACAACTTTTCTTGAGCTGAGGAGAAGTCCTGTAAGAACAAGCTCTTTAACAGCGTTTGCATTTGCACCCGGAGTATTGAATACAACTATACCCTTTTCGCTGCATTTGTCAAGCGGAATGTTATTGACACCTGCACCTGCTCTTGCGATTGCAAGGAGGCTCTCAGGCAATTCCATATCGTGCATAGCTGCTGAACGAACAAGCACTGCATCAGGATTCTGCACGTCATCTGCTATATTATAATTGTCACCCAATCTTGAAAGACCGATTTTTGAAATCTTATTGAGTGTCTGAACATTAAACATTGTAACCACCCTTTTTGTTAGTTTGAAGAGTTAAGAGTGGAGAGTGGAGCATTTTCGGCTTTCCATTCTCCAAAACTCATGTATAAAATTATGAATTTGCTTTCTCGAATTCGCCCATGAATTTAACGAGCTTTTCAACACCCTCAACAGGCATTGCATTGTAGATAGAAGCTCTCATGCCGCCAACTGTACGGTGTCCTTTAAGGTTAACAAAGCCGTTTTCAGTTGCCTCTTTAACGAATTTAGCATCAAGCTCATCATTACCTGTAATGAAAGGTACGTTCATGAGTGAACGGTCCTCGGGAACTACCGTACCCTTGAACATATTTGAGTTGTCAAGGAAGTTATAGAGGATAGATGCTTTTGTTTCGTTGATTTTCTTCATGTTCTCAAGACCGCCGATGTCATTCTTGAGCCATTCAAGAACGAGCTTTGCTATATAGATAGTCCAGCACGGAGGTGTATTGAACATTGAACCGTTGTCAGCGTGAGTCTTGAAGTTAAGCATGGTCGGGCATATATCCATAGCGTGACCGATAAGGTCTTCACGGATGATAGCAATTACAAGACCTGCGGGAGCCATGTTCTTCTGTGCACCTGCATAGATAACACCGAACTTTGATACATCGAGAGGTGTTGAAAGGAAGCATGATGAAACATCTGCTACGAGCGGTACATCGCCTGTCTGGGGAAGCTCATGATAAACTGTACCGTAAATTGTATTGTTCATGCAGATATAGAAATAGTCTGCGTCTTTTGTGAAAGTATCAGGATCGAGCTTCGGGATATATGAGAATGTCTTATCCTTTGAAGAAGCCACTACATTAGCCTGAATATATCTTGCAGCCTCTTTCTGAGCCTTGGTAGCCCACTGACCTGTGAGAACATAGTCAGCCTTGCCGCTCTTTGTACCGAGGTTCATGGGGATAGCTGTAAACTGAGTTGAAGCACCGCCCTGAAGGAAAAGTACTTTATAGTTATCAGGAATGTTCATGACCTCACGGAGAAGGCTCTCTGCACCGTCAATGATACCCTGAAATACTTTGGAACGGTGGGACATTTCCATAACGGACTGACCGCTGCCCTGATAATCCATCATTTCTGCTGCTGCCTGCTTGAGAACTTTCTCAGGCAATACAGAAGGACCTGCCGAAAAATTGTAAACTCTGCTCATTTTTGTTGCCTCCAAAAAAATTTATAGAATTTGTACTCTATAATTATATTGCAAAAATTCCGATAAGTCAATTAATAATTTCTAAAATAATACATATTTACCCAAAATTTTTTTAATTTATCACACAAAACCCCCTATGATATTTTTTTCACGACAGTGATACGATACCATAGGGGGACATTTTTATATTATTCTTCTTTCTCTGAATATATTACTTTTCCGTTTTTATCCTGCAAAACAAACTTATTTGTTACAAATCCCTGATGTTCGTCAATAGTATCTACAGACTGCTTGTACACATATCCGTAATTGTCCGTTGCCTCAATATAAAAATCTATTTTGCTGTTTTCTTTTACATTATTTGCTGTCATATTTATAAGTGTTTCTATATTTGATGAATTGCCGTTGTCTTTCGCCATTTCTATTTTCTGTTCGGATATTTTCTTTCCGTCAACTTCAAGAACGATTTTTGCTGAAACTGCTTTACGGTCTTTTACCTTCAATGCTTCTTCAAAACCACATTCTGCTGTTCCTTTTATTGAGAGCTTGCCGTCATTTAACTGTATGGTATAGGTTTTTTCTTTATTTCCGTCAGCTTCTTTATACATCATGCTTGCACCGAAATTTATAAAGTAATTTCTCCAGTATTCAGCGAAATCTCCCTCGGGAAGATAATGATAGTTACTCGGTACATTGTTTGAATCATCTATGCCGAAATATTCATCTGTATAATAATTATTGTACTTGAATATTCTGTCTATCATCTTGATACCGTCAACTTCACTGATAAACATACTGTCAAGTGTGCAGTTAACGTCAAAGTACATTATATCTATCTTTACACTGCCCTCGAATGTCTTTTTCTCCAAATTCTGCTTCATATCTACCGTCTGACCGTTCATTCTCCATTTGAGAGTATCTCCCTCAACCATGTTTATATTTTTTACAGCTGCTTTGAATTCAATTGTATTTGTTTCGGGGTTGAAATTGCCAAGTTCAAATTTCGTATTGTTTTCGCTGACATATCTTGCGTCCCTTACTTCATTGTATACTTTGTCAATTTTTTCATCAGTTCTTGCAAGCTCATCCTGAAGCCAATTCAGCTTTTCGGAATTAATCTCGCCATACATCACTGTCAGCTTTGCAGCCGAAGATATGTCCACTATCATTACAAGCGTTATTATCACCGACACTATCCATGCTACAAACCACATTCCTGTATATGAAGTTCCCAAAGACGGGAGTTTTATTCTGCTTTTCTTTGCACCCTCAGGATCTTTGAGTGCTTTGTTTATATGTCTCTGATATACCAGGAAATATATTCCTGCTGCCACCAAAATAACCGCCAAAACTGCTGCCATTATGAATATAACTTTTTCATCCATGATAAAATCCTCCTTAAATATTAAAAGCCTCTTTAAAATTATTGTAATAGCTTCTTGTAACATCAATTTTCCTGCCGTTTGCCATTGTCAGCACAAATTTCATTGATACTGACGGTCTTATCTGCTTTACCATTCTCTTTGAGATTATCACTGAATTACTCACTCTGAGAAATTTCTGTGGGTCAAGCATATTTATCAACTGATAGAGCCTGTCGCTTGTCGTGTATGTATCTTCCGCTGTAACAACTTCCACTGTATGTCCGTAACTCTCTATCAGGATAATTTCGCTTACGGATATGTGTATCTTTTCACCCGTCTTAACATTCCTCACTGTTATGTGTCCTACATATTTATCTCTCTGTGTCAGGACAAATTCAGATTCGTCATCAATCTCAATTCCCTTCGACATCAGGAAATTTTTTACTTCCTCATAGTTCTCGTCACTCACCGCAAGCTGTATTTTCATATCCTCACCTCCGTTTTTTTATCAGTCATATTGTTTATTTTTTGTTTCCCTTGACTGTGATTTCATTATAAAATACTCACGAAAATATTGCAATACGTTCTGCATACTCTGCACTTTATACATACATATCTTGCACTAAAAAAACAAAGCCACTGTATTTATAAAAATACAGCGACTTATGGAGGAAGTGTATATGAAGATTTTTACTTATAATCACGCTTTATTATTCCTTATCGGAATTATCGTTATTATCATTTGAATCCGCTACGATACTCGAAGAAGTATCTTCCGTTGGAACGACAGGTTCTGCATTTACAGCTACTGCCGTTGATGCTGTTATCATAAGTGTAAGTACCATTGCCGAAATTTTTCTGTAATATTTATTTTGCATATAAACCAACGCTCCTTTGAGATTTTTTTATCCGTGTTTATCTTTGTATACAAATATAACATATGGTTCTATACTCAGTTTGAATTTCTTTTAAAATAACCTTTAACAAATCCTTGAAATTCTTTAAGGAATCAAAAAAAGACATATGCTGTTTTGAGCATATGCCTTTTGAATAATGCACCTGACAGGACTTGAACCTGCACTCCTCTCGGAAATGGAACCTAAATCCATCGTGTATGCCAATTTCACCACAGGTGCTTATCACATATGATATTATAACACGATATTTCAAAAATAACAAGTCATTTTCAGTAAAAAAGAGAGTATTCCAAAAAAATACTCTCTGAAATAATTTCAATAATATCCATGACTTTTATGTTCCCACTGACCGCCCTTGTTACGTTCCAATATCCATATATAATTTAAATACGGGAAATTTGGCTCCAAACCGATATCTTCACCATGTTCACCGGAATAAAAATTTGAAATCAAAATAATAACTTCATCAACATCATATTTTTCTTCCAATTCCTGCATATCTGACAACCAAGGCTCGTCATCACCTACATAGCCTACCTCCTGCAACGTACAGTTACGGAATCCTTTGAAATAGTCTTTTACAACATCAACCGCAGAATTTATATCCTCTTCGGAATAAATATCCGACTTCACCGATGTAATTTTCACATTCGATACATCTCCGGGAGATGTATAATAGCAGGAACATCCAAAAATGCAAATAACTGTCAGCATAATTATTGATAAATACTTTTTCATTTCGACTTTCCTCACTAAATCATAAATCAAAAGTTTATGCCAATTTCAACACAGGTGCTTATAAATATTTTATAAAACTATTATAGCACAATAACCATCTGTTGACAAGATTATTTTTTGCATATTGCAATTTTTTTCTCTTTATTATAAAATTATATCAAATACTCTTTAAGGAGATTTAATATAATGACATTTTCAACTTTATTAATGGACGCAGATGATACTATATTTGATTTTCCGAAATGCGAATACAATGCACTTAAAGAAACTATTACCAAAAACGGTCTGACATTCACAGATGAAACTCATGCAATTTTCAGCCGTATAAACAATTCACTCTGGAAAAAATTCGAGATAAACCAAATAACCCGTTCAGAACTCAAAATACAGCGTTTCAGACAGCTTGTGGAAACCTGTTTCAGAGATTTTCAGAATCCCGATATTCTCGCAGATACATACATAAACGAACTTGCAAAACAACCTGTTTTAATAGACGGTGCTTTTGAAGCTCTCCAAAAAATCACACAAAAATTTGATGTTTATATCATAACAAACGGTCTTTCAAGAGTACAGCGTGGAAGGTTCGGCAAATCTCCCATTACTCCGCTCGTAAAAGATATTTTCATATCCGATGAAATGGGCGTAAACAAGCCCAACAAGGAATACTTTGATAAGGTACTTAAACAAATTCCCGAAAATGATAATTCCAAAATACTTGTTGTCGGTGACAGTCTTACTTCCGATATGCAGGGCGGTAAAAATGCAGGGCTTATGACTTGCATATATGATCCCAAAAATAAAATCACTCTCCCGCACCCTCTTTGCGATTTCAAAATCACAGACCTGAATGATATTCTTCAATTTGCGGAGTAAAAGACAATGAAATTTATCGTTGACAAAAACCTTGACGGCATAACTGTACAAAATTTTCTGAAAAGACACTGCAATATATCTTCAAGACTTCTCACCAAGCTGAAAAGAACTCCTCATGGCATTACAGCAAACGGTCAGCATATACGAAGCATAGATATTCTTCACTGTGGTGATATAGTTGAACTGACTCTCCCAACGGATAATAATGAAATTATCCCTATAAATAATCCCGTTGAGATAGTATATGAAGATGACCAGACAGTCGTTTTCAATAAACCGCCTTTTATGCCTGTCCACCCCGTCAGAGAACATCAGCTTGATACCCTTGCAAATTTTGCCGTTTACTATGCACAGTCAAAAGGCGAAAATTATTCCTTCCGTGCAGTCAACAGAATTGACCGTGATACATCAGGTCTTGTCCTTACAGCAAAAAACAGTTTCGCTATGACATTTTTAACCAAGCATATACAGAAAACTTATACTGCACTTTGTGAAGGTGAACTTTCAGGCAATGGTACTATTGATTCTCCAATAAGGCTTAAAGAAGGTCACACCATACAGAGAGAAACAGGTACAGGGGGTATCACGGCAATTACACATTACAAAGCCATAAAAACTCTTTATAATCATACTTATCTTGAATTTTCACTTGAAACAGGGCGTACACATCAGATAAGAGTACACATGGCAAGCATAGGACACCCCTTAGCTGGTGACGATATGTACGGAGGAAGTCGCAAATATTTCAACAGACAGTGCCTGCACTGTTCGGAAATACGCTTCACTCACCCCATAACACATCAAATCATCACTATACGAAAAGAACCCCAAAACTGGTTTGAGATACTCCAAAAAAATTTTGAAAATTAAGCATTAATTTATATTCTCGCTCATATATTTTTAATATCATTGTTTATAAAATGATTACATAAACAAATTCATTCTTTCCGGAATATAATATTACTGTGTTGATTTTTTATAGACAGTGATTATATCCTTTATCTTTTGGATAAAATACTATCAGCACATCAAATCAAAAATTCGGAGTGTGAAAACCATGAATATCAGACGAGGAGATATTTATTATGCTGATCTGAGTCCGGTTGTGGGCTCTGAACAGGGCGGTGTCAGACCTGTTCTCATTATCCAGAACAATGTCGGGAATCGTTTCAGTCCGACTGTTATCGCTGCAGCCATCACCAGCCAGAATTCAAAGGCAAAGCTGCCCACCCATATCAGATTATATGCCGATAATAGCGGTCTTTCAAAGGATTCGGTCGTTTTGCTCGAACAGATAAGGACTCTTGATAAAAAAAGACTTAAGGAAAAAATGGGTACTCTCAACAGCAATGATATGTATAAAATTGACGAAGCTCTTTCAATAAGCTTCGGTCTTAATACAGAAAATTTCGGAAGACAAGCTACATAACAATATATTTTTTTGTTATGTTCCTGAAAAGACGGCAGATTTTTTATATTCTGCCGTCTTTTTTCATAAACAAACGTGAGTTCGATTTAACTTAAAAACATTCTAACAATTATGAAATTAAGTATGTCATTCCGAACGTAGTGAGGAATCTTCAAAAGATTCTTCGTCGCTGTCGCTCCTCAGAATGACAGTATAATAATTTTTCGTTTTCATCGAACAAAAAGACATTTTTCTTTTTATATTTATGGGATAATATATTCGGAGATGATACATTGAAACAAACGATATATATTGATGTTCTTTTCTGTGTCAATTTCATAATAGATTATATAATACTGCTCTCCGTCAAAAAATTCAGAAATCTCCGTACAAAAAATTCAAGACTTCTTTTATCTGCCTTTGTAGGAGGTATCGGCTCTTTTATAATACTTTTACCCCCTATGCCTGTTTTATTGTCATGGACTGTAAATATTATCGAAGCAGTCATCATCACTGCATCAGCTTTTCTTCCGATGAGATTCAAAGCATTTCTCAAAACCTTCTCATCACTTTTTCTCATCAGTTTTTCATACTGCGGTGTCATGACCGCTGTATTATCCTTATTTTCTCCCAAAAATCTAATTATCCGAAACAGCACTGTCTATATAAACATCTCTCCTGTAATTCTCATACTCATTACACTTCTTTGCTATATCTCCATGAGGATAATTTTAAAATTATCCTGCAAAAAAATTTCCCGTGAACTGAACTGTGATATAGAGATATCACACAATGGAAAAATCCTTTTCCTGAACGGCTCTGTCGATACAGGAAATACTCTGCATGAACCATTTTCGGGTGAATGTGTCATCGTTGCAAATGCCGATTTGTTCAAAGATTTTTTTGATGCTCAAAAGTACATAAGTTCAAACAGTACGGATATAATAAAAGACGGCTTCAGGCTTGTCCCATTCAAATCAGTTGGCGGAAATGGTCTTATACCTGCATTCAGACCATCAAAGTTATATATCATTGAAAACAACAAAAAAACGGAAATTCATGCCTATATAGGTCTTTGCGACAACAAATATCTCTCTGATGATAATGATGTACTTGTCCCTCTGGAATTAGTTTTATGAAACGGAGCTGAATTTTTTTGAGTAATCTTTTGATAACAGGCTGGACTAAATTACAAAATATTCTGACAAACGAAAATAACGGTATTTACTACATAAACGGTCCCGAAACGCTTCCTCCTCCCCTGAAATCCGCCGAGGAAAGCAAGATAATGCAGAGAATAGAAAACGGTGATGAATCTGCCAGAGAACCGCTGATAACCCATAATCTCCGTTTAGTCGTATATATCGCCAAAAAATTTGAATCATCATCAGTCAATGTCGAGGATTTAATTTCAATTGGAACAATCGGACTTATAAAAGCTGTAAATACCTTTTGCCCGTCAAGAAATATAAAATTAGCTACTTATGCCTCACGCTGTATCGAAAATGAAATCCTCATGTATCTCCGAAAGACTGCCCAGCAAAAAAATGAAATTTCCATAGACGAACCCCTGAACGTAGATTATGACGGTAATGAACTTTTGATTTCGGATATTCTCGGCAGCGATGAAAATTTAGTCAATGCCCGTATCGAACAGGAATCTGAGCAAAATCAACTGATGCGTGCTGTCAACCGACTCAATAAAAGAGAATTGTCTATTATGGAACTTCGTTTCGGTCTGAATGGTAAACAGCCGCATACTCAAAAACAAGTTGCTGATATTCTCGGAATATCCCAATCATACATTTCCCGTCTTGAAAAGAAAATTATTAAGCATCTCAAAAACGAAATTCAAACAAAATACTGACACTCTAAACTTATTTTTGCATAATTGATTATAAAAAATTGCAAAATTTCCCCAAATTTTATATTTTTTTAAAAATATCTGTTAAATTTAAAATTTCTGTGTTATAATAATTCCTGTAATTTATCTTTAAAGAAAAAGGAGATTTTAAAAAAATGGAAATAGTTTGTTTGGACCTCGAAGGCGTACTCGTTCCCGAAATATGGATAGCATTTGCAGAAGCAAGCGGTATACCAGAGCTTAAAAAAACTACCCGTGATGAACCCGACTATGCAAAGCTTATGAAATTCCGTCTTGACATCCTCAAGGAACACGGTCTCGGACTTAAGGAAATTCAGGATACTATCGCTAAAATAGATCCTATGCCCGGTGCTAAGGAATTTCTTGACGAACTCCGTTCACTCACTCAGGTTATTATCATCAGCGACACTTTCACACAGTTTGCAAAGCCTCTTATGAAAAAACTCGGCTATCCGACTATCTTCTGCAATACCCTTGAGGTTGCCGACAACGGCGAGATAACAGGCTTCAGAATGCGTATCGAAAATTCAAAATACACAACTGTAAAGGCTCTCCAGTCAATCGGCTACGATACTATTGCAAGCGGTGACAGCTATAACGACCTCGGCATGATAAAAGCAAGCAAGGCAGGCTTCCTCTTTAAGAGTACAGATAAGATAAAAGCTGACAATCCCGACCTTCCCGCTTTTGAAACATATGACGAGCTTCTCAACGCTATAAAAGCAAATCTTTAAAAAAATCATATCACTGTTGTGCTATCAAAAATCACAGCAGTGATTTTTTTTAACGCTATTGACTTTTCTAAAAAATAATTTTACAATTAAATAAAAATAAAATTTTGGGAAGATGTTTGTATGGTAAAGAAAATTTTTAAAATAATAGGAATAGTCCTGTTGGTATTGATTTTACTGCTGATACTCGGAATAGGCATTATATTCGTTATAGATAAAATTGAGGACAGCAAGGCATGGGACAAGCTTATACAAGGCGGATATGTAAACACTGTTAATGTCGGAAACCATAAAATGAATGTCTGTCTGAGAGGAAATAAAAATGCAGAATATACAGTCGTTTCCCTGCAGGGACTCAATAATATGGCTAATGTCGTTGAAATGGAGACTGCCACAGAACCTTTGAACAATACATATCAGTTTGCATTCGTTGACCGTGCAGGCTACGGTTTAAGTGAGGATACCTTTGAAGAACAGACTGTTGAACAGGTCGTTTCAGACTACAGAAATGCCCTGACAAATGCCGGTTTGAAAGCCCCCTATATTCTGATGGCACATTCATTCGGCGGTGTATATGCGTCTTACTGGGAAATGACTTATCCTGATGAAATAAAAGCCATTATCTATATCGACCCCACTCAGATAGGCTCTCTTGATGATGTAAGTTCCATGATAGATGAACGCCATGCAGGCTTTGTTATGTATGCAAGTGTAATCGGCTCAAAGCTCGGTCTTGACAGAATAATCTTCAATTCAAAGGAATATACCGTTAATCTTCAAACAGAAAAGCAAAAGGAATATGCCGAAGCGATATGGGGATTATGCCCGATGTCGTGGACAGTCTGCTCCGAAGAAAACAATTATGCCGACAATGTCCGCAAAACCAACGAATTGCTTTCACCAAATGATATTCCAAAACTCTATATAGACGCATTTGCATATACCATAGATGATATAAAGGAAAAAATGGCTTACGAAAAGAAAATCATGGAAGAAGCAGGCATTTCCTCAGATGATATGAGTATTCCCGAAAGTGCCATTGATGAAAGATTCGTTGAAAGTCAAAAGGTCTTCTATGAAAGGAATATAAAGACCTATATCGACAAATTGGGAAATGTTACTTATGTGAATATCCCAGGTAATCATTCAATATTCAAGCACAAGCCCGAGGAAGTCACAAAAGCAATGAAGGATTTTCTTGATAAGCTCAAATGATGATTGTCATTCCGAACGCAGTGAGGAATCTTTGAAAGATTCTTCGTCGCTGTCACTCCTCAGAATGACAGCATGATTAAACGGTACACAAAAAATTTATTTGTGTACCGTTGATTTTTTTTATTTTATAACCTGTCCTTCGGAAAAAGGTTCAACAAGCCATACATTCGGGAAATCCCTTTCAAGCTCATCAACACAGTCATTTGCATCTGATTTATCCTCGAAAATGCCGAATATTACCGAACCGCTGCCTGTCATCAATGCACCGTCTGCATTGAATTTTCTCATGCAGCTTTTTATTATATCAATTTCGGGTACTTCAACAACTTCCTCAAATTTATTGTACAGTGCCTTTCCTATTGCCTTTATATTGCCGCTGCATATTGCATTTACCATCGGCTCAATGCTCCTGCACTGTTCATAGCCTATCCCGTCAGACTTTTGATAAGCCTCTTTTGTAGAAATCTGTATATCGGGCTTGACAGCGACTATATAACATTCGGGCATTTCAGGCAACGGAGTAAGTATAGTACCTATACCATTAGCCGTCATCGTTCCTCCGTAAATGCAGAAAGGAACATCTGCACCGATTTTTTCGGCTATCTCGGCAAGTTCTTCATTTGAAAAGCCTGTATCAAGCATATCATTCAAACCAAACAATACAGCCGCTGCATCTGTACTTCCTCCTGCCATTCCTGCTTGTGACGGTATTCTCTTTTTTATCCTCACGGAAACATCTTTTAATGGCATTTCCGCATACTCAAAAAAATATTTAACTGCTTTATATGCCGTATTCGTTTCATTGCAGGGGATATTTTCATCCGTGCATGAAATACGAATATCTCCGTCACCGTCATGCACTGTCACTGTAATTTCATCAAAGAGCGATACCGACTGCATTACCATATTCACAAGATGATAGCCGTCACTTCTTTTGCCGACTATATCAAGAAAAAGATTTATCTTTGCCGGAGCCTGTACTGTTGTTCGCATAATCAATTACCTTTCGTTGAGGAATCTCTCTATTCTTTCGAGAGCCTCCTGGATATGTTTAAGTGAATATGAATAGGACACTCTTGCAAAGCCCTCACCGCAGTCACCAAACGCATGACCGGGTACTATGGCAACTCTCTGGGAATAGATGAGCTTTTCACAGAATTCCTCAGAACTCATGCCTGATATTTTTATACTTGGGAATACATAGAATGCTCCCTCAGGTTCAAAACAGGTAAGTCCCATTCTGCAAAACTCATCTACTATGAGTCTTCTTCTCATATCATATTCTTCTCTCATTCTCTCTATGTCACTGTCACCGTGTTTGAGTGCTTCTATTGCAGCATTTTGGGCAGTTGTCGGAGCAGACATGATAGCATATTGATGAAGTTTGAGCATCTGTGATATGATAGGTTCCGGACCGAGTGCATAGCCCAATCTCCATCCGGTCATTGCATATGCTTTTGAAAATCCGCTTACAACAACCGTTCTTTCTTTCATGCCCTTTATATCGGCAAATGAAACGTGTCTTTCCTTGCCGTATGTCAGTTCTCCGTATATCTCGTCAGACATTACAACAAGATTATGTTTTTCAACGACCTTGGCGATTTCTTCCAAATGCTCTCTACGCATTACCGCACCCGTTGGATTATTCGGAAAAGGCAATATCAAAAGCTTTGACTTTGGAGTTATCTTTTCTTCAAGTTCCTGTGCCGTAAGTCTGAAACCGTTTTCGGCTTTTGTATTTATAATAACAGGAGTACCGTCTGCCATTTTCGTCATAGGCTCATAACAGACAAATGACGGCTGAGGTATAAGAACCTCGTCACCTTCCTGCACCAATGCTCTTATGCACAAATCAATAGCTTCCGAACCGCCTACTGTTACTACAATTTCTTCTTCGGGGTCATACTCAACGTTGAAACGTCTTGCATAATAATTTGATATTTGCTTTCTGAGCTCAAGAAATCCCCTGTTCGGAGAATACCATGTATGACCTTTTCTGAGTGATTCAATGCCCTCTTGTCTGACGTGCCACGGAGTTGTAAAATCCGGCTCGCCTATACTGAGTGATATAACATTATCCATCTCATTCGCTATATCAAAAAACTTTCTTATACCCGAAGGCTTGAGCTGCTGAACCTTGTTGTTGAGCATTTTTGAATAATCTATCACAATATCATACTCCTTTGTTCTTCCTCATCAGTTCCATAAAAAACTATACCATCACCCTTATACTGTGTCAGTACAAAGCTTGTTGCCGTACCGATAACATTTTCAAGAGTTGAAAGACGTTTTGAAACAAATTCCGCAATTTCCTGAATGGTCTTTCCTTTAACTGTTGCAATAAGGTCATAGCGTGATGATGCTGCAAGATATACACTTTCAACATTTTCGTATGACATAACTATCTTTGCAGTATCATCAAATCCTGTTTCGGGTTTCGGAGTAACTTTTAACTCGATTATTGCTGTAACATCAGCATCCTCAACCTTATTCCAGTCGATAACAGCTTTATAGCCTTTGATTATTCCCTTGTCTTCCAGTTCTTTGATCTGAGCTTTTATCTCATCCTCGGACTTATTGAGCATTGCCGCAAGCTGTGCCGTAGTAAAGTCATTGTTTTTGCTGATAATGTCCAAAAGTTTGTTCATAAAAACGACCTCTTTTCTTTAATTTTACAGATATATTATATAATATTCCTTTATATTTGTCAAAAATTATTTAGTGCAATAAAGCGTCTTATATCGGATAATTTATTTTTTGTATCCTCGGCACCAAGATTATAAAGCTCCTCCAATTTATCGGGCTTTGTGCAGTATCTGCCGATAATAACAGGCTTTGACGGCTCTATCACAAAGGCATTGCCCTTTTCCTGTTCGGAATAGCACATTTTCTTTTCATCATTGTATACCTGTGGTCTTTGGAGCATTGCCTTTACCAATTCAGGATAATGCCTGTACTTTCTTTCAAGGAAAATTTTCGGCATATCGCTCTTTGTTTTATAGAAATCCTTTTCTCTTGTAAGAATGACTATATTTTTCCTGAAACCGTCATCTATTGCACGTTCTATCGGGATAGGAGCAGAAACTCCTCCATCAAGCAGATACATTCCATGAAATTTCACTGGCTTTGACACGACAGGAAGTGAAGATGAAGCTATAACAGCCGTAAAATCCTCCCGCATATCCTTTTTATCAAAGAAAACAGCCTTTCCCGTTGCACAGTCAGTTGTTCCTGCCGTAATATTCATATGACTCCTGAAAAATTCCTGATAGTCAAACGGAAGGAGCTTATCGGTCATCTCACCGAAAATAAACAAAGCTCATATAACGCTTGTCGGAAGCGTATTTTGTATATATCTCGTAATTTCTTTTTTTCTGCTTTGATATGTACGAAAGGGCATTGCAGGCACCTGCTGAAACAGCGTATATATTTGACAAAAATATATTATTCTCAGCCAAAACATCAAGTACTCCGGCGGTATATGCCCCTCTCATACCTCCGCCTTCAAGTATAAGACCTATTGACATAAAAATTTCAGCTCCGATAAAAATTTTGATATTTTATATAATACACCATTATTTATAAAAAATCATTAACAAACTTTTAATAAAAATTCATTTATAAATTAATTCTCTTATTCTGTCTGTTTTTTCGGAAAGATACAAATATCCCAAAAGTGCCTCAAAGCCCGTTGCATAGTGATATTCCTGTGTACGCTTATGTGCATGGGCGGTGTGGGCATTCCGCCCACGCCTGAATATGTCCATTTCTTCTTCTGTGAGAGAATTTTCTATTCTTTTGAACAGTTCCGCCTGTGCCTCACACCTCACACGCTCGACCTTGAGTTTATTCAACTCTTTAACAGGTCTGTTTGCCTGACATACTATTTCCTCACGAACAAACAAATCATAAACGCAGTCACCTATAAATGCCAGTGTCAAAGGACTCAACTGCCTCGGATCACAATCATAATTCGTCAAACGCATAGCATTACTCCACAAATTCAAATTCTACATCATACATACTTACAGTATCGCCTTCATTTATACCTGCTTCCCTGAGTGCATCAATGACACCTGAGCTTATCAGAACTCTTTGAAAATACTGCAATGATTCGGAATCATCAAAGTTTATTCCACGAAGTATCCTCAAAAGCCATTCTCCCTCGACAAAGTACACATCATCATTTTTGGTTATCCTTACATCCTGCTTTTCTATTTCATCTTCTGAAATAACGGGAGCTGCTTCAGGTTCATATCTTACAACAGGCGGTAATTTTGAAAGCTGTTCCTGCACTTCCTTCAGCAAAGGCTCAACATCATATGCAATAGCTGCCATTATCGGGAAAAATTTATACCCCTTGCTCTCAATATATTTTCTGAACTCCTCGACTGTTTCATCATCAGTAAGGTCACACTTATTTCCTGCAACTATCATAGGTCTTTTTGCAAGCTCTGGATTGAATTTTTCAAGCTCACTATTAATAGTTTCAAAATCCTGTTTCGGATCACGTCCCTCACTGCCGGATACATCAACTATATGCACTAAAAGCCTGCATCTTTCGACATGACGCAGAAACTGATGTCCGAGTCCGAGACCTTCGTTTGCACCCTCAATGAGTCCGGGGATATCCGCCATTACAAATGAGCTTTCAGGTCCCATGCGTACTACTCCGAGTACAGGAGTTATAGTTGTAAAATGATAATTTCCGATAACAGGCTTTGCCTCGCTGACTACCGATATAAAAGTCGATTTTCCGACATTCGGGAAGCCCACTATACCGACATCTGCAAGCAGTTTCAATTCCAATTGTACTTCAAAACTCTCACCGGGCATACCGGGCTTTGCAAAGCGTGGAGTCTGGCGTGTCGGAGTTGCAAAATGCGTATTTCCCCAACCGCCCTTTCCTCCTTTGGCAACTATCACAGGCTCACTGTCGGATATATCAGCAAGTATCCTTCCTGTACCTGCTTCCTTTACAACAGTTCCCAGCGGTACTTTTATTACAAGGTCGGGAGCTTTTTTTCCGTTACATCTGCCTCCCTTGCCATTTTCACCCTTTTGAGCAGTATATTTCCTCTTATAGCGGAAATCCGCCAGAGTAGATAGATTCGTATCCGCCAAAAAGACTATATTGCCTCCACGACCGCCGTCACCTCCGTCAGGACCGCCTGAAGCAACATATTTTTCTCTGTGAAATGCCACTGCACCGTCACCGCCGTCACCGGCTTTTATAAATATTTTTGCTATATCAACAAACATTATCAAAGCATCTCCTTCTCTATGCCAATTTATAAACACTGTATTCCCGGCTGAATATAACATATTTCCCTATATATCCAAATTCCTTTGTTATGGACAGCTTTCTGTAAAAATCAATATATTCGCTCTTATATTCATCCTCTGTGACCTCATATGTATATAAAATATCATTTTGCCTGTCATATCTATCAATCAAATATGATATGTTTTTATCTATATAATTTATATTCGGTTTCTGAATAAACAAATATATGGGCTTATCTGTATCAATACTCTCAAGCTGTTCCTTGTCATCCCGCTGACCTCCCGTGTATGTCACAAAAATATTATCCGAATCGTACATGACAGCAGGAAGATAATTCATCATCCACATTTCATTGTATTCCGCCGAAGTAAAAATACATTCCGCATCATTTGTCAAGGATAATATATCATCAACATCAGTATAATCCGAAAAGGTATATTGTATCCCCCATGAATTGAATCTTGCTATCACTGCAAGCAAAAGTATAAATGCAGTGATATATTTTTTATATCTGCTCCATGAAAACAAAAAATATATAAAACAGGATATAAGCAGTGCTGTCACAGGATAAATTATAAATAAATATCTGTTTATATACAGCATTGATGAAAATTTCACACTGTATGACGTTACTGAAATTATCACTAAAATAATCACTGTCATTACCCATGATATAAAATTTATATTTTTTATTCTTAAAAATATTTTTATTATACTCTCTTTAAATCTAATTTTTTTAATATCTTGCGGAATGTCTCTGAGTTTTTTCAATAAATTTATCACAAATGCTTTGTCCCTGAAAAGATACAGTACAGGTATTGAAAATACTATCAAAGTTATTATTATTGAACCGAAGGTCGGTATCCAGAATATCAGGTCTGACCTTGATATAGGAAATATAGGATCTGTGATATATCTTATGCACATACCGAACTGTTCAAAAAAATTTGTTTTGTCATGCTGAGTTTCCGACAGCATATTCGGAAGATATGATGGAAATATGAGCATAGTCAGTCCAGCTCCGCCAAGCATTGAAAAACCGTATATAAAAAATTTTTTCCAGTTTTTCCGACAGATATATCTGATACAAAAACAGACAGCCGTTACAAATGCCATAAATAAAAACAGATACTGAGTCAATGCTCCGAAGACTGTCACAACACCTATAGCAATAAACTGTCTGACAGACGGCTCATTATCTATGACCAGTTTTGAATGAAGATACAGAAATATCACTGCCCACATTGCAAGCATACAGTACATTCTTATGAATATTGTAAGGTCTATCGCAGCGGTCGTGAATCCCCAAAAAAAGCATACTGTCAGTGCAAGATATTTTGATTTAAGTATATTCCGTGACAGCCTGTATAAAAATATTTGTGTGATAACAAAGCATACGAAGTTGACTGCAAAACCGAATACATATGAGAATACATCAGGGAAGAATGATGATATAGTGTGTATAACAGAATAATAAAAAGGCGGATGCCTGTCCTTTGACTGATTATACCAAACGGAATCATATCTGAACTGTTCACCTTTCTGAACAGTGACATATTCTCTTATGACATCACTTGATATCCAGTGACCGATATTATCAAGATGACCTTCACCGATCCTGTCTCTTACACTGTCAGTTTCAAGATAGGGTTCATAGAAGCTGTTTGCAAGACCATAACTGAATATCTCGTCAGAATGGAAAGCAATTTTTTTGTTCACGATGATATTCGTTATATTTACAAGCTGTAAAAAAATTATCAGCGAAAGAGCAATATGAATAAAATATTTTTTTCCCATAACTTTCAAAATTTTTTCTTTCATGCCTCAAACTCCATAATAAACAAAAAAGGACTCCGACATTACGCCGAAGCCCTCAAAATCAAAATTACTCAGCAGCATATACAGAAACCTGCTTACGGTCACGACCAACTCTTTCAAACTTAACCTTACCGTCAATGAGAGCGAAAAGTGAATCGTCAGAGCCACGACCTACATTATTGCCTGCATGGATATGAGTACCACGCTGTTTTACAAGAATGTTTCCTGCAAGTACAAACTGACCGTCAGCACGCTTTGTACCAAGACGCTTTGCTTCGGAATCACGACCGTTCTTTGTAGAACCACCGCCCTTTTTATGAGCGAACAACTGAACATTTATTCTCAGCATTACAATCACACCTCCGTATAAATAATCTCAAGATATTTCGGATACTGCTCCACAGTATTCATGAGATGAAGCTCAAAACCCGAAAGAATATCCCTGCACCTGTCTTCATATCCGTCATAAACACGGACATACATATAGCCGTCATCAACACTTGCCTGAGCCTTTGCACGTATAATATCCGTTATTGTATTGGCTGTCATATAGGCTGCCGATGAAACGAATGCACACAGCACATCCTTTCCGTACTCATTCATCCCCGAATGACCTGTCAGACGAAATCCGACAATTTTTTTCTCTTTAACAAACAATTCTGCTTTTATCATGCCTCGATAGACTGTATCTCGACTTTGGTATAGAACTGTCTGTGGCCCATCTTTCTTTTCTCACTCTTTTTGGGCTTGTAAGTAAACACTGTGATTTTCTTACCCTTTGCAGTTTTGATAACCTTGCCTGTTACCTTTGCATTTTCGGCATCGGCACCAACTTTGATACCGTCATCAGTACCAACTGCAAGAACCTTGAACTCAACCACTGCATCATTTTCAGCCTCAAGCTTTTCAACATATACAACATCACCGTTAGCGACCTTGTACTGTTTACCGCCTGTTTCGATAATTGCGTACATTTTTTTGCACCTACCTGTCAATTCAAGCTCGCTGCCGTAGGCGTGACCTTTAAGTCATCTTTCACACAAGCCCACAGTATGCGGCTCTCTTATCATACCACATCAAAACCCGACTTGTCAAGCAATTTTTCTACAAAAAAGCCGAAGCAAAAAATATTTTTTCTGCCTCGGCATAAATCATTTCAGCTTACCTTTTTTGTTATAATAATCATAATCAGATACATCAAGATGTTTATCCTTTTCAAGATTATTGTCATCTCTCTTGAACATTCCGCTTCCTGCCGTATAATCATGATTTGCATTTCTGACCTTTGCGACACCTGTTCCGACAACTACCACCAAAATTACGAGCCATCCCCACCACGGAATCATAACAAAACATCCTTTCTGTATTATTATCAGTCATATTTCTCAAAGAACTTCATTATTTCTGCAAAGGATTTTTCTGTAAGTTCATCATTTGAATTGTAGTGAAGCAGGAGACTTCCCTCATCATCTGGATCACGGAGATTTTCAGGTATTTTAAAATTAACCTTCGAGATATATTCATCCCAATGCTCAAGCTTCCATACATCCCTGTCGGAATTTCTCTTTATCATACGCTGATGGCAGACCTCAGGATCTGTAACTATCCATATAACAGTCAGTTTTGCACCGTAATCCTTAAGCTTTTCACGAAGCTTGGCTATGTATTCATCATCCCTTATTTCCTGAGTGAAAGGAGCGTTTACCATTACAAGATTTTCATATTTCAGAGCTTCAAATGCAAGATCCATTATAACATCATATTCGTAGTCACGGACCTGTTTCTGAAAAAACTCCGAGCTTCTGTTATACGGCTCATCTGCAACTGCAAATATTTGTTTTGAAAGAGGTATGAGAGTATCCTTGTCGAGATATACAATATGTTTTATCTCTGTTGCAAGCCTCTTTGAAAGTTTAGTTTTTCCGCAGGCAGGCGGTGATGTCACGAATATCATTCTCTTTTCCATTAGTTAAAAACTCCCTTAAAATAAAATCAATATAATATCCGCATTTAACGGACTTGAAAATACAACTTACTGCACTTACAGTTATAATAACATATTTACGCAAAAAAATCCATATATTTTTACAAAAAATTTTCTTTAATCTGCGTTTGCTTTTGCAATCTCATCTATCTGCTCTCTTATTCTGAGAAACGCATCCGTTACTATCGGATCGAATTTTTTTCCACGCTGCTGCCTGATATTTTCAAATACCTCTGACGTTGGCATTGATGCCTTGTATACTCTCTTGGCGGAAAGGGCATCAAAGTAGTCGGCTATTGTCATTATCCTTGCACACAATGGTATTGCATCTCCCTCGATACCATAGGGATAACCTGAACCGTCCCAGCACTCATGGTGATACAGTGCGACACATTTTGCGACCTTCAAAAATTCTTCGTCTTCTATATCGGACATAGCCTTTTCTATAATTTCCTTACCGTTTATAGTATGATTTTTTATTGTTTCAAATTCTTCTTTTGTGAGCCTGCCCGGTTTTTGGAGAATAGCATCCGGTACTTTTATCTTTCCTATATCATGCAAAGGTGCCGATATCATTGTATCGTGCATATATCTTTCCGTCAGTATATCACTGTAATCTCCGTTTCTTTTAAGTTCATTAACAAGTGCCTCAACATAATCTGTTGTTCTTTTGACGTGCTTTCCTGTGCTACCGTCACGAGCTTCTATTATATTCGCAAAGCTGATTATTATTTGATTCTGCATTCTTTCGATAGCCGCTATTTTTTCATCAACGCTTATATCAAGCTCACTTCTTTTACTGTCCACCGAGGAAAATATCCTTGCCGTATAGATGGCTGTTACAATAAAACTTATCGTTACATTTATTATCAGCAGACCGACATTGACCGCATAAGGCAAATCATACAGTGGAACTTTGTTATTAAAATAAACAACGAGCCATATAAATGTAACAGAGGCTATGAATATTATCGCATTGCGGACATATTTCATCAGCTTGCCCCTGTTTCCGATAAGTGCCGTCATAAATATGAGCGGTATCATGAGATACTGAAAGCCCGACTGAAGTCCAAAGAGATTGACACTGCATATCTGATGCAGAAAAAGCTCAAACACCATAAATAATATACACGAAAGCCATGAGCCCTTGAAATATTTCAGCATGATGACAAAAACAGCATATAATATAACGCTTATTATCTCAAATGCCTGCATCGTCATTATCCTGAAATACGAAAATACAAGAAGATATATCGCATGGAGCACAAGGCATATCAGAAAAAACATATTAAGCGGAGCTGTAAATGATGCAAATGCAGCATAATCCTTATCATTGTTATAAGCAGGCGTTCCTACAAAAAAATCTACGATTTTATTTTTTTTATTCATATTCATAATATAAGAACACATCTTTCTGATTTCAAATTTATGGTAATATTATAATATATTTTTTCGGATTTAGCAATATAATTTTGTATTATATCAATAGATTTTTTTATATTTCAAGGTGATACTGTATGTATGTTTCTTTGAGACTGAGCAAGATACTGACACTTTTGGCAGTTATAGTTGCTGTTTCTTTTATGTGCTTCACATTTGTTTTAAGACAGGAGCAACCTGTCATCAATAATATAACACCCGTCAAAATTGCAGTTGTAATGTATCATGGTTTAATTGATGATACTTCAAAGCAAAATAAATATTTCATTGATCCGAAGTATTTTGAAGAAGACCTGAAATATCTCAATGAAAACGGCTTTCAAACAATTTTCGCAAGTGAACTTATCAATCACTTTGAAAAAAATACTCCCCTGCCTGAAAAGCCAGTTTTACTGACATTTGATGATGGTTATTACAATAACTATACATTTGCTTACCCATTATTAAAAAAATATAACTGCAAGGCTGTTATATCTCCTATAGGATACCCTGCTGATGAAGCCGTCAAGGAAACCAAACAAAATACTTTTTATTCCCAATGTACATGGAAACAGCTCAAGGAAATGTCCGATTCAGGTCTTGTTGAAATACAAAATCACACCTATAATTTACATCACATTGACAACGGGCGTAACGGTGCAAAAAATAATACCGATGAAAGCTTTGAAGCATATAAAAAACTTCTTTCCGATGACCTTCTTAAATTCAATCAAAGGATGTTCGAGGAAATAGGAAAATATCCCGAAAGTGTTGTATTTCCCTTCGGGGCAAGAAGCAAACAGTCTATTGAGATAGTAAAGTCACTCGGGTTCAAAGCAGCCTTTGACTGTGAGAAAAAAATAAATACTCTCTCCTCTCCCGAAGACCTTTTCTATATACACAGATTTTTAAGACCAAATAATATGTCATCAAAAGACTTCTTCGAGAATACTATTTTTATCAGTGAAGATTAAGAAAGTA
>CADCDE010000045.1 GCA_902800065.1 uncultured Ruminococcus sp.
CCTTTCTTTATAAAAATTGTTTTTATATGTTGCGAAAAATATAAAAGTCAACATATTTTTATAACTTTTTATAACATTGTTTTAACTGTTAAAACCCTCTTTATTTCCTGTGCCAGAATTTACACCAATATTTTTATATGACTGTTGCCATCCTTATTTTTTGTAACGATAATTTGCTTATCAATCTGATTTTTAAGCTCTGATACATGAGAAATAATTCCTATGAGTTTATTGCTTTTTGAAAGTGTTGAAAGTGCCTTTATAGCCTGATTGAGAGATTCTTCATCAAGAGAGCCAAAACCTTCATCTATGAACATGGTATCAAGACAAACTCCCCCTGCAGAAGCCTGTATTTCATCAGACAGTCCTAAAGCAAGCGATAAAGATGCCTTAAATGCCTCTCCACCTGAGAGTGTTTTTACATCTCTCTCAGAATTGGTATAATGGTCAAGAACATCAATATCTAAACCGCTTTTAGATTGATTGTCTTTTGCCTCACGCCTTCTTTTCATCTCATATTGTCCGTCTGACATTATCAGCAAGCGTATATTGGCATGTTCCAATATTCTGTCAAAATATGTCTGCTGAATAAATGTTTCGAGATTTAATTTTGCTTTCCCTGAGATACTGCCATTTGCTGTTTCAGCCAAAGGTTTGATACACTGCAACTTTTTTTCGATCATCAGTGAGCTTTCGGTTTGTTTCGATATATTTTTCAGTATGTTTTCATTGACCTTTTTTCTTGAATATATTTCTTCTGTTTGCCTTGAATATTCTTTTTTCTGTTGTTCAAACTGTGTTTGGCATTGCTTGCTGGTTTCAATATCGATATCCAATTTATCCTCAAGGGCTTTTTTATTCTCATTTATTGCAGAATCATATCCTGCAATCCTGCTTTTACAGTCATTTACATTTTTTTCGGCATTTTCTATTTTCTCCGAAATCTCTTTCCTGATGCCGAATAATCTTTTTATCTCTTTTTCTGCAGAGAGTTTTGAAGCAAACTCGCTCAATTCTTCCAAAAGTTCTGAAACACGGCTTTTCTCGCTGTTCCTTGTAGCCTCATCTGCTGATTGTTTGCTTTTCAGGTCAGCTTTTTTCTCTGATATAGCCTTGAGCTCTTTTTCTTTATTGGGAATCTGTTCTTCGATTTCATTTTTCCTTTGGATATTTATTTCTATCCATTGAAGCTCTGTCTCAGTTTTTAAGAGCTGTTCTTTGCAGTACAGCTTTTTTTCCTCAAGCGATTCGGAAATCCTATCAAAATCAATTTCCCCGAATATTTCTTTTGCATTGGCAGAGATATTTTTTCGTTTTTCATCAATCAGAGTATTAATACTCTTTGCTTTTTCACTTGCCTTTACAGCAGCATTATCAGCTTTTTCCATGTCAGCCTTTAATTTGTCAAGTTCCTGTTTGGTGGGGGCATTTTCGGGCTTTACTGCAAGACAGGGATGTGAAAGCGAACCGCATACGGGACAAGCCTGTCCTTCATGAAGATTTTCAGCTAAAATTCCCGCCTGTGCATCAAGATATGCCTGATATTGATGTTCGTAATCATTGACTTTCTTTTTCCTGTCAAAGGCTTTTGTTTCATAGTCCAATTTAGCCTTTTCAAAGTTTTTTTCATCAGTTGAGAGCTCACCAATATTTTTTTCTAATTTCAGCATTTTTGATATACTGTCATTCAGCTCTTTCTTCTCGGATTCAAGTTTTTGTTTTTTGACATCACAATTTTTCAGCAACTCAAATTCTGATTTTAACTCATTGATTTCTTGTTTCAGAGATTCTTCAAGTTCATCGCATTGTGTACATTGCAGTGTATATTTTGCTATCTTTTTATCAAGCTCTGAAATGTTTTCCTGTTTCCTGTCAAGCTCGTCATATTTCGGAAGCTGTGATTCAAGCACATTTATTTTTTTGGCAAGTTTATCAATTTCATGTTCTCTTGATTTAGCTTTTTCAAGTTCCGCCTGCAATCCTGATAATTTTTCCTGTTCCTGTGACAGCTTGCTGGTATTGTCTTTCAATGCCTGCTGATGTTTATTGTATTCTTCGGCTTTTTGCAAAAGCCTGTTAATATCAGTGATTTTTTCTTCAATTTCTTTTTGCAATCCTGTCAGTTTGTCATATTTGACACCATCGGTTTCAATGAGTTTCTTCAGCAGTTCAACTATCTCACTGACAGGTATTTCACGTTTTTTGGCTTTATTTACATCAATTTGATAATAATCATTTGTTTCTATACCAGAAATATACTGGTCAATACTTTTCTGAATTGCTTTGTGCTCATCTTCAATTTCTTTCTTCTTGGATTTAAGTTTCTCCTGAAGTGCAGCGTAATTGTCCGTATGAAATAATTTTTGGAATATTTTTTGTCTTTCATCTGTACCTGCAAATAAAAGTTTGCGGAAATCTCCCTGTGCAATCATGGCAATCTGTGCAAATTGGCTGCGGTCTATACCAAGAATATCATTGATCTTTTGTTTGATTTCCTTTGGCTTTGATATAACGCTTTGGTCGGGGCAAATCAATTCTGCCCCTGCCGACTTTTTAGTCATTCCGTTACCCTTTGCTTTTGGACGTTCATATTCTGGATTTCGTGTGATTTTATATATTTTTCCTCTGTATTCAAACTCAAGTATTACTTCTGTAGGCGTTGAAGGATTTGCAGCTTGTGAACGGAACATTTTTGGATCATCTCTGTTATCTCCGCTGGCTTCACCGTATAAAGCGTATGTGATAGCGTCAAAAATGGTCGTTTTCCCTGCTCCTGTATCTCCTGTGATGAGATACAGACCACTTTTTCCAAGTTTTTCAAAGTCGATTTCTGTTTTATCTGCATATGAGCCGAATGCCGAAATCGTCAGTTTCAATGGTCTCATAAATTTTCCTCCCATATTTCCTGAATAAGTTCCTGCATAAATTCAGTCTGTTCATCAGTCATACTTGTTCCATTCTGATTTTCATACAGTTTTGCAAATAAGCAAAGTGGAGATTTATTTTCAACATCGTCATAGCTTAAATCTTCAAGCTGAGAATGATGGCGTGTACGGGTATTGTCATATTCAAGCTTCATAATATTAGGGTAAATCTCACGCAATTTATTCAAAACATTTTCAATATCGTTTTCATCTGTCAGTATGATGCGTGTATAATCAGTCCTGTATGATGTATTTTCATAGAATTTCTTTTCGGTAATTTCGTCAAATTTGCCTTTTAGCGTCACCATCTCACGCAATGGAACAAGCGGTATTTCTCTTACTTCAAGCATTTGTTTTCCACGCATTTCAACGACAGTTACAGATTTTTTGTCTTTTTCCTCCGAGAAGGAATATTTCAGCGGTGTTCCGCAATAACGGATACGGTTTGTACCGACATTCTGCGGACGATGAAGATGTCCGAGTGCAACATAGTCAAACTCATCAAATACAGATATGTCAACATTGTCCGAGCCGCCAACGGAAATATCTTCTGAATCTGAACGACTTGCACCTGTCACAAACTGATGGGTAATTAGAATATTTCTTTCATCGGTAACCGCAATTCTGATAGCTTCCGTATAAGAGATGTTTTCATCTTTTTCAAAGGCTGTACGGACATGAACAGGTTTTATAAATGGCAGCATATAAATATTTACAGTGCCGAAATCGTCTTTTAAAGCGAATTTTGCTGTATCTTTTTGATATACGGGAGAAATATGTATGCCGCTTTTATCAATCAGCCTGTTGCCGAAAGCCAGACGTTCGGGAGAATCATGATTTCCGCTTATGATAAAGACCTGTAAGTTTCTTTGTGCAAGTTTTACAATAAATTCATCAAACAATCCTACCGCTTCTGAGGAAGGTATTGATTTATCATATACATCTCCTGCAATAATGATAAAATCCGGATTTTCTGCATCAATTATCGGAAGAATCTTTTTGAATAATACATCTTCCTGATCCTCCAGCATTGAAAATCCATTTACCTTTTTTCCGATATGCAAATCGGATAAATGAACAAATTTCATTTTGTCACCTTCTCAAAAAAATTATATTATTAAGGTTATTATACCAAAAATATATTTCGATTTACAACTATTATATCAATTTTTTTCGTAATATACAATATCTATTTATATTTTCAATCTTACCTGTTTGATGATAACCCATTTTTTCATACAAATACAGATTACCTTTTTCCTTTTTTATAGAGCTGTGGCAAAAAAAACAGAAGTGAGAAGCCGTAAGCCTCTCACTCTCGTTTTATAGTCTTGGATCAACAGGTTCGCTTTCAAAAGCCAGCACCCCGAATACACATTCATGTACACGGTAAAGAGGTTCTTTATGGACAAATCTTTCAAGTGATTCCATTCCGAGTGAAAATTCCTTCAGGGCAAGACTTCTCTTTCCTGTCAGTGAACGCTTTTTTAAGCGTTCGAGGTTAGCTCCCAAAAGATATTCCGGTCCGTAAATGATACGAAGATACTCTCTGCCACGACATTTCACAGCTGGCTGTATCACTTCACCCTTGTATTTTGACGTGAATATCTCCGGCTTTACGACCATACCTTCTCCACCGTTGCCGGTCAAATTTATCCACCAGTCAATACCATGTCTTACACTCGTTTCATTTTCCGTATCAACGCATATATATTCCGTCGGAATAAATATATCTCCTGTACAGTATTTTCTGATCATTTCCATATGCCATATATGCGGCTTATTTGAAAAAGTCTGTCCCTCAACCGCAAGTATATGAAAAGGTGCTATTTTCAAATCATTGACACTCTGTACTTTCCAGCAGTATTCACGATATGCGTCTGTATATTTTTCAAGTGCAGTCTGCTTTTTCTGGAATTCTTCAAGCAATTCAAACGGACTGAAATTCTGTCCCGATGTAATCTCTGAAACTTCATACTGAATATTCTCTCTTTGACATAATTTCTGCAAAGCCTTTACTGCTTCACTCAGACCGTCACGCCCTGCACGTCCCACAGGGGCATATTGTCTTTCAAGTAATTCCTGTGCCTTTTCAGACCATGGCATCAATTCTGTATCAAGGCATACCCAATCCGTCTGAAAATCACTCCAAAAATTTGTTTTATCAAGAACTGCCTGCAATCTGTCGAGTACTTCACTTTCCGTTTTCATGTCATTGAAAAAATGCCTTCCCGTTCTTGTATAGATAATTCCTCTTGAATCGTCTGTGATATGAAATCTTTTTTCAGCCGTTTGAATATCCCTGCAAAGAACTATCACCGCACGGGAACCCATATGTTTTTTCTCACACACAACATTCTTGACACCATGATTTCTGTAATATTCAAAAGCCTGTTCGGGATATTCCAGATAATCGTCAAGTTTACTTGTCTGACACGGTGACATGGTAGGCGGCAGATATATCAGCCAATGCGGATCAGCCGCATATCTTGACATAATTTCCAGTGCCGCTGCACTATTTTTCTCATGTACCATAATACTCGGCATAAGCCTTGTCTGAATATACAGCTTTCCGTCAATATCCCCCAATTTCAGTATATCATCAGTATCATTTTGTTTTTCATCAAGCGGTTTTGTGGGAGCATAATACTGCTGCAACGCTTTTACGCTGATATATTCTCTCTCAGGATAGCGGAATGCTGTTAAACTTCCACCAAATACACAGCCTGTATCAATACAGAAGGTGCCGTTCACAGCCTGCACTTCCGTTTGTGGAATATGACCGTATACAACAGTTGCCCTGCCACGATAATCTGCCGCCCAATTCAATCTTACAGGCAAACCATATTCATCTGTTTCGCCTGTCGTTTCACCGTAAAGGCAAAAATCACGCACCCTTGCAGAACCTCTGCTGATATATTCCTCTTTTATCCCTGCATGAGAAATGACTAATTTCCCGTCATCAAGCACATAATGACTGACAAGACCGTCAAGAAATTCCCTGACTTCATTTTTGAAGTCATCACTTTGACTTTCAAGCTGTGAAACGGTTATATCAAGTCCATGAGTCTGCTGAACTGTCTTTCCTTTGAGATACTTTAATAACTTTACATCATGGTTTCCGGGAACAGCTATGGCATTTCCTGATTTCACCATATCCATGACAAGTTGAAGAACTTCAATATTTTTGATTCCCCTGTCGCATAAATCTCCCAAAAATACCGCTCGTCTGCCGTAAGGGTGCATGAATACACCATTTTTCTGAATATATCCCAGCTTTTCAAGAAGCATTTTCAGTTCATCGTAACAGCCGTGAACATCTCCTATTATATCAAAAGGTCCATGTTCATCTTTTTTGTCATTCCATAATTTTGTACGCACAATCTCAACGCTGTCAATTTCTTCCTGAGAGTTCAAAACATATACAAATCTGAAACCGTCTTTTTTAAGATATTTGATACATCTTTTCAGGTCTGTACAATGCTTTTTAACTACTCTTTCGGGAACATTCCTTTCAGTTCTCTCTTTATTCCTCTTTAAAAGCTCATTTTCGGGCAAATTCAGAACAATTGCTACAGCGTGAACATTCTGTTCATGTGCAAGGTCAATCACCTGTTTTCTTGCAGACGGCTGTAAATTTGTCGCATCTATGACAGTTGTTTTCATACGGTCAAGACGCTTGTTTGCGGCATAATATAACAGGTCAAACGCATCTTTTGAAACGTTCTGATTATTCTCGTCATCACATACCATTGCACGAAAAAAGTCCGATGATAACACTTCCGTTGACAAAAAATGCTTATGTGCAAAGGTAGTTTTTCCGCTTGAAGTAGCCCCTATCATGGCAACAACAGCAAATTCCGGTATCTCTATACGCATATTTTAAACACTCCCATCTGAGTTGGTGAACCGTACTTTTCATCAGTTTCACCTATATTCTGATACTCTATTGTGTAATTGAATTCTTTGCAAATATGCTCACACCATGCCTGAAATTCTGCTCTCGTCCATTCAAATCTATGGTCTGAATGACGCAAAGCCCCCTTTTCAAGTGTCGGATAATTTTCATTGTATTCTTTATTAGGTGTTGTTAAAATAACTGTTTTAGGTTTTGCACTTCCAAACAAGACTTTTTCAAAAAACGGTATTCTCTGCAAGTCCATGTGTTCAATTACTTCTATTACACACGCTGTATCAAACCCCCTGAAACGCTCGTCTTTATACATCAAAGAGGCTTGTATCAGCGTAAGTTTATTTTTGAGATACAGCGGCATCTTGTCATAATTCAGTCTTTGCTTTGCTTTTTCGAGAACACTCACAGATACATCTGCCGCTGTAATTTTCTTTATCTGGCTTTCATGTAAAAGCAGAGCAGTAAGTTTGCAGTCACCGCAGCCTATATCCAAAACACTTTCCGCACCGCTTGCAAGCACAGTCTTTTTAACCGCTTCCATTCTTTGGGTATTCAATGAAATTTTCTTTTGACTTATTTCTTCATTTACAGTTGTTTCTTCCGCTTCATTTTCCATAAGCCTTGCTATCATTTTATCGGCATAGCCTTTTTTCTTATAGAAATAACGGTTTATTATCGCATTTCTGAGAGGGTGAACTGCAAGCCAGCCTTCACCGTGACGAAGTAATTTATCCATTTCATCTTCATTCATGTAATAATGCTTTTGCCTGTCAAAAACGGGTATCAACACATAAAGATGATTCAGCATATCGGACAGTTTCACATTTCCGCAAAGTGTCAGGTCAATATAACAGCTTTCGCCCCATTCCGTAAATTTTTCATCAAGAACGCTTTCACGCATTTTTATTTCATATCCCAATGGTGTAAAAACGTCTTTTACAAAGTCCTTTTGAGTTTTCACAGGCAGGTTATATACAGTCGTTTCAAAATCAAAGTCATTTTCCGCAAGTTCGGGAAATTTTGTGCATTTGCCGTTCATGGCTGTACTGAATACACGATTGATTGCCGTACTCATGAATGATGACGAAACATAAGGTCTGTCATTCACATAATCAAAAAGTCCACCGTCTTTTGAACCAAGTTTTCCTCTTGCGAGGTCTATCGGATTCAGTTCCAGCAGAAGTGCGGCTGTCGTTCTTGTATCCGAAACTTCTGTGTAAAACACATACGCTTTTCCGAAGCTCAAATCAAATAATTGTGGTCTGCAAGGATTTTTATGCAGTAAATATCCAAGATTTTCCGTATTTTTTCCTTTCATAGTAATTGTCAGCAGCATTTTTTATCACTCCATTCTGTTTACTGAATATATGATAGCATATGATTTCCGATTTATCGTGGAAAAAAAGCTGCGAACTTTTCAAAGTCCACAGCTTTTCTGCCTTTTCAGTCTTTTTTGTATCATTTTGATAAATCGTTCGGGTGCAGTCACTCTTACTAACGGTCCGAATGAAAGTACCCGTATAAGAATTTCCGTTTCATCGCTTTGTGCATATCGAATAGTCAAACGATAATGTTTTTCATCAAGCTTTTCGGCAGTCTTTTCAAAATGCGAAAAATGCAGCATAACTCTTTCAAGGGCATTTCTTTCATTCACGAGTTCAAGTGTCAGTGAACAAAGTCTGTCTGAATTTCGTTTTCCCTTTTCAGTTTTAAATTCTCCTTCGTGGAATGAACATGAAACAATTCTACCGAGATTTATCACAGATGCCGCACAACTGCCGCTTGTCAACAAACGGAATTTATCATCTTTTTCGGAATATTCCAGCTTTTCGGGCATTACCATAAATGCCACTTCATGATTTTTCCTGTTTTTCACAGTAATATCAAGCGGTTTACGGTCATGTACAGCCGAAAGTATCATGCGGAAATTTGATATATATTTTTCATTGTCATAATCATCACCATCACTGTAACGGTCAAATATATAATAATCCTCCTGTGTAAAAAGCGGCTCAATGTCATCTAAAAAACTCATATTAACATCAAAAAGCTTTACTCTTTTGTCAAGAGATACCGCTTTCATCCAGCGTTTTTGAGGAAGTGTCAACGGTATTTCGGGGATATTTTTCAAAGGTGTTCTTCCATCGGGCAATATCAATTGCCAATCCTGATTTTTCAAAGCCTGCTCTATCGGCAAAACACTTTCCGCAAAGGCATATTTTAAAATGATTTCTCTTATTTTTTCCGCATTGACAGGGTTTTGCAAAGCCTCCCGTATGATATGTGAAACCGCATTATAATAAGAACTGTATATCTCACTGAATATCATTCGCTCACCCCATACATTCTGTACATTGTTTCAATATCCGCTTTAAGCTGACTTTCAATTTCTTTATCAGAAAAATTTACATAAGTTATCCTGCATATAAAAGAGCGTATCCAAGTCAGCATTTCATTGGTATCATAGACTTCCGCATAAAATCTTGCATGGCTGTCATCTATTTTTTCGACAGTGCCGCAGCGTTTTTCTCTTTGCAGACGGTCATATATATACTGTTCATCATTTTGAAAATGCACAATAAATTCCACTGTTTCACGCCTTGCATTTTTTCCCTGAGTGCTTACTCCCCATAGAAAAGGCTGCATACCGTTCAGTTTGTTTCTTAAAAAATCAAAATCCTCTGCTTTTTCAAGCGGCTTCACATCAAAAATATAATCTATCCTGTATGATGATATTCTCTTGTTTCTCCTTTTATATGCCATAAGATACTGTCTGCCGTTCTGTACGCTGATGAACAATTTAAGCGGAACTATCCGTAAAATTCTTTTATCGCCCTTTCGGGTAATTTTTTTAATTTCTATTTCCCGTTTTTCGTGCATGGCTGAAAATAATGAATACACTATCTCGCTGTCAAGTGCAGCATTGATATAATGATGTTTGAACGTGAAAATATCCCTGTATTCCTCCTGTTTGTCGAGCAAAAATGCTCCAAATGCACCGCACGGCATAATCTCCGAAAAGAAATGCAGCACATCTGTATTATTGAAAGAAATATTTTTCGTTCTTGAATAATATAAAATTTTTCCCTGCTTTTTTGTTTTAAGAAGTCCCATGGAAACATATTCATTGAGCTTTTTTCTGACGGTTGAACCGTCAAATATTTTTGTTTCTTCAAAACGTGATAAATATTCTTCATCAATTTTATCCAGAATTTCCGACAGCGGAAAATAAACCGACGGTTCATGCAGAATATCAAATATAATAAAGAAAAGCGTTATATCACCGTTAGTAAAACTTTTTGCTTTGAGAGTCGTATAAAGCGGATTATGCACGGTATTCCTCGTATCAACGGAAATAAACACTCTTTTTCCGTCAGAATCCCATTGATATTTCATGTATTCACCAAGCCAGTTTTCAATGCGTCTTTTTGCATCATCATATGTACGGCTGCTTTTTTTGTCATACTCATCACGGCTGCCCCAGCCATATACATAAAAATCCCGCATATAATCCCGTATAACATCAAAATTTTTTATCAGTTCATTATATCCCATCTTATCACCATAAAAAATTATTGCAAATCTGTATCTTTTCCGTCCTCATATTTTTGACACAACCTCTCTTCGTTTTTATTTTATTGATTCGGCTTCGTTGTGTCAAGTTTTATTATACAACATCATCTGCTGATAGAAATAAATACCTGACGTGCGTGTTTGGGTGAGTTGACCGGCAAAATGTATGAATCAAGAAAAAACGCACTTCTTTTTGAAGTGCGTTTTTTACGGATGCAGTATGCTCAGCCAAAAGCAACATCCAGTGCCATCATAAGTGCAAATCCTATGGATAAGCCTATTGTTGCCCATTCGGAATGTCGGCCGCTGTGAGCTTCCGGAATCAGTTCATCATCCACAACATAAATCATAGCACCTGCTGCAAATGCCAACAAATATGGCATCATTGGTATGATAAGACTCGTCAGCAAGATTGTGATACAACCAAATATTGGCTCAACTACGCCCGAAAGCATACCTGTTAAAAAAGCTCTTTTCTTTGATCTGCCTTCTGATTTCAGAGGCATTGAAATAATGGCACCTTCCGGAAAATTCTGTATGGCGATACCTACCGACAGTGCTATAGCAGATGCCACCGTGATTCCGCTGTGACCGCAGAACGCTGCTGACAACGCAATCCCCACCGCCATGCCTTCGGGTATATTATGCAGCGTTACAGCAAATATCATCATGCCGTTTTTTTTCGTGCAAAGCGTTTTCTTTCTGCCATTTTTCAAAAGCCAATGAGGCATCAGCCTGTCTGTCAGCATTAAAAACAAAACACCCGCCAAGAAACCTGTCACTGCCGGTAAAAATGTCACAGGTTGGTCTTCTGACAACGACAAAGACGGCAACAGCAGTGACCAGACAGAAGCCGCCAGCATAACTCCCGAAGCCAAGCCTGTCAACAACTTCTCCACACAAACATCGATCCTGCTTTTCATCAAAAAAACCACTGCTGCACCTGCTGCAGTTCCGATAAAGGGTATCATCAGCCCCCATAAAATCCACCATTGTTCCATTTTATTCCCTCATAACATATATTTCTATATATAACACAAAAGCTATCCCATAGTTATAGTATTCATTTTGTTACAAAGTGGTTCCCGACATCCCTGAAGACATATCACAGGTACTGTAAATCATCTGTAATATTTTTTACTTGAAGTAACAGCAAAGCTATATTATAATTATTTATAGATAAAAGCGAATCAAAATAAAATCGTCAGTTTGATGATCAGGAGAGTGAAGTAAGGATGCAGGAAGAATATTTGAAAATACAAAATGCGTTAAAGGATAAAGTAGTATGCAAGGATAGATTTGATATTTCTTATATAAGAACCGTTGGGGGAGTGGACTTGGCGTATTGGAAGGAAAATGATAAAGAATATGCCGTATGCTGTATAGTGATAATTGATGTAAATACTCATAACGTAATTGAAAAGCAATATTGCAGTGATGAGATAACAGTGCCGTATATACCGGGATTTTTATCGTTCAGGGAATTTCCCTTAATTGCTCAAACAGTGAAGCTTCTCAAAAATATACCCGACATTTATATGTTTGACGGAAACGGTTATCTGCATCCAAGACACATGGGCATTGCAACATATTCATCGTTTTATTTAGATAAGCCTACAATAGGTGTTGCAAAAACATATTACCGCATAAATAATACTAATTACACCCAACCCGGCATATACAAAGGTAGTTATACTGATATTGTGATAAATGATGAAATTTACGGACGTGCAATCAGAACACAAAACTGTGTCAAACCAATATTTCTTTCAGTAGGAAATTATATATCATTACATTCTGCAACAACACTTGCATTGAGATTGACTGATAATGAAAGTCATATACCTGTTCCTACAAGGCTCGCTGACATAGAAACAAAAATCAAAAGAAAAGCTATACTCTCTTTTCGTGATGTTCTGTAAGATCGAAACCGCCGTTTATAATGATTGACGGTTGCTATTGAAAAATGTTTTTATAATGCTAAAATAATAAAAAAGGACGGTGGAGTTAAACCACCGTCTTCCCGTCGAGCGGAACGGACTGCTCTTGCGTTGAGCTATACCTTTTATCGGACGGCAAGCCGTTTCTTCCCGTGAGGTGGGAGATTTTATATAAACTACCGATACTTTTATTATACAATGTTTTATCGTTATCGTCAAGGAGTTTGATATGAGAATTTGTTTGATGTGCAGAAAAAGAAATATAGAGCATTACGGTATTTGTTCCGAATGCCAGGAGATAAATAATCGTATGCGTGAAAAAAATTGTAATCTTGATGGGAAATGGGCTGTTGTAACGGGAGGCAGAATAAAGATAGGATATGCTGTATGTCTGCGTCTGCTCAGGGCAGGGGCTTATGTGATCGCAATTACAAGATATCCGAAAACTGCTTTGGAAAATTACAGGAATGAATGGGATTATCTTAAGTTTCGTGACAGATTGTTCATTATCGGATTTGACCTTCTGCGTGTAGACAGAATATCAGAACTGATAAGTGATATTGCAGAAATTTCCGATGGAAAAATAGATATTTTGATAAATAATGCTGCTCAGACTGTAAAAAAATCCAATGAATATTACTACAAATTGCAGAGCCATGAACGTCAGCTTTTAATTGACACGGACAATTCTTCTGTATTATTATCAAAAGAAACAGACACAAAAAATTCCATTATTTCATTTGGCACTATTTCCGATTACGGTGAAACAGGAATGAATAATTCATGGGTAAGGAAACCCGAAGACATTTCTGCAAGAGAAATGCTTGAAGTACAGCTTATCAATGTTACCGCACCATTCCTGCTTACAAACGGTTTAAGGTGTTATATGCGTCATGAAAGCACCTTGAATAAGTTTATTATCAATGTAAGTTCCGTTGAGGGAAGATTCAATACCAAACAAAAGCTTGCCCGTCACGTTCATACCAACATGGCAAAGGCATCTCTAAATATGATGACACATTCCATTGCAGCGGATTTTGCACAAGACAGGATTTTTGTATATTCGTGCGATCCAGGTTGGGTATCAAACCAGTTTCCGCCCGAATATGAGATAAGCAAAAATTTCATACCATATCTTACATATGATGACGGTGCTGCCCGTGTACTGTATCCTATCGTTAAAAATCTGAATGAACCAAATATCAAAGACAATGGTTGTTTTTACAAGGATTATAAAATTATTGAATATTGAGAGGTGACTAAATTATGGGATTAAGAGATATTTTCAGTAAACAAAAACAAACAAATGATTTACCGGAGCATATTATCAACCATCATCAGACTGCCGAAAAATTAAATATATTCGGCCAAGATATGGAACGTCAGGAAAGGGTATATTACCCCGATAATAAATCTCCGAAAGAAGTATCAGTTAAAAAAATTGAGCTTACAGAGAAAGAAGCTGTCAGACTTGGCTGGTCATTCCGCAAAAAATCAAAATCTGTCCGTATCACCAATTATCACGGAAAAGAAACAAGTGTGATTGTTCCCTGTAAAATCGGCGGTATGAAAGTAAACGAAATAGGAGATAAATGTTTTTTTCAAACTGATGTCGAAGATGTGGAAATGCCCTCGGAAATTGCCAAAATCGGCAATGACATATTCAACTGTAAAATAATAAAGCGTGTTATTTTTTCGGACGTCATAAGATTTATTCCCGAAAAAACTTTCTCTTTGGCAAGAAATTTGTGTGAAGTACATCTTCCGTATCATCTCAACGTCATCGGAAAAAGAGCTTTTTACGCCTGCAAGGCATTAAAGTATATAGAATTTCCCGACCACATCACAAGCATTGAGGAACAGGCATTTTATTCAAGCGGTCTTGAAGGCTTTTCGTTCAACTTTGAAAAGCATAAGCCGATATATAAAAATCCGTTTTTTGCATTTAAGGACGGCAGTGCCTTTTACGCTACACCAATTCAGCAAAAATACAGAATGATTCTCATTCCTCCCAAAGAAAAAAATACTTTTATCGTATTAACGGTTGGCAATCGTTCTGATATTGTATTTCCTAACGAAAGTAATATTTACATGGCTAAAAATTCCGTAAATACAACTTGCCGACTTGATTTTTCAAAATGTCACTCGGTTGATTTTATTCAGCCTGTTTTCAGACAGGATAAAGATCCTTTCGGTTCATACTGCTGTGAATATTTTTGCACGGTGGAGGGCGTTGGAACAGAATATGCTTTTCCTCTGTTCGTTGATACTTATAACAGACAAGGAGACAGCTATAACGGCACATATCAAATAAAATGGGATAACTCTCACACAAATGCTGATGTTCATATACATGGAAGAAATCTTTTGCCATGGTCACTTGAAACAGGTGCAGAAAAAATCCGTTTACAGCCCGAAAGCGATTGGTATATGGATATTCATAAATATGCCATAAACGAAAAAAATCTGAAAAGCATAGATTTGGGAGATTTTAAAGGCATTGACGAAATATTTTCTCCTGTATGTGCAAAACTGCACTATGTTTCGTGGAATGAAAGGTCACATTTTAATCCAATAAAAATAGAAAAATATGTTACACCGTCGGATATTTTGGGAGAAAATATATCATATAATTGGATGGGACGGTATATTCACCAGGCTTTACTGCAAGCGTTCAGGTATTTCCCCGACCAGCCTGCAACTTACCGTACTCCAGTTTATTACAATTATCGCTCGGGAGATTTTTTTGACCAGACAGTAATAGACCGCATTTTCAAAGCTAATCAAGTCGAATCGCACAATATGACAATCCCGTTAAAACGCAAGGATAAAATTCTGATTGCAATAGATATTTTAAGAAGCACAAGACTTGATTACAGATATAAAAACAAAACCTGCTGTGAAGAACGGGAAATGTATGAAAAATATCTTCGTGAACACATACATTGTGCAGAAAGAGTATGCAATAAGATATATGACAGATATCCGGAATATGCCGAATTTCTTATGCAGTTTGAATAAACTATGAAACGCTGATTGTCAGATAAAAAACATATAAATCAAATTTGGAAATTCCTATACGATAAATAATCCGTATATA